>NZ_JASISN010000001.1:0-457012 GCF_030063085.1 Planococcus sp. S3-L1 | reverse complement strand
CGGAGAAATGCCTTCATTACTGTTCTGTGATTGTCGATTTCAATTTTATTCCAGTTGATCTTTGGTTTTGTGTTGTCAAAATTCCTTATAGTTAGCGCTTGACTTATTTCACATTAAACGCTGTGTCGGTCACAAATTAAGGAACATTTGAGTCCGACACAGGGACGATAACGGGCCAGACACAAATTGGAGAACATTTGTGCCTGGCCCCAGGTGAACATGAAACCAGCCTCACAAAAAGCGCCGGCGCGTGCACCACCGCCGCCAAGCGACTCCAGAATTCCACACCCACTACCCAACCCAAAAAGTAAGTTCGCCAAGTCTCCCCCCAATACCCAGCCGAGGCGCGACAAGGGCTAGGCGAAGCACGAAGACGAGTGCTCTTCTCGGCTTTGTGCGAAAGCCATGCCCCAAGCGCTCGAAGGCGACACCAGAACCGCTCAAAACTTCATCAACAATCCCAAAACCCACAAAAAAAAGCGCCGGCGCGTGCACCACCGCCGCCAAGCAATTCCACAACCCCACACCCACTATCACACCCAAACAAAGTAAGTTCGCTAAGTCTCCCCCAACACCCAGCCGAGGCGCGTCAGGGGCTAGGCGAAGCACGAAGACGAGTGCACTTCTCGGCTTTGTGCGAAAGCCATGCCCAAAGCGCTCGAAGGCGACTTCTAGAACGCCTCAAAAACTCCTCCACCAATCCCGAATCTGAACACAAAAAGCGCCGGCGCGTGCACCACCGCCGCCAAGCGATTCCAGAACCCCACACCCACTATCACACCCCAAAAAAGTAAGTTCGCTAAGTCTCCCCCAACACCCAGCCGAGGCGCGACAGGGGCTAGGCGAAGCGCGAAGACGAGTGCACTTCTAGAACGCCTCAAAAACTCCTCCACCAATCCCGAATCTGAACACAAAAAGCGCCGGCGCGTGCACCACCGCCGCCAAGCGACTCCAGAATTCCACACCCACTACCCACCCCAAAAAAGTAAGTTCGCTAAGTCTCCACACCACCCAGCCAAGGCGCGACCAGGGCTAGGCGAAGCACGAAGGCGAGTGCACTTCTCGGCTTTGTGCGAAAGCCATGCCCAAAGCGCTCGAAGGCGACTTCCAGAACCGCTCAAAACTTCATCAACAATCCCAAAACCCACAAAAAAAAGCGCCGGCGCGTGCACTGTCGCCGCCAAGCGAGTCCAGAATTCCATACCTACTACCCACCCCAAAAAAGTAAGTTCGCTGCGACTTCCCCAACACCCAGCCGAGGCGCGCCAAGGGCTAGGCGTAGCACGAAGACGAGTGCACTTCTCGGCTTTGTGCGAAAGCCATGCCCAAAGCGCTCGAAGGCGACTTCCAAAACTCCTCAAAAACGATAATCACTCTCTCCCACTCCACACAAAAAAGCTGCAGAAAACTCGGCAATGCCAAGTCTTTCTGCAGCTTTTATTTCTTAACTGACAAGCACGAATGCACCCGTCACAATGAGCAACACACCTAGAATTTTGCGTGTGCCAATGTGTTCTTTTAAGAGGAAATAAGAAATCAGCATCGTCCAAATGTACGTGATCGCCGTCAACGGGAACACGATCGTATACGGCAAGAACTTCAACGCCACAATGTTCAAAATGGCGCTGACGCCGTAGAGGAAAACCCCAAACAGCAAGCGCAGCATAAATGCTTTGCGCTCCATGTTGATATTGAACGACGACGCTTTTTTTAGGAAAAAGCCGCCAAATGCACCGACCCACGTCATGACGACTAACAACAAGACCAATAACAGATTAATCGCTGTCACCCCCTATGACGATAACCCCGATCAAAATGAGCAAAGTGCCCATCGAAACATTAAACGTAATGGCTTCGTCTAAAAACAGCGTTCCGTAAAAAATGGCGATGACGTAACCGAGACTGAGTAATGGATGCAGCACGGACAGCTTGCCAAAACGGAATGCCGCGGTCATGAGCACAGCGCCCATGCCGTACAAGACGAAACCGCCGAGCATGTGCACGTCCAGAATCGCGTCAGACAGTTTCCATAGCAACTGACCCGTTGCTGTGGAAATGGCGGCGAAAATCATCAACAAGATGCCGATGGGAGCCGTTTTTTCGGGTTTATTCACGCAGAGACCCACCCTTGTCGTCGAAATTGAGCAAGCTGATTAGCAAGGCGGCGTAGAAAAAGAGCGACGCATTGAACAAATAACGGAAATCTTGAGCGGGCATGGTTGCCATAACGGCCGCTGTGTTTAAGGCGATTGGCAACAAGATCAACCACACGCGCCAGTTGTTGCGTAGATACGCAACGTACAGGAACAAGGTGATAAAGAACAAGTACACCGCCGGGCGCCACAAGAATTCTTCTGCTTCTGTGTCGACTTTCAAATACAATTGCGCGCTATAGGTCACTTTTGGGTAAATAACTTGATTGAGTAGATTGAATTCATTGCCATAATAGATGTTGGTGACGAAGCGGTTCATGTGACCGTCTTCTTCGAGTCGCATCTGCCACACTAAGGACGTTTCGTCGAGAAAGGCTTCGACGGCAAGTCCTGGATTTTGAAGGACCAGCTGCGCCCAGTGCTTGGCGTATTGCGCCGGATCGTCGTAAATGACCCAGCGATCGTATTCGCCCCATGAAAATTTGATCGGGTCTACGCTAGACGGGTTGTATTTCTCAGGCCACAGTTCGAGCGGCATAAGGCGATTGATGTATTCGCGCTGCTCTTCGGTCATGTCGCCATTTTTGGTGACGATGTTGGCGATTTGCTGCGTTGGGATGCTGAGCGCTTCTTGCGGATCGGAATCGACCACGTCCAGTGCAGTATACACGGGACCGGTAATGACTTGGTGAATGATGATAATGCCGAGTGTCATCGGCAGTAATTGCTTCCACATGCGGCGGTACATAATGAGTGCCGCGATCATGGTGATGACGAATACCGGAAACCCGTTATGGCGGAAAAACACCAACATAAACGAGCCTAACAGGAATAACAAGACGAACGAAACTTTTTTCGTTTCCAGTCCTTTTGTTTTCACGAGCAGTAAAATTAATAAAGAAAAGAACAACAACGACGTGCTGTATAAGACGTCTTTCCAAATAATGATCGACATGATGGAATTGACGGGCACAATCGCCGCGACAATTAGCACCGCCCAAAGGATCCAGGTGTTGACTTTAAAGCGTTTCATTAGATAACCCATATAGCCCATGGTCAGGGCCAACGCAACAATTTGGAACAACGCAATGATGCCGGGGCTATCCCAGATTTTTCGTAAGAACATAATGAGCCATGTGAACATGACGGGATGCCAGTTGGTAAATTCTTTCGTTTCGGACTGCTCCCATTGCGATAACGAATCGGGCGTCATGGCCGCAGGATAAAAGGCGATAAACATGACCAGTGACGCACCGAGCATCGGCAACATGTAAAGCAGCACATAAAACGGCGATACTTTTTGTTCACCTGCTGGCGTTTGAATGCTGAGCAAGAGCTTGATGATGGACAGCACGACGAGTGCAATCGTTAAAAACAAACCGAGATAAACAGCGGTTTTAACGAGCCAGTGGTTGTCGGCTAAGTATTGCTGGTCGCCAAGTAAGCTGAGTCCTGCTAACACGGTAAACAGCGGCATGAAAATAGCTAAGCTGATTTTTTTAGCGCGCGTCCATCCGTTGACTGTGTGCACGAACGACCGACTGTATACGAGTAAGCCGAACAGCACGAGCGTAACAAAAACAATGAGTAAAGGATGGGCATTCCGGATTGGCTGAAAGTAAAAAATGGCAGTAAAAGCAAGGAAAAGTGCTGCAACAAAAGATGCAGCACCTAGTAGGTACGTTTTTTTCATAAAGTTTTCTCGCTTTTGATGCGGTCGCTAATTCGAATTAATTCGAGTTCGTATTGCTTGCGATGCGTGCCCGCTACGGTGTCGAGTATGAGGCCACAAGCAAATGCCAACATAGACAACAGCATTAAGCCGACTGCTAAAATCGCGGACGGTACGCGCGTCACAAAGTCAGTTTGAACGTACTCGACGATTACAGGAATTCCCGCAGCTAGTCCCAAGATAAAGAACAAGGCAGCCCAGCACGAGAAGAATAGTAACGGCTTGTAGTCTTTGAATAAGGTAAAAATCATTCGCAGTACTTTGATGCCATCTTGTACGGTATTCAGTTTTGATTCGCTGCCTTCTGGACGGTCGCGGTAATCGATGGCGACTTCTTTGATCAAGAAGTTGTTGTCCAGTGCGTGAATGCTCATTTCGGTTTCGATTTCAAAACCCGGGCTTGTGACTGGCAGTGATTTGACGAACAAGCGGTCAAATGCACGATAGCCGGTCATGATGTCGGTGATGTTGCTTTTGTATAAGCCGTTGATCAGGTTTTTGACAAGTGTGTTGCCGAAGCCATGGAATTTTCGTTTGTTTTCATTGAAATACGTCCCATTGGATAACCGGTCGCCGATGACGAGGTTGGCTTCTCCGTCAATGACGGGCTTGATGATGTTGTGAACGAATTCAGCTGGGTATGTATCGTCGCCATCTGCCATGACGTAAACGTCCGCATCGATTTCTCGGAACATGGAACGCACGACGTTGCCTTTTCCTTGGCGAGGTTCTTGGCGAACGACTGCACCGTGGGCTAGCGCGACTTCTGTGGTTTTGTCTTTCGAGTTGTTGTCATAGACGTATATTGTCGATTCTGGAAGTTCTCTTTTAAAGTCATCTATCACTTTGCCGATGGTCATTTCTTCGTTGTAGCAAGGCAGTAATACTGCAATTTTCATAGACATTTTCTCCTTTTGATTTTAAACATTAACTAAGCTATCATATCATGATTCCCAGATTTAGTGAAATGGCTTTCTGTTTTGGGGTTATGTGGGAGTTTTTTGAATGTTGAGTTTTGGTGGAGTTCGTTTTATGGGGTTCGTTTTGTGGGGTTCTTGTGGAGTTCTTTTTGTGGGGTTCTGGAAGTCGCCTGCGGGCGCTTGGGCATGGCTTTCGCACAAAGCCGAGAAGAGCACTCGTCTTCGTGCTTCGCCTAGCCCTTGACGCGCCTTGGCTGGGTGTTGTGGGAATACTTCATGAGCCTACTGGTGTTGGGATGGGAGTAAGCGTCGGGTTCTGGTGTCGCTTGGCGGCGGTGGTGCACGCGCCGGCGCTGGGTGTTTTTTTTGTTGGAGTTCGTTTTGTGGAGTTCTGGACTTCGCCTGCGGACGCTTTGGGCATGGCTTTCGCACAAAGCCGAGAAGTACACTCGTCTTCGTGCTTCGCCTAGCCCTTGGCGCGCCTTGGCTGGGTGTTGGGGGATAGACTCAGCGAACTTATTTTGTTTGGGTTAGGTAGTGGGTGTGGGGTTCTGGAATCGCTTGGCGGCGGTGGGTGTGGAGATGGTTTTGTTTTTTTGAGATTCGTTACATCTGTTTTTTGATGATACTTTCTTGTGTTGGGTAGTACAAATGTGGTAATTCGTGCCAGGCACCCAAACAATTTCATGACAATAGATTTTTCTCACGTTATAATAGATGGGTTATGAAACTTTACTTGGTTGCTGCGGAATGGTGATCGCGTTTCTGTTGGGCTGGGTGAGGTTTGGCGAAGAGGTTGTTCGGGGTTTTTGCTTCTCGCTTTTTTAAAATTTTTTATACGTTTAGAGCATGCTTTTAAGCGATTAATTCTAGTATTGTGAAGGTGTCTGGACATGATTTTCAATTCTTTTGAGTTTATCTTTTTGTTTTTGCCGATTGTTTGGATTTTGTATTATGTTCTTGGGCGCATCCATATTCCGTTTGCGAAGACTTGGTTGCTGGTTGCTTCTTTGTTTTTCTATGGCTATTGGAATCCTGCTTATTTGCCGCTGATTTTGATTTCGATGCTGCTCAATTATGCGATTGGGGCTTTTCTTGGGCGTGATCGGGGTGGCGTTTTCCGGAGAGGCATTTTAACTGCCGGGATTTTGTTTAATGTGTTGCTGCTTGGTTATTATAAGTATTACGACTTTTTTGTTGAAAACATCAATGTGGTTTTTAGTGAAGATTTGGTTTTGAAGAATATTTTGTTGCCACTGGCGATTAGTTTTTATACGTTCCAGCAAATTGCGTATTTGGTGGATTCGTACCGGTTGGAAACGAAAGAATATAATTTTTTGAATTACGGGTTGTTTGTGTCGTTTTTCCCGCAATTGATCGCGGGACCGATTGTTCATCACCGCCAAGTGATGTCTCAGTTTTCGTCTAAGGATTCTTACCGCATCGTTTATGAGAATATTTCCAAAGGCTTGCTGATTTTTGCGATTGGGCTTTTTAAGAAAGTGGCGATTGCCGATCAGTTTGCGGAATGGGCCAATCAAGGCTATGGCAATGTCGGTTCGCTGACTTTTGTGGATAGTTGGTTTACGACTTTGTCTTATACGCTGCAATTGTATTTCGATTTTAGTGGGTACTCGGATATGGCGATTGGGCTGGCGCTGTTGTTTAACATTCGCTTGCCGCTGAATTTCAATTCGCCTTATAAAGCATTGGATATTCAAGATTTCTGGAGACGCTGGCACATTACTTTGTCTCATTTCTTGACGACGTATATTTACATTCCGCTTGGAGGCAACCGAAAAGGACCTACTCGCACGTATTTACATATCCTGATTATTTTCTTTATTAGTGGGATTTGGCACGGTGCTGGATGGACGTTTCTGATTTGGGGGGCGCTGCACGGCTTTGCCAGTGTCATTTGCCGTTGGTGGAAAGGCACCGGCCACCGTATGAATAACGTGTCCGCTTGGATTGTGACGTTCTTGTTTGTCCATCTTGCTTGGGTCTTTTTCCGTGCATTGACCTTGGCTGATGCGTTGACGGTTTTAAAGGCGATGTTCGGATTTAACGGCTTTTACTTGCCGAGTGGATTGGCTTCGCTCTTGCCATCGATTGATGAAAGTTGGCTGCTGAAGCTGCCGTTTTCTGCGTCTTCTATCGAAGTTGCGTTAACTTTAGCGATTGGGTTGGCGCTGGCGTTCTTTGCGAAAAATTCTGTTGAAATTATGGAGCAAAAGCAACGCAATGCCGGTATGGCTGTTTTTATTGCTGTTCTGCTTTTCTATAGCGTCATGCAGCTGCAACAAGTTAGTGAATTCTTGTACTTTAACTTTTAGGAGATGATCCCATGAACGATAAAAAATTTAGCTTTGCCGTCATGGCGATTTTCGCCTCACTGACGTTTGCTGTTGCTGCTTTTAACTTTTGGATAGATCCTTTGTGGCATTATGGTCATGCGCATGGGTTGAACGATGTGCAAATTGTCGCGGACGAGCGGGAACAAAAAACCGCGCAACAGCTTTATGACCCGACAGATGCCGATACGTTGTTGCTTGGCAGTAGCCGTAGCACGTATGTTCAGCCGTCAGGGTTTGAAAAATGGACCGTTTATAATTACGCCGTTGCCAATTTATCGATGCGCGAATATTATACGATGTTGCTTTATGCCTTTGATCAACATCCGGATTATGAGCGGGTTTTGATTGGTGTCGATTTTTTCAAATCGAGTGAAGAACAGGCAAAAGATGCCCGTGCGATTACGGGCTATGAGACAAAAGTGCAAGAGCCTTTTTACCGGGCAAAAAATTTGCTGTCCTTTGACACATTTGGTTTTGCGGTTGATAACTTAAAATTATCGGCAGCGGACGACATTACGGCGGACCGTTTGTACAATCGACAAGGCGATGCGTTTGCGAAAAAGCTGACGGCAGAAGAAACCAAACGCGACACGGCAGCTAAAATTACGCGTTTTGAAAATACGTTTTACGGCGATCATTATGTTTATTATTCGCGCTACAAAGAAATCATGCAAAAAGTTCACGATACGCACCCAGAAGCTGAAAAAATTGTCTACACGACACCGATTTCAACAGAGTTGTTCAAGTCGCTGGTCGGAACCGGCTTACTGGACGAATACGAAATGTGGCTCCGTGACTTGGTCGCTGTATACGGTGGCGTCTGGAATTTCATGTACCCCAATGATGTAACGAATGACATTTTGAATTATTACGACGGCCACCATTTTTATCCAGAAATCGGCAAACTGATTTCCGAGCGTTTGGAACAAGGTGAACATGCCGAGGTGCCCGAAGATTTTGGTGTGTGGGTGACGGAAGATAATATCGAAGAGCATTTGGCGATGGTTCGAAAGTTAGCGGACGAGCTAGAATGAGTTTGGGTGCCAGGCACCCAAACAACTCCCAAACAATTCAAAAAAGCTTTCCGCGACTCGCGGAAAGCTTTTTTATGTTACTTAATGTCGATGCGGTATTTACCGAAATCATTGGCAGATGGTGCGACGTAAGTGATGCCGCTCGCTTCTGGTATGAGGCTTTGTGCGTTAGCTGACGTTTCAAAGGTGATGTTTTGGTTGCCGGCAATCGGTGCAAACTTCCAGTTATCATCGGCTGCTGGGTCGATTGTTCCGACTTCAAGCATGTAGTCGATGATGACTTGGCGATTTTCATAGGCATAGTCAATGACTTCTTTGGCGTCGGTTACGCCTGGGAAGTTGCCTGTTGCGCGGTAATTGTTTGTGACGACTAAGAATTCCTGTGTATCGGTTACAGGCGCTCCGTTATAAGAAAGCTTTTTGATGCGGTTCGAAGTTGGATTGACGAGTGCCGCTTCTGCATCGTATTTTGCAGGGATCGTGACGTCGATTTCGTACGTGACGCCGTCCAATACATCAAAATTATAGGTACGGAAGTCTGTGTTGATCAACGGTTGTTCTGTTGTTGCTGACGGATTGATTTGTTGGAATTGCCCTGCCGCCATTTCTAGCCATTCTTTCACTTCTTTACCGGTTAGTTTCAAGGCATAAATGGTGTTGTCGAAGACGTATAAATCGGCGACGTTTTTAATGGCGATTTCGCCTGTCTTGATATCGGTGTAATAATTTCCGCCGTTTCGTCCGCCTGCTTTAAATGGTGCTGCTGCGGACAAAATTGGCAAGTCTGCGTTGGCTGTTCCTGCTACTTGCTGTTTGACGTACCAGCTCTGTGCGTTGTTGACAATTTGAACAGATGGGTCGTCTTTGACCAATGAGAAATAGCTGTTAATGGGTGCTGTGGTTTCACCGACTGGGCTGCGCACATAGTCGATGGTTGCTTCGTGTGTTTCTTTGACTGCATCAATCACTTGCTGTGAAACGATGTCTGATTCGGTGTCAATTTTGCGCAATTGCGCTTTTCCGGATGCAACGTTCCAGTTTTTTCCTTTTGGAGAAAGCTGTAAATCGATAACGCCTAAATGGCTACCAAAGTTACCCGGCATCACAACAGGTGTGCCGTTAATCGTTCCTTGTTGTTGGTCGACGTTCTTCAAGTCCCCGTACGATCCAGGGAATACGTCATGATTATGACCTGTGACGATGGCATCGATGCCGTCAATTTCAGAAAGTTGATAGGTGATGTCTTCTTCACCGACGTCGTATTTTTCATCCCCCATTCCAGAGTGGGATAACACAACGACTACATCTGCTCCCGCTTTTTCCACTTCAGGAAGGAATTTTTTAACGGACTCGACTGCATCTTTTGCCGTAACTTTCCCTTCAAGATGCGCGCGGTCCCATTTCATAATTTGCGGAGCAACAACTCCGATGACGCCTACTTGAATGGTGTGCTTTTTACCTTTTCCATCGACGACTTGTTTGTCGATAATGGTGTACGGCTTGTAGCGGTTTTTATTTGTCTTGGCATCGTAGACGTTGGCATTCAAGACAGGAAACGGTGCATCGTCTAGTGCTTCGTCCAAATAATCCAATCCGAAATTAAATTCGTGATTGCCTAAAGTTGAAGCATCGAAATCAAGTGATTTGAGTGCTGCGTAAGCAGGGTGCAGCTCTCCTTTTTCGATGGGGTCGACGGATACTTTATACCCGCCAAATGGCGTTCCTTGAATCAAGTCCCCGTTATCAAATAACAGCGAGTTGCTGTTTTCTGCGCGTGCTTGTTCGATTAAGACCCCTGTTTTAGCTAAACCTAAACTGTTTGATGGCTGGTCTCGGTAATAATCGTAATTGACAAAGTTTGTGTGTAAATCAGATGTTCCCAAAATGCGCAATGTGACGTTCTTACTGCCTGCTGGCTGATATTCTTTCAGCAAACGCTGAACAATGGCCCGCATTTCGCCCGGAGAAACAGGTTTGGATGGTTTTACCGTACCGTCTCCGTATCCGACCAATAAACCGATGCCCACTCCTTTTGCCAAGTCTTTTAACAGACTTTGACTGAAGTAATGGCGATCTTTAAACCCGCCAAGCAATCCCGTTGAATATACTTTATCGGTTATCACTGCACGTGAAGCGATTGAAAATGCTTGCTCACGAGACAATTTTTCGTTTGGTGCAAATACGGTCTTTGACTTGCCGCTTGTGAGCTTTAAGTTGTATGCCGCTTCCACGTAGGGAGCGAGTTTTTTATCGACATCCTTAAAGCTGATCGTCGAACCGTCTCCTAACTCTACTTTTAAAGAAGTTACCAAATGCTGAATAAACTCGCCTCTCGTCACTTCGTTCGCTGCCGCTGCCCTAGGACTTGCAGTGAAAAATCCGCTAAGCACCAGAACGAGTGCCACCAGAATCATAGAAGCTTTTCTGCCAAACGTCATTTCTCCATCTCCCTTTAATCGAATAGTCGAACAACTCCATTATATACGACAACCGAAATAATAGGAGGTATTTACAAAAATTTCACAATGCAGGGTGATGGATTTTTGTTTGAATGAGTAAAAATAGCGTATTTGGTGCCTGGCACCCAAACAATTCTCACACTACTTTAAGTTTTTTTCATAAAAAAACCCATTTAAGGACATTTAGTGGGTATACTATAAATGGAATTAACTATAGATCTTGGAGAGGTTGGATAACTTTGAAGAAAACTTTGTTTTTATGTAGCACTGTACTGGCTTTGAGTTTGATCGCTACACCTGCTTTGGCTGCATCTGACGTGCCAGAAAACTACCGCTTTCACGACGAGATCGATTACCTGATTGGCAAGAAATTCATTACGGGCTATGATGACAACACGTTCCGTCCCGATAACGTTGTCACTCGCGCCGAAGCGGCGATTATGATTGGCAAGCTGAAAGGATTGGATGTTACTCAAAAAGCGACTCAATTTACCGATGTGAGTAAAAGCAGTAAAGCGAGCGGGTATATTGCCGCTGCGCAAAAAGCCGGTTACTTGAACGGTTATCCAGATAAAACGTTCCGTCCCGATGCAAAAATGACTCGCGGCGATATGGCGATTGTCCTTGGGAATGTTTTCACGACACCTCTTTCAACTGAATTGAACTTTAAAGATGTTTCAAGCAACATGAAGGCATTTGAGTCAATCAACAAAATCGTTAGTTACAATATCGCGGTCGGCTATCCTGACAAAACGTTCCGTCCTTTAGACGCTGTGACTCGCGGTCAGTTTTCTGCATTTCTTGCGCGTGGATTAGAGCCTGTCTTCAAAAATGATACGCATATGGAAAACTCTTACTTGCGTGATAAAACGAAGATTTATTCATACCGTTTAGACGATGGCACGACATTAAATTCTCGCTACACGGAAGATTCTAAGCTCGCAGCAACTGGCGAATCACTCGGGTTTCTTTGGGAAAACTACACTAAAAACCAGGAAGACATCTTCTATACAGAAAACGAAACCGACGACATGTATGCTATTGGCTATCCGTACTCTGAATATGTAGTTGAATTGGTTTACCCTATCCAAAAAGGGAAAGTATTCAACATCGATAATCCTTTCGCACCTAAAAGTAAAATTACTGGTGTAAATGTAACCGTCAAGACCGGCTATAAAACGTTTACTAACGCTACTGAAGTTACGGTTCCATTTGATCCTTCAGTTAAACACGACACGGGCTACAAATATTACATGGTCGAAGGATTCGGCAATGTTAAAACGGTCGATTTCGATGGTAAAGTTTTCTACGAACTGATAAAAATCCAGTAATTGGTGCCTGGCACCCAAACAATTCTCATGCAATTCAATTCAATAAAAAAAAGCCGGAAGCAGCAAAGCTTCCGGCTTTTTTTCATTTAGTTCTTATTCGGTTTTCCTGGCTTTTCAGGTTTTCCTGGTTTTCCTGGTTTTTCAGGTTTCCCCGGCTTGTCCGGTTTCCCGGCTTTTTTCGTGATGGTGAACGTTTTTTCTGTAACATGTCCAGCCAGATCAACGACTTTGAGTTTGATCTCGTTTGCGCCATCGGTTAGTACAGGTACGGTTGTTGTAATGTTTTTACTGAAGTTTTTCAGTTCGTATGGTGCTGTTAGTTTTTGTGCGAAAATCTCATCGTCGTAGTAATACGCACTGATTTCGTCGAAATTGTCTTTGACGTTAAACGTGATTTCCACTTCGTCTTGGTCAGAACCGACTTTTTTCGGTACGTCTACTAATGTGATCACCGCAGGCTTCGTGTCTACTAACACTTGACGGCGAATTTCCATTTCGTTGCCGAATTCGTCAATCGCTTTGACTTTAACGTAATGAGAACCGTCCGCTAATGTCAGGCTGTGGCTAAAGGTTTTGCCGTCAAATTCTTTTGCCGGTTCGCCGTTAACGGTCACTGAGACAATTTTCGAATCGTCTTCTACTCGTCCAGCGATCGCCACTTCTTTTGTTTTGTGTACGGATAAGACGTCCGGCTTATCGATAAAGACGACCGGTTTGACTTTTTCTGGCGTCGCGGTTGCTAAGTCAACTACTTGTTTGTTGCCTGCTGTGTCATAGAATACAGCACTTAGCTTGTCACCGGCTTTTAGCTCAGCTGACACTGCGTAGCTCTTAACGCCAGGAGCTAATGAGTCGTCTTTCGGTGTTGCTGCATCTTCTGTTAGTTCTTTACCGTTTAAGAACACTTCCCAACGATCTGGACCCGCTCCTTGTGGGTTATCGGTAAAGCTTGCAACTTCTACTAATTTAGCTGCCGCGTTATAGCTTGCGACCGCTACTGGTGCGACCGTATCGACTTTGACGGGGAATTCAAATGACTGCCATTCCGCATTTTCATAATCGATGACCGCGCGCAATTGAATTTGGTAGTTGCCATCTGCTACTGCTTTTTCAAGCACTTTTCCGTCCCAGCCATTTGCTGGATTGAAATTATACGATTCAGTTGATGCGTAATTTTTTACCAACTCATCTTCTGTGCGTATCGTCCGCAACTTTTTGCCTGCCGCGTCCAATACGTTCACTTCAAATTCTTTGGCGTTTCTGAGCAATGAATACACCGGAACTACTTTGTCCATGACACCATCGCCGTTTGGTGAAAAGGCGAATTGACTTGGCACAAAGTCTGGTTGATGCGTTCCACCTGTAATGGTTTTGCCTTTTTCATCTGCTAAGAATGTCGTGCCGTAATAAGTGGATGGATTCCATGCCACGTAATCAAAAATATTTGCATCGTCCCATCCGCCGTTAAAGCCGAAGTAAGGTACGACTAATGGTGTGTTGCCTGTCACTTCTTCGTTCACGTCCGTTAATGTTAAGAACCCGTCCACGAAAAAGCCATTTGTAAAGGCTTGATAGGCTGCATCTTTTTCTAGTGCCGATACATCTACTGACACGATGATTTCTTTGCTGCCATTTGCCGGAACTGCGACTGTTTTAGGCGCGTCAATCACCACTTGTTCTGTCACTACGTTCGATCCCGCAACGTTTGGTGCCGTTACGTCGACGCCGCTTGCTTTTAATACTTTATCGGTTTGAACATTTACAGCTACCTGATAATTTGCCGGTTGGTCAGAGAAATTCTCTGCTACGACGGTAAATGTAAAGTTGTCGTCTTTGATTTCTTTTAACGCTACTTTGGATTCGCCTGTTGATTTCTCAACTACCGTCACATCTGTCGATAGCGCATCATGCAATTGCATCAACCCT
Organism: Planococcus sp. S3-L1; assembly: GCF_030063085.1. Lineage (NCBI taxonomy): Bacteria > Bacillati > Bacillota > Bacilli > Caryophanales > Caryophanaceae > Planococcus > Planococcus sp. S3-L1. Next base: position 443,100 of record NZ_JASISN010000001.1, on the reverse strand, counting down.
GCTCCTTGGCGACGTGGTGAAACAAACTCGCCCGCAATCAATTCTACTGGGTTGGCTGTATTCATCATCAGGTTTTTCGCAAACTGAACACGTTCTTCGCCCTCTAGGCCGAGTTCATCTAAGCGTTGGAAAATCAATGCCGTTCCGCCTGAAACATGCGGTGCTGCCATAGACGTTCCGCTCATTAAGCCGTACTCATCATTGTTTAAAGTTGAGAAAATGTTGCCACCTGGCGCTGTAATTTCAGGTTTGAAGTCCAAGTTTGGCGTTGGTCCCCAAGAAGTGAAATTGCTCATTTGGCCAGCTGTCGGGCTTTTCGTTTCTAAATATTGCCCATCAAAGTTAACCGTAACCTTTTTGCCAGCATCGATTAACGCCTTCATCGCGACGCCATCTGTTTGAAGAGTCGACATATAAGGAATCGTAACTGCTGGGTCTGATGCCATATTGATGGTACCTGTTGTGTTGTTGTAAATAATAACTCCTACTGCTCCTGCTGCTTGCGCATTGGTTGCTTTTTCAACAAAGGCAATGCTGCCGCGTGAAATAAGTGCAAATTTGCCGGTTAAATCGGTTCTAGCAAAGTCAGCCGCTGTACCAAATCCTGCACTTGCCACTTCATAAGAAGCTGCTGGCAACTCACGCGGGTCTTTATCATTTGCCAATAAGTACATCGCGCGTCCAGCTTCTGCACCGTCCGCTTGATAAGCAAAACTCATAGCTGTAATGATATCGTTTTCAAATGATGCTACACCAAACGAGTCAAATGAAACACTTGGTGAACCTGTTAAGCCGTAATCTTGGTTTTCTGCGTAAGGATAGAAATAACCCGATCCCAGCATATCCGAGTTTCCAGCTGAAATGGACACGAGAATACCGCTATTCGTCGCGCGCTCTACTGCTTGTTGTTCCGGGTTTTGAGAATCCACAAATCCTGAAACAGATCCAAGTGACATATTAATGACGTCTGCTCCTAATTTGATCGAGTCATCAATCGCTTTAATGTAAATATCTCCGTAAGTTGACGGATACAACGGATCGTTGCCGAACACTTTTAATGCCAGTAATTGTGCTTCTGGTGCTACGCCTTTAATGCCGCCATTTTCCTCATTGCCATTTGCTCCCACTGTACCGGCTACGTGCATGCCGTGCATTGAAGCTTCAGGTCCAAGGTCTAAAATTTCGTTGTTGCCGTCCATGTAATTATAGCCAAATGGCACTTTAGAAGTAAAAAATTGACCGCCTTCGATGGATTGGTCGCCGAGCAATGCACCGACTTCGGCTTTTGTAATTTCACCTGATGTGTCATCTGTTAACACCATATCTTTATGGCTTGGATCGATGCCGGTATCAATTACGCCGACGACCATGCCCTCGCCTTTATACTTATAATCGGTCCAAACTTGTTGCGCTTGAACAAGTTCTTTTGAGTATTTCATTTCCGGTTTGATTTCCGGACGTTTGTATTCGGTTGACTCATAAACTGCTTTTACACCTGTTTGTGAGGCAATTTCTTTTACTTTTCCTGCTTCGACTTCAGCAGAAAAGCCGTTAAAAACCGTCGTGAAATTTTCTAAATAGGTAATCTCTGGAGCAAGTTCTGAAATAGTCGATTGAATTGAATTTTGTTCAGTGCTTACTGTTGCTTCTAATGATTCTTTTTGTTTCTTAGGTAAATCTTTGTAAAGTACCCCTTTACGTGTTGCGTTTTCGATTGTTGGATCACTTTCTAATTCTACGATAATCCGAACTTGTTTTTTCGGATTTTTCGGGTTCTTCAGCGTTTCTGGTATTTTAACTGCTGGTTTTTTGAGCTGCAATTCTTCGTTGCCGGCACCTGTTTTGTTCGGTGCTGCTGAAACATTCGGTATACCTGCCGAAAACGAACCAAAAGCGACTAAAAACACCAATGCCATCAATAAAATCGAACGTATCTTCCCCAATCTTTCTCCCCCTTGTTTAACTAACGGAATTTTCAAACTAAAAGACAGTTTAAATTTACCATATTAAAACACTCTTGCCACTATTCTTTTGTCAAATATATATTACGTTTACATTACAATTGTTACAAAAGTAGTTAAATTACTCTGATGCAGACAACAAAAAATCGCCTACCCATAGGCAGACGATTTCTAAGCACCAATCAAATTCCATCTTATTTAAGAGATAGTTGATAAATAAAGATTGCCAGCTGACCTCGCGTTACATTTTGACTCACGCCAAATTGTGTAGCGGTTACGCCATTTGTAACTCCGTTCGCTACGAGTGCATTGACCGCTTCTTCATAGCGTGGAGAGACATCTGTAAATGGCAATTTTTCGGCAGTTGGCTGCAAAGCATAACTATTTTGCAAAATCAATGCGATTTCACCTCGCGTCATACTTTGCGCAGCACCAAATAATGTCTCCGTCTTGCCATCAATGTAGCCCGCATGTTTTAGCGCATTAACGGACGCTACAGCACGTGCCGGGACATCGGTAAATCTAGAAGCTGGAGCTGCTGCTAAATCTAATTCCAACTCTTTTGCCAGCCAAATCGCTGCATCTACACGCAGGATCGGGCTTTGAATGCCAAACCGCGTCGAACGCTCACCTTTGGTAAGTCCTCTTTTCACCAAATAATCAACGGCTGGGAAATACTTTTCAGAAACATCCGTAAACAATCTAGCTGTTTGCACAACCTCTACTTTCAGCGATACCGTTTTGCTTCCTACAGTCGCTTTTACCGTCGTACTGCCAACTGCTTTCATCGTCACTTTCCCTTTGGATACCGTTGCAATCGAGGGATCTGCAGAAATCCATTTTGCGGTTTCTGCTGCATTGATGACTTCCCCCTTTGTGTACGAAGCCGTTAACGCCAGTTGAACCGAATTGCCGACTGTACTCGTGATTGACGACTTGTCCGGACGTAAACTAAGTAACGGATTGTTTGTTTCCGATACTCTCGGTGCTTTATAGGAAGAAATTTGAATCAAGCCATGACCATATAGCGGATCTCTGCCCACTTTGCCTAAATCTTTTGCTTCTTCCGCTATAATCGCACGTAAATCCTTGTTTGTTAGTTTTGGATAAGCTTGCTTCAACAAAGCCAATTGACCAGCTACATAAGGCGTGGCCATAGACGTTCCTGATAAATATTCGTACCGATTGCTCGTCATCGTACTGAAAACATATGCGCCGGGTGCCATCACTTCAACAGCGGGTCCTGTTGAAGAAAATTCTGCACGTTTAGCATCTTGATCCAATGCGCCAACTGCAATAACAGACGAATAGCGAGCAGGAAATTCCACATTATCCTCTTTTCCACTTAAAGTACCGACATTTCCAGCGGCCGCCACGATCAACAGCCCTTTCGCATATGCTCGGTCAAAAACGGCTTTAAAGGCGTTGGAATTTTCCGCAGAACCTCCACTAAGATTAATAATATTCATATTATTCGCGATTGACCATTCCACACCTTCAATCAAATCCGACAAATAAGCATTGCCTTCCCAGTCAAAAGCTTTTACAGAATAAATATCAGCGTCATAAGCCACCCCTTTTATGCCAATGCCATTATTGCGGGCACCAATGATTCCGGCAACATGCGTTCCATGTCCCTGGTCATCTGAATAGGAAGTTGTATAATCGGCAGTTGAAATCCCGCCTTTGATCACCAAATCATTATGCGGAGAAATTCCCGAATCAATGACAGCAATTTTCACACCTTTTCCGGTAAATCCTGAATTCCAAGCTACGGGTGCTTTTATTTGAGGAATTCCCCAGCCTTCTGTTTGCGCACTAAGTGAAAACACAATATCTTCCTCAATTGTCCGAACTGACGAATCTTTTAAAAGTTCCTGCGCTTCTGCGTTTGTCATCATAGCAGACGCAATCGCCACTTCATCATAAACCTCCACATCAGAACCACCAGAATCTTCGGTCTTTTCAGCGATCGAAAAGCTCTTTTTCTCTTTTTCATAAACGATAATCATGCGTTTCTCATCCTGATCTTGAGCGGAAACCGTTAGTTGCCCCATTGCTGTGAACAAAAGTAACGCGCTCAACATGCCATAAACTATTTTCAATAAAAACCCCCCTTTGCTAAACCAAATGAATTTGTTTAATTTTCCAAAAATAAAAGAAATATTTAACATACATATAAATTCGTTTCCAATTTCAGTATATAAGATGTCCGCATACGCGTCAAAGCCAATTGCATCCAGTGTTTAGTTACTTGTATTGTACGCACTTCCAGCAAAGATAGAAAGGTCTTTTCAAAAAAAGATATCAGAATAAATAAATTTCCATTATGTTTAGAGAACAACCCACGTCCCCCCTAAATCTAAAGTGTCAAAAGCAAAAATCATCACCCTAAAAGGACAGCGTATGCATCCCCCCAAAAAAACCACAAGTACTCTTTTTTGAAAGTGTTGTGCAGAACCTTGGCTTGGGAGCACGTGAACATGAAACCAGCCTCACGATAAAAGCGCCGGCGCGTGCACCACCGCCGCCAAGCAACTCCAGAACCCGACACTTACTCCCAACCAACACCAGTAGGCTGATGAAGTATTCCCCAACACCCAGCCAAGGCGCGTCAAGGGCTAGGCGAAGCACAAAGACGAGTGCTCTTCTCGGCTTCGTGCGAAAGCCGTGCCCCAAGCGTCCGAAGGCGACTTTCAGAACCTCACAAAAACTAAAAACTCGAACCCAAATTACCCACTCCTAGCGCCGGCGCGTGCACCACCGCCGCCAAGCGACTCCAGAACCCCACACCCACTACCCAACCCAAACAAAGTAAGTTCGCTAAGTCGTCCCCAACACCCAGCCGAGGCGCGCCAAGGGCTAGGCGAAGCACGAAGACGAGTGCTCTTCTCGGCTTTGTGCGAGAGCCATGCCCCAAGCGCTCGAAGGCGACTTCCAGAACCCCACAAAAACTCCTCCAACAATCCCGAATCTGAACACAAAAAGCGCAGGCGCGTGCACCACCGCCGCCAAGCGACTCCAGAACCCGACACTTACCCCCAACCAACACCAGTAGGCTGATGAAGTATTCCCCAACACCCAGCCAAGGCGCGCCAAGGGCTAGGCGAAGCACGAAGACGAGTGCTCTTCTCGGCTTTGTGCGAAAGCCATGCCCAAGCGTCCGCAGGCGAAGTCCAGAACCCCACAAAACGAACTCCAACAAAAAAACACCCAGCGCCGGCGCGTGCACTTCCGCCGCCAAGCGACACCAGAACCCGACGCTTACTCCCATCCCAACACCAGTAGGCTCATGAAGTATTCCCACAACACCCAGCCGAGGCGCGACAAGGGCTAGGCGAAGCACAAAGACGAGTGCTCTTCTCGGCTTCGTGCGAGAGCCATGCCCAAAGCGTCCGAAGGCGACTTTCAGAACCTCACACTCGCTATTCCCCTAAAAAACAGTGGCCAACTTCCAACACAACACCAAGCGCTCGAAGGCGATGTCCAGAACCTCACCAAACCTATCAAGATTTCGCGTTCTTTCCACCGCCTAGAAACTCCAGAACCCCACAAAAATTAAAAGCCAGCCCCTCAACAGAAAGGCTGGCTCGTTTCTATGGCACCAGTCGGTTAACAACCGGTAACTTTTGCATCGCCAAAATGATGCCGAACGAAATAACAAAGATCAAGATCCAAACAAGCGGCACACTAATCAGTGGATTAAACGTTGTTTCATTTAACCCAAAGCTTCTATTCAAAAAAACTTGAATAAGCGGGTGAATGATATAAATGCCGAACGTCGCTGTACTGATGCGGGTGATCAACGCATTTGGTTTGATTCGTTTCGCCATATGCTGAAAGCCGATGAAAATAAACAGCGTAATCAACAAATTATTCGGCCGGTAATGCTCATAAAAAAATTCATCAAACTCGCCCGCCGGCAATCCAACATTTAAATAATAAGTCCCCCACACCGTCACCCCATAACTGACTGCTGCGAGTATGCCAAGTGTCGGCAAGTATTTCTTCGGTACCGGGTACAGCACGAGATACGCACCGAGCAAAAAATACCCAATATACGGTTCAAACAGGCCGGCAGCCAAAGCAAGTTCAAAGTCAAAGAACTTTGGCAAGAATGGCAAAAAGCTAGAAAAGAAAATCCAAAACAGCAAAAAGGCTTGAAACGTCTTCTTGTCCATATGCATGACGAGCAGTTTCAAAAAAGGCGCCATCAAGTAAAGACCCGTGATGGTGTATAAAAACCACAAGTGGTAATAAATATCATCGGTTAAAAACTGCACCAAAATTTCATAAGCGCTATACGATTCATCCAGTATGTAAATATTGTATAGCGTGTACACCAAGCTCCAAAATAGCAACGGAATAACAACTTTTGCCAATCGTTTCTGGAGAAATTGCCAAACACTTTCTTCTTTGCCGCGCGTCAGGAGCAACGCCCCACTAAGCATGAAGAAAATAGGTACACACCAACGCAACCCTGCGTCAAAGGCGTTGGCAAAATGCCAAATCCATTCATCTGTCGTAGCATTGTTAATAATTTTTGATACTACATGGATGCCGACCACAACAAAAATCGACAAGACCCGCAGCCAATCCATATAGTCGTATCTTCTGGCCATTTCGGGTATCTCCTTTTTCGAACTAAATTGGATACGTGTTCAGTGTCACTGAAAATCACTAGAACAAGTTCGACTCCTTCTATTATAGAAGAAAGAGTTTCACCACTTTTTGTTCCTTTTATCATCTTAGCTTGTTGCAGAGCTTTGAACCAATACATTTTGATGACAAATTAGGATTCCACTAATTGCCGGCAAAGCTTTTGGATTTCTTCTTTTCGTGTGTCGACTAACTCTTGTCCGAGTTTAACCAAGGCCTGGATATTTTCCGGAGACCCATCATCTAGTTTTTCTCTGCCATCTTGCAGCAATTCAATTTGAAAGCGGTAGTAGCGCTTGTTTTCTTCTCGGTCCGGTAACACATAATTCAATTGATAATGAACAACATCTGAGCTGCCGTCCATGAGGATATACCAAAGTGGACGTGCCCATCTAAGCAGACCCCATGTACGGTAATTTTCAAATTCAATGGTCAGCTGTGGATTTCCTGTTCCGAGTGACACAACGAGTAAATCTTCATCGTCCGGGAAAATTTCTTTTGCTTCCGCATAGGCACACATCGCTGGATTGTTGGCAAACACCCCACCGTCAATAAAGCTTGCACCTGGATAAGCCTTTATTTTTTTGGGGGTAAAGTAAGTGGGAGCTGCCGATCCTGCCCGTGCTACATCCCGCATGAATACATCTTTTTCGATTTTCTTTGTATGGACGTCACGACTTTTGAAAAAAGCAGTAAATCGGCCGCGAAGTTCATAGCTCGGAACGACGACAGGTTTGATCGCTTCTGAGAGCATCGTGCGCCCAAAATACTTTTTCAGCACTTTTTCAAGTGTACGTGCATGGTAACGGCTCGTGAAGATGCCGCGCGTAACTTTGTAAAAAAAACTTTTATCAAATATTTCTTGAGATTCTTCTATATAAAATCCAAGAAATTGCTGTGCCGAATAGCGTGGTTTTCTAGCATCTTGCAGATCTGGTGCGACAAGTCCGAGTGCCAAAATCCCACCCGTCGATGCCCCGACAATCAAATCGAACAACTCAGAAATGGGTTTTCCACTTTCTGCTTCTAATTCGGCGAGTAGCATTGCAGGAATAATGCCACGCACGCCACCTCCATCGATCGCTAAAATTTTTTTCACGCTAGTGTCCCTCCCTCTAACTTTCTGATTAATCTAATTGTAAGAAGCGTTTCGAATGTTGTCAAAATTGGTTCCAAATTTATTTGTCCAATCTCATTTTTCACACTATTGAGATAGTAATATTATTTCTTTATGCTATTTTGAGTATTGTATTAGTAGATGAAAAAAAGACTATTCGTCTAAGATTCCCTTGTATTTTTTTGGCTTTGTGTAGCTAAAATAGAGCTGGCAGGACTTTTAATTTTGGATTTATTAGGATGTTAATTGTTACAAAGCAACTATATCGAGACATGAAAAGCTCTTTTTCAGAGAATTAAACCTTTTTTTCGTTTTTTATAGCTATTCAAAATCCCTCTATATCAAGGTTTCCAAAGCGTTTTTCATTTTGTTATACAACTGTAATATAACTGCAATTGAATTGACGTTGTTTTTAAGTTGTTCTCTCTATATAGTAAATGACAGAGCAAAATATTATTAATTCATGAATGTGAATAATAAAAACTTGGAGGAACCAACAACAATGAAAAAACTTTTCTTTACGCTACTTACAGCAGGATCATTGCTATTTGCTAACTCAGCCACAGACGCACAGGCAACTCAGCCTATCCAAAACGACGCTTCATCTCAGGTAACTACGGATTTATCCATAGAGCAAGTTGCTGCCAGCAAAGCAACTGCAAAATCAGGTACATTTAAAATGAAATACAACTCAAACGTTCGTGCTGATGCAGGAACCAAATACAAAGTTGTGACGATGGCTAAAAAAGGCGCAATCGCAACGGCTACTCACCAAAAGAAAGTCGGCAAATCGACTTGGTACAAAGTAAAAGTTAACGGCAAATCTGGTTGGGTACTAAGCACGTTGCTTACTTCAACTACCGTGAAAAAAGCTTCTGCGAAAACATCTTCTTCTTCATCAGTGGTATCAGAAGCGTTAGAACTTCAAGGCATTCCTTACAAATTTGGCGGCACAACTACTGCTGGATTCGACTGCAGCGCATTTATCCAATACGCATTTAAACAAGCAGGCAAAAGCGTGTCACGCACAACGCTTTCACAATATGCTGAGACTTACAAAGTCAGCAACCCACAGCCAGGCGATTTGGTTTTCTTTGCGAACACGTACCGCGCTGGAATCTCACACGTCGGGATTTACATCGGTAACAACAAATTTGTCCATGCAGGCGGAGCAAAATCAGAAGTCAAAAGCATGGACGATCCTTACTGGGGCAAAAAATTCCACAGCTTCAAACGTTTCTAATCCAATCAGATACTCAAAAGAGTGACCCGAACGTCTGCTGATAGCAGGCCTTTGCCGGTCCTCTTTTTTTATGTAAAAATTTAGTTGGAGATAGCTAAAGCTACAGCCTTGCCGGTAATACTATCTACCGCTCTGTTCTCGATTTCTTCCTAAGCTATAAAATTGAAATAACGAGTGAATTTTGTGTATAGAAGTGACCAGTTCATTTAGAACAGCAAAACAATCAGATGAAGATGTGAAATTCCCATGTACAGATAGCAACCACCCGGGTAGACCTCGTCAACTCTTCCTTCACCTCTAGCGATGGCGCATGCACCACCGCGGCCGAGCGTCTCCAGAACCTTACACCCTCTACTGCCACATACAAATAGATGTACAACATCCACCACTCCCTAGCTGAGGCGCGTCGCGGGCTAGGCGAAGCGCTAAGACGAGTGCTCTTCTCGGCTTAGTGTGAGAGCCATGGACGACAACGGGCTAGACACAAATTGCAGAACATTTGTGTCTAGCCCCAGGCAATCATCACCCTAAAAGCGAAGGCGCGTGCACTTCCGCCGCCAAGCGACTCCAGAACTTCACACCCACTACCCACCCCAAAAAAAGTAAGTTCGCTGAGTCTCCCCCAACACCCAGCCGAGGCGCGCCAAGGGCTAGGCGAAGCACGAAGACGAGTGCTCTTCTCGGCTTAGTGTGAGAGCCATGCCCCAAGCGCTCGAAGCGGTGTATAGAACCTAAAAAAACCTATTACCCTTATTCAATCTTACTTAGCGAAGGCACGTGCACCACCGCCGCCAAGTGTTTCCAGAACCTTACACCCTCTACTCCCACATAAAAATAGGTGCACTTATACATCCACCACTCCCTAGCCGAGGCGCGCCAAGGGCTAGGCGAAGCACGAAGACGAGTGCTCTTCTCGGCTTAGTGCAAGAGCCATGCCCAAGCGCTCGAAGGCGACTTCCAGAACCCGAGAAAAACTAAAAACTCGAACCTAAATTACCACTCCTAGCGCTGGCACGTGCTCCATCTCTGCCAAGCGGTGTATAAAACCACAAAAAACAGACTCCTTCAAGAGCCTGCTCGTCAGTTATTCACAATATCCGTAATTTGATAATCTCCGTACTCATCAATCACCACCGTATAAACACCTGCATGTGACACAGTTGTTGATTTGTCGCCAGTTTCTTCGTGGTAAGTAAACTCTGCTTCAGCAGTGACTACTGCGCTTTCTTCGTTAATCTCAGTACGCGTAATTGTCGGTTGAACCGTATCGTACATGCGATTTTGTCCGCTATACTCTTCAATCAAACGGGTTGCTTCCTGTTCCGCTTGACTGCCTGGCAACACGTAGGACAAGTAATAAGCCGAGTCAGCGTCGTTTAATGAATAAGGCAGTAATTCGTAGTAGGCGGATATAAAACTTTCCAGCAAATCTTCAGCAAAATAAGCATCTTTAACATCTTGCAAGACGACTTCCTGTTCTTCGGTAACCAGTGGGTTTTCGGTCCATTCGCTTAGTTGATCCCAGACTGTATAAAGCGGGATGCTGTAGCCAGATCCTGGTTTTTCTTCGAGAATAATGGAGTTGATGCCAATAATTGCTCCTGTGTCTGCTGCGATGAGCGGCCCCCCACTTGATCCTTGGGCGATTTCTGCGGTCATTTCGTAAAGGTCTGTGTATTGGTATTGATCCGAAAAATCGAGATCGGTTGCTGTGATTTCACCGGTTGTTGCGGTGTTGCTTTGGTCGTTTGGACTGCCGATTGCGACGACTGGCGTACCGACTTCAACGGCCTCCATTTTAATCGCTAACGGCTCTTTGCCTGCTAGTTCAGCGACGCGAACAATGGCAAGATCCTCCGTTTCAGATATACCGATCACGTTGCCATTAAACTCTTGACCGTCGCTATTTTTGACGGTGATGTAGGATGCATCTAAAACGACGTGGGCATTGGTCAAGATGTCCCCTTTGTTGTTAATCAAAAAACCCGAACCTTGTTCAAGATCGGTATACAGTGTGTAGACATGCGTTTTAGCATGGGCGATCATCGTTGCTTGGCTTTGCTCTACCATTTCAGTTTCTTCTGGAACTGGTCGCGTGTCCTCTTTTGGTGCTTGACAGGCACTCATGGCAACAACAAAAAATAAAAGAACTGGCAGTATTTTTTTATAGCTCGAGAGTTGATTCATCGTGTTCACTCGCTTCTTTTTGTGTTCATTATATCAACTCGCTGATAAAAGGTCTTGTGCGCGCAAAGAAAAAGCATCCCGTTGAACCGTGCTTTTTAGGCACGATTCAAACGGGATGCTTGTTTGGGTATTATTTTTTCTTTATTTGGCCTTTATTCGTAACGACTGTGTAGTTTCCTAACTCGTTCACATGAAGTGTAAACGTTGACCCTTTTAACTTCCCTTGAATGATTTTCCACTTGCCTTTGCGATCTTCACGCGCACCAAACTGGATTTTCACGTCTTTCGTTGTGTCAAATGCCAGTGTCACCGGTGAAGTGAATGTCAAAGCAAGGTCTTTTCCTGCTGCATCCGTTACCGACAAGTCGATTTGTTTCGTAAGAGTTGGGCGTTTGTCGACTTCTTTTGCGTCTGCCACTACTACCTCCAATACAAATGCTGATCCTGCAGCTGAGGCAATTTGCTGAATGTTTTCAGCTGAAAAGCTGACAGCTGCTGTCGGCATGTCGACCCGTAAGTCTTTGCCGCTCTTCAGCAGTTCAACTAGATTTCTTTCAGTAAATGTAATGGCAAGTTCTCCATCTTTATTCGGTTCGCCCGCTGTAACGACAGCCTGGTCACCTGAAAAGTCAGGATTTGCTTGTTGTTCGCCCGGAACTGATGGTTTTTCGAAGGCAATTTGTGCTAGTAGCGGATCATGATCTGATGCGCGGCCCTGTTGTTCCATGAACATCGCGTTAATGTGGACCATATCCAGTTCTGTACGTTGTGCCAAGTTGTTCGTCACAAGCAAGTGATCGAGTACTTGTGAATTTCCTTGGTAATAATACGAAAAGCGATCTTCTACCGGCACATCTTCGACTTTATTAGTTAAAATATCGCCTTTTAATGCAGCTAGCGCAGGTGTAAATTCGAAATCATTCATGTCTCCTGCAACGATCACGTTCAAGTCTGGATTTTGTTTAAGTCCATCCGCGATAAAGCCGTTAATCGCTGTTGCCAGTTCAATGCGCTCTGCAACAGAGCCAAGAACAGGCGGCTGGTTTTTGCCGAATAGTGGCTGGTCTCCACCTTTTGAGTTTAAGTGAGCGCCAATAACGACGACTTGCTCACCTTGGAAGTCAAATTGTGCAGCAATTGGTTTACGGGTGTTTGGCATTGCGATTGGCTGAACGCGTCCTGGATTCAAAGCCAGTTCGCCGTCTACCCACGAGTTGTCTTGAGTTGCAGTGCCTTTTGTTCCTTCTGACAAGGTTACGCGTTCAGGATTATACAAATACCCGACACGGATGTTGCCACCTGGTTGCCCACCGTCTTTGTTGTATTCAGGTGCGATGTCAGTCCAGGCATACGTTGGACCGCCTGCTGTTTTGATGTCTTGAATCAACCGTTCATAGCTTAACGTTGCGTCACTGTTTCCTGATGCAACCGGGCCGTCATTGTCTTGTACTTCTACCATAACGATGATGTCTGGTGAGTTTAAGTCGTTAACGAACGACTCTGCAATGCGCTGTGCTTTGGTATCAGATGTATGACTCGGATCTGCAGAAAAATTTTCTACATTATAAGCGGCTACCGTCAGTTCGTCTTTTTGCTTAGCAATCCATGTTTGTTCCGGCTTCGTGCCGCCGTCTTTAAGCGTTGGCAAATCATTTTCTGTCGCCCATAGCTTGTAGTTACCAAAGCCGAAGCCCATTACGCCGATAATATTACCGGTAAACGAGTCGCCTGCCTTGGCTACGTAGTTTTCATTGTTGAAATCGACGGTAATGCGTTCCGGGTTGTAGTCATTTTCTGAAATCAAAATTCCACCTTGTTTATGGAAGTCTGTATTGGGTGAGTTTTCAGCAACGACGACCACTTCGCCGTAGTTTTGTGGTCCCACAACCTGTGCGTTTGGTACAGCTAAGCGCATAAGTTCAAGGGATTCCCAGAAATCAACGCCGTCTTCTGTCGGATCAAACGATGTTAAGCCATCGTTATCGATAATCTCAGATGGCGGTTGAACGTCTTTTCCAATGATGATGGGTTCAGGAAGTGCGGCTGTCGCTGTTTTGGTTGCGTCAGTCGCACGAATACGCGTGATTGGTAAATCATTATCTTTTGCATCTGAATAGCCTTCTTGGAAATGCTCTTCTACAGTTCCGGTGATGGTAACCAGGTCACCAAGTTGAAGACCATTTGATGCTTTATTGACCATCAATGCTTCTGAAGTTGTCACATCATCATCTGGATTGATGTCTTGAATGACGAAGTTTGCCGAGTTGTAGACGTGCGTCACGACACCGACGATTTCATTGACAACGACACCTTGGTAATCTGAGTAATGATTCGTGCCTTGAATATCACGGATTTTCAAGTCCCCTGTTTTCAAAACGGTGTAAGCAAAAGTAAAAATCTCAGACGTTTCGTCCGTGATGGCGATGGCTTTGATCGTTACATCTTTTGTCAAAACGATTGGCGCTGTGTATTTGGTGCTTGCGGCAGTTGGTGTGGAACCGTCAAGCGTATAGTAAATAGCGGCGTTTTTCCAGCCTGAAGCTAACGTGATTTCAGTGCCTTCCGAAACGACACCTGGAAACACATCTACGTAGACAGCTGGCTTATTCACCAGGTCAAAGCTCTCGAAGCCGAGTGTTTTCACCTGATAAGAAGCGTTGAACTTTGAAGCGATTCCGCTGACATGGATTAAATCGCCTTCTTTGTATTGCTTCGTAAATTGTTCGAAGTTTAGTCCGTTGCGGTTATCGTTACGAATGGTGACCGTTTCACCGTTTTCAGCTGTTGCCGAAAACTCAAACGTTCCAAAATCGTTAACGGATTTCAAGTTTGTGATGGTCACATTTTCTAATTCAATACGCTCGCCTTGTGTCTGTTCATTGATAGCGGTCGGTGTAACGGTTTGAACGGACGGCAAGTCGTTGCCTGTAGAAAGAACTTCTATTGTATTCGGCTGCAGCTGAAGCTCGCCGCTATACTCCGCGACCGTTCCCGTCAACCGCACCTTGTCTCCCGGTGCAACGGTGGCGTTTGAAGCATAAACGTACATGCCAGCTGTATCGTCTTGTACATAAAAGGCAGTCGCGCCCCAAAATCCTATGCCTGTTGTCACCGTGGCGTCAACTTGGACCAGTTTGCCCGACATCGTGCGCGCTTGTGCCAACGTATCGACGACAGTTGCCTCAGGTGGTACTTCACCTTCAGACAGAATCGTGAAAGCCGTTGGAGACTTTAGACCTGCTGTTGTAAAGTAAGTTTCCAATGAACCTGTAATGGTCACTTCTGCTTTAAACTTAGTCGGATTGTCCACCAAGTTCAAACCTGCACGAATTGCGGAACTTGATGGCAACTGAACTGGAAGAATTTTTGTCGGATCGGTTTCATCTGGTGAATCAGCAAGCCCTAGATTTGAAACAGCTGTAAAAGGCGCTTCTTGGTCGTAGCTAGTGTTGCTGCTAGCTGTCCCGACGATAAATCCTTTCACCGTAGCCGAACCGGAATTATTCGCAATGGCTTCAGCTACCGTAATCGGTTCTGCAGCAGTTGCTGCTGTGTAAGGCAGTACTGCAGACAAAACCAGTAGTAAACTCAAAAAAATCTTCGTCCATGTGTTTCTCGACAAAAGCTCCACTTCCTTTGAATAGAATGAGTTACTTATCAAGTATAGCGCAAAATTGTAAACGCTTTATTAAATTTATGCAAATAATGAAATAATTTTCTTATTTGGTGCCTGGCACCCGCTCAATTCTCGTACAATTCTATTCACCCTCTCTCCTCTCCGGAAGATCCCGTTCTTCGCAGTACATCAAATAACCCGTTAAGCATTTGGAATATGGCCTTGGTAGAATGGTTGGCAAATAACTTAAATCGAGGAATTGATAGGGGGCTTGTAGTGCATCTGCGTATAATCGGTACGAACTGTGTGGATAGTCTTTCATTGTGGCTACCATGGGGGTACTGGTATCTATGGGGTTTCTGTGGACGTATCGGCTAACTGCGAGGATGCTTTTGTGGGTTATGGCTTTGCCCGAATAATAACGGCTTTCGTAAAAATAGCCGCTGTAGTTGTATTTTTTCTTGTGATAATCGCTGTAGCGTTTGTTAATGAGTGCCATTAGCTTGCTTAACGGGACTTCGGGTGAGCGGATCAATAAGTGGTAATGGTTGGTCATTAAGCAATAGGCCAACATGGTAAACGGGTACTTTTCGTGTGCATACGTTAAGACTCTAAAAAAAGCGTCGATATCTGATTTCTCTTGAAAAATCGCTTGCCTATTGTTGCCTCTCATCACAACATGTTCGTATGCATGCGGAGTCCAAATACGTCGACTTCTCCCCATCGTTTCACGCTCCTTTTCAACTACTGATTATGACTATAGTAGAAATAAGATCGAGGTTCGTCAATTGTTCCAAAAAGACAATAACTTGGATTTATGTACGCATACTGACTCAAAACTAATTTTTCACTGTGAAACCACTCGATAACCTGCAAATTCTCTTTCAAAATATTTTTTTGAGTTGTGTTTGAATTGTTTGGGTGCCTGGCACCCAAACAATCAAACACGCCATTATTCACTCACTGTTTCTTGATCGTGAAGCTTTCTTCTGTGACATGTCCTGCTGCGTCGATGACTTTCAAAGTGAATTTGTTATCACCTAGAGCAGCAACCGGAACCGTGATGGTCATGTCTTCATCAAAGCCGACTTCGCCGTAGGGCTCGGTCATGTCTTGGCGAAAAACTTCGCTGTCGATTACATACACTTGGATGGCGTTCATGTTGTCTGAGACATTAAACCTTACTTCTGCAGAATCCGCTTCTGCACCCACCGTTTCTGGCAAATCCAAAATTTTCAGTAGCGCCGGCTGTGTATCGATTAACACTTGGCTGCGTACTTCGAGTTCGTTGCCAGCTTCGTCGACGGCTTTAGCGAAGATGTCGTTACGCCCGTCTTTGAGTGTTAAGGTGTGTTGGAAAAACATTCCGTCAAAGCGTTCGGCTTTTTCACCGTTAACAGTTACTGAGACGATACGTGACTGGTCTTCTACGACACCGAATACGCCGACTCTCTTCGTACTTAGCACTTCGAAAAGCCCCGGCGAGATGATGGACACTGCTGGTTGTTGTGTATCTGCAACAACACCGGTTAGTGGCACTGTGATTTTATTGCCGGCGGTATCATGGAATACCGCGTTTAGCTTGTCGCCTTTTTTGATGGCCACAGGCAATTTGTAGCTCTTGACGCTCGGTGATAACGACTGGTCTTCAAAGCTGTCCGGAGCTTGCGTTAGTTCCACACCGTTATGGAACACTTCCCAGCGGTCAGGTCCTCCGCCTTGTTTGTTGTCGGTAAAGCTGGTGACTTTCACCGTGCCCGTTTTCGTATCCAGCGTAGCAGTTGCTTTAGGTGCCACGGTATCCACTAAAATCGGCATGACTCGTGACTGCCATTTAGCACCTGGATAATCAATAACCGCACGCATTTGCAGTTGATACTGGCCATCTTTAACTGGCTTGCCGAGCACTTCGCCGTTCCACTCGTTGAAAAAATCATAATAATAAGAAAAACTTTCCGTGAAGTTTTTCACTAGGTTTTTTCCTGTCTGCAAGGTCCGGAGTTTCTTGCCATCCGCGTCCAGCACGTTTACTTCCAACGCTTTGGCGTTACGCAACAGCGAAAATACGGGAATAATCGACTCCCGGCTCCCGTCGCCATTTGGTGAAAAAGCAAAACGCTCAGGAACAAAACCTTGTTGGTGACTGCCGCCGTTGACGATCAAACCAAAGTCGTCCGTTAAAAACGTCGAAGCGTAAAACGTTTCTGGACTCCATGCGACGTCATCAAAAATCGATGCTGCGTCCCATTTGCCATTAAAGCCAAAATACGGCACGGTCAGCGGCGTGTTGCCGGTTACTTCTTCGTTCGCATCGGTTAATGTAATAAACCCGTCGATGAAAAAACCGTTAGTGAACGCTTTAAATTCGGGACGTCCTACTAAAGTTGACGCATCGATGGTCACTTGAATTTCTGTTGTGCCATTTGCTGGTACCGTCACAAGGTCGGGTGCGGTAATGTTGACGAGATCTGTTACCACTTTTGATCCTGCTCGATTAGGATCGGTCGTGTTGATCTTGCGCTTTTTGTGTTTTACAATTGCATCGGTTTGAACGTTAACTGTGACTTCGTAAGTTACTGCCGTGTCTGAGAAATTTTCAGCTTGCAACTTGATGGTGAGTTGATTTTTTGTCAGTTCTTTTAACGCGACTTTGGCGTCACCAGTCGCTCCGTCCGTGACGATTACGTCGGTCGATAAGGCGTCGTGCAACTGCATCAGTCCTGCGCCTTGACGTCTTGGTGACACGAATTGACCCGCTACCAGTTCAACTGGATTGGCCGTGTTCATCAGCAAGTTTTTGGCGAACTCAACGCGGTCTCTGCCTGCTAAGCCAAGCTCTTCAATGCGCTGAAAAATCAATGCCGTTCCTCCTGCAACGTGTGGTGCCGCCATCGATGTACCACTCATCAACCCGTAGTCGTTGTCATTTAGCGTCGAGAAAATATTGCCACCTGGTGCAGTGATTTCTGGCTTAAAATCCAAGTTGGGTGTTGGTCCCCAAGACGTGAAATCACTCATTTTACCGGCATTTGGATTCGGCGTTTCAAGCTCTTTTCCGTCAAACGCAATGGTGACCGCCTTTCCAGCTTGTAATGCTGCTTTCATGGCCAATCCATCTTTTTGAAGTGTCGACAAAAATGGAATGGCAATAGACGGATCCCATTCAATATTAACCGGTCCCGTCGTATTGTTGTAAATAATAACCCCTGCTGCTCCAGCAGACTGCGCTGCAAAAGCTTTTTCCGCAAATGGAATGGTACCGCGTGCAATCAACGCGAATTTATCGGTCAAGTCTTTGCCTTCAAAATCCTCAGGCATACCGAGTCCAACTTCAACCACTTGATAAGAAGCATCCGGTAGTTTTTGCGGGTCGACTTCGTTTGCCGGCAAGTATAGCGCACGAGCCGACACTTTGCCGTCTACGCTGTAGACAAAACTCTCCGTTGTAATCACTGTATTTTCAAATGACGCTACCCCGAACGAATCCACCGAAGTTCCCGGTGTACCAATCAAACCGTAGTCTTGGTTTTTGGCAAAAGGTGCTTGAAAACCAGACCCCAGCATGTCTTCGTTGCCGGCAGAAATCGCTACTAAAATCCCATTATTTGTCGCGCGTTCTACTGCTTGCTGTTCGGGACTCGACGTATCGACAAATCCAGCGGTGGCGCCGAGCGACATGTTGATAACGTCTGCACCAAGTTTAATGGCGTCGTCCATCGCTTTAATGTAAATATCACCGAAAGTTGTTGGGTATAAAGCGTCGTTGCCGAACACTTTCAGCGCCAACAATTGCGCTTCCGGAGCAACACCTTTAATGCCACCCTTTTTTTCATCGCCATTTGCACCAATCGTTCCGGCTACGTGCATGCCGTGCATCGAAGCACCCGGTGCCACGTCACGAATTTCAGTGTTGGCGTCCATATAATTGTAACCAAACGGCACTTTTTCTGTGAAAAATGCACCTTCTTCAATCGCGTGATCCGAGACAAACGCATCGACTTGGCCTTTTGTTAAGGTAGCCGTCTTGCTATCGCTCAGTTTCATGTCGCGATGTCCCGAGTCAATGCCTGTATCGATCACGCCGACAATCATGCCTTCTCCTTTAAAGCCATAATCACGCCAGGCTTGTTGCGCTTGAACCAGTTCTTTGGCGTATTTCATCGTCGGCTGGACTGCAGGACGTTTATACTCCGTCGCTTCATATACAGCTTTAACACTCGGCAACTCCGCGATTTGGGCTACTTGTCCCGCAGTAACTTCTGCTGAGAAACCGTTAAAGACCGCTGTAAACGTTTGAAGATAATCGATTTTGGGTGCCACTTTCGTAATAGCTGTTTGTGCCGTTTTTTGTTTTTTAGTGGCAGCCGCTTCAATGCGTTGTTTTTGACTTTCAGACAACTCTTTGTAAAGAACACCCTTCGTCGTTGCGATTTCAATCGTCGGCTGTTCTTGTAATTCAATGATGATTCGCACTTTTTCTTTTGGTGACTGCGGCTTTACTAAGGTTTTCGACAGCTTCACTTCGGGATTTAGCCCTTTTGATGCGACCGAACTACTGAACCCTGTGACACTACCGATCAATAAGATGAACACCATTAACCAAAAACTTGTTTTCCTCATCTTGATTCCTCCTTTTCAAGATAAAATTATCAAAATTATCAATTAATTAATCCACCTTCATTTTTCCATTTTATACATCAAAAGTCCATGGTTCCAAAGCTATCTTGTTGACTGTTTTTTCTTTAAATTTCGGGTATATTGTACGGGTGCCAGGCACCCACACAACTCTCGCGCAATTTGCTTGCCTCTTGTACTTCCTTTATACTTGAGGGTAGTCGATATTCCGATTGCATCAGGAGCAGCAAAGTCGAAAATTTTTTTTGAGGTGATTTACATGAAAGTCAAATGGAGCTACAAGCCGGTTTTGGTGATGTTAGCCACCATGTTTTATTT
Organism: Planococcus sp. S3-L1; assembly: GCF_030063085.1. Taxonomy (NCBI): domain Bacteria; kingdom Bacillati; phylum Bacillota; class Bacilli; order Caryophanales; family Caryophanaceae; genus Planococcus; species Planococcus sp. S3-L1. The sequence continues at coordinate 423,364 of NZ_JASISN010000001.1, read as the reverse complement.
CTTTTTGTTGGTAAATGGAATTGAAACGTATTTAAACGGTAGTTACGCTGAACGCGCTGTGTGGCGCAGTGATCACAAAGAAGCCTTTTTCTTTAATTACATGATTGTTTTTAGCTTGTTCATCGTGTTTTTAGGAATCTTTAATCGTTATTTTGTTAGTTTTGTCGTCACCAATGCGTTAGTGGTGACTCTGGCTGTTTTCAGCTATTATAAATTCAGTTTTTTAGGGGAATTTTTATACCCTTGGGATTTGTTGCTTTATAATAATGTATTGAATTTATTGCCAAATTTATATGAAACGATCAACTTGACACAAGTCATTCTTGTTTTCGGACTTATCGTGGCGGTCATTGTCGCCATTTCGGTGTTTCTGTTTATCAAAAAACCAAAGCGCTGGATTCGCTTAAACCCATGGGTTCGTATGCTGTTTATTGGTTTAGGTGCCGCATACTTGAGCATTTTCGTTTTCTACCGGTCCATTCCTGAAGTAGAGTCCACGTTAAAAGATGTCGACATTAACAACCTGACATTTGATCAAGAACGCAATTACAAAACCAATGGCTTTTTGCTGACGTTTATGTTGAATATGCAAAGTGCTATCGTGCTGCCACCAAGTGGCTACAACGAAAAGAACGTGATGGATATCGTTGACAACTTGACTAAAGTTGAACCGCAATCCAATTCAACGGCTAAGCAAGATCCGAACATCATCTTTATCATGAGCGAATCTTTCTGGGACCCGACGTCGATTGAAGGGTTGTCGTTTAATGAAGACCCTATGCCAAACGTCAGAGCACAGCAAGATGGCCATATTTTGGCTCCCGCTTTTGGCGGCGGCACGAGTAACGTCGAGTTCGAAGCGCTGACGGGCTTTACCAATATGTTCTTACCGCCTGGTTCCGTTCCGTACCAGCAATACATTAAAAGTGAAATTCCGGCGATGCCTAACTATTTGGCAAGTCTCGGGTATGAGACGACGGCCATTCACCCTTACCCGAAATGGTTTTGGAACCGGGAAGAAGTGTATAAACATATCGGTTTTGATGAATTCATTGATATTGACGGGTTTACCGATCCTGTCTACCGAGGACCTTACGTTTCTGACCAGCAAGTGACCGATACCATCATCGAACAAACAGAAGCGAATGAAGATCCGTCATTTATCTATGCAATTACGATGCAAAACCACACCAGTTACAACGTGGATAAATACCCAGATTTCACTGTCGAAACGCAGACACCTCCTGCAGTGGATCCCGTTTTCAATTTATTGTTGCGGTCGTACACACAAGGAGTCGCAGACGCTGATGCTGCATTTAAGAGCTTGATCGATTATTACGAAACGTCTGACGAACCAACCATTGTCGTCTTTTTCGGAGACCATTTACCTGCGATTGGCAATGACTATAAATTATTCAAGCAAGCTGGATATGTCCCTCGCGGAGCGGGCGACGTTAATTGGAGCCTAGAAGATCAAAAGAAAATGAGATCCACACCGCTGGCTATTTGGAATAACTACGGCACTGAAGTTCCAGACCTTGGTACGATCAGCCCCTCTTTCCTAGCACCAACTGTCTTTGACCTAGCTGGAATTGAGCAGCCTTTGTATCACGCAGTACTGGAAAACTTCCAAGCGGAAATGCCGGGCTACACAAACGAAGTGAAAATAGACGCAGATGGCGAACTTTATAAAGTGACTCCCGATAAAGTGGAGACCACCAAACAGCAATACGAAATGATTCAATACGACCTGCTGTTCGGAGATCAATACTCACTCGAAAAACTGTTTGGTAACTAACCCTAAAATCACAGTTAAAACCCCCACACGCCGAATTACCGGCTTGTGGGGGTTTTGTTGTTGAATTGCGCGAGAGTTGTGTGGGTGCCTGGCACCCGCACATTTACGGAATGCGCCACCATCATATGCCCGCGCGGTGTCCAATGAAATCCGAGAAGTGGATCAACTAATCCGCTGTTTGCAAGATCAGTGTCTGTTGCGCCTCCTGCTTTTTGCACCGCGTTGGCATAATTATCGATGAGTTCAACACCTTGTTGTTGAGCGACTTTGCGAATAATATCATTGTAGCTGTCTTGCCACGCATGAAGGCCCCCCTTACTGGCATAGAGTTTTTCAATACCTGGGGTTTGCGCTGCTTGAGACTGGTAATACACACGTTCATTGACGGGCAAATTGGTCATCAACACAACCGTTATGCCTTTTGCCACCATTTGCGTTGTTAGTTGCGAGATATTTTTTTCGAATTGCTCCTTACTGACTTGTGGTTGTTTCGTATCTGCACGCATTAATGCGTCGTTCAACCCGAACATCATGACGACCGTAGATGGCTGTTGATCCAACACGTCTTGTGTGAATCTTTTCAAGGCACTTGCTGTCGTATTGCCACTGACACCGGCATTGGTGATTCCTGCTAAAGCCGGCCAATTGTGATTCGGGTACTCGGGAAATTCTTTCGGTAAATAAGAACCTGACGTATTGCTGTCTCCAAATCCAATAACTTTACCCGGAAGTGCTGGTTGTTGAAGAGCTTTCCATTCCATCGCGCGATTGGCAAACGCAGCCATTTGCGCACGTGTGACGATGCCGTTTGGCCGGTAGGTATTGTCTTCCGGATACCCAACCGTAATGCCGTTATCACGCAGTGCTAAGACATACGTAAACATCCAATCTTTTGTGGTCACATCGGCAAAGAAATTCGTGGAATGACCAACAAGATCAAAACCTTCTGTCAAAATCTTGGCCATTTGTCCACGTGTTAACTTGTCATCCGGAGCATACAGCCCATTGCCTTTGCCATGAATAACGCCTTCTTTTTTCAATGCTTCAATATAACCAAACGCCCAGTGACCCGTCGCCACATCAGGATAACTCGCTGTTTTCGGATTGAGCGGCTCAATACCCGCAGCCAATGCAATAATTTTTGCCGCTTGTGCACGCGTCACGTCTTGTTCTGGTTTGAACGTTCCATTTGAATAGCCAGACAAGACGTTTTTTTCGAGCAACGACTGAATGTCCTCATAAGCCCAATGCGTTGTAGCCACATCTTTTAATGGCGCAGCGGCACTAGCCGACGTAGTTATCGCCGAAAAAAACAAGAGTATTGACAGCAGTCCCGTAAAGATAACGGCAGCGTTACATTTTTGAGGAAACCTCATGTGATTTTCACCTTTCTTGCACTCTTTTTATACGTATCTTACCATTTATTGAATTGTGTGTGCATTGTGTGCGTGCCAGGCACCAAATAGCAAAAAAGTGATACCAGGCACTAGCCCGGTATCACTTTTTTTATTATGAGCACAAAGCGCTCAACTAACGTTCAATTATTTTACAAGAACGCCGTTTCTGTCAACCAATTCAGTTTGTCCAGCTTTAACTGTAGCACTTACTGTACCAGTTGGAGCTGTATCAAGCGTGAATCTTACTTGAGTTTCGTTACCGTCAACAACTACCAAATTACCAGCATTTGCTTCAGTTGATCCAACCTTAACATCGAATACAGAGTTTGCATCAACGTTAGGAATTGAGATAACTTCATCAAATGTTACAACTACAACGTCACCAGCAGTTTGTACTGAAGTGATTTTTGCAGGTGTGTTGTCTTTGATCATTACACTTGAGTTAGCAGTAACAATTACGTTTCCTGCTTTATCAGTAGTGTTTAATACTGTCAATACAGCCGGAGTTCCTGCTGTTTTGTTATCACCGATGTTTACAGATCCAGCAGGCAATTTGATTACTGCTGTCATTTTGTCAGTACCAGTGAAGTAGATGTCCGTTCCAGCAGGTAAAGCTTGTCCGTCTAGACGGTAGCTTGAAAGGCTGATTCCGTTAGCAGCAACTTCTTCGCTGTAAGAAACAGTGAATTCGTTAGTGCCTGTAGTAACTACTGAAGCAGTTGGCTTCTTGTTATCAACTGCTGCTGGAGTTCCAGGTACAGTGATTGTTGATGAAACTGCTGCAGATTTGTTCCCTTGTACATCTGTGAAGAATCCAGCTGGGAATGTTACCGTGTAAGTTCCAGCGTCCAAAGCTGCTGTAGTTGATTTGAAATCTACTAAGTAAGTAGAAGCGTCATCAGTTTTCAGCATAGATTCTGCATCAACAGCTGTGAAGTTTACACCTTGTGAGTTGCGGATAGTGATTTGGCTATCAGAACCTGCAACAACAAGTTTCTCGTTGAAAGTGAATTCTAATTTTTCGTTTTCAGCAGAAACACGTGTAGAAGAAAGTGTTGGTGCAGTCAAGTCTTTAGCGAAAGTTACTGAAGTACTGTAAAATTCGTTTTTGTTTGCAGCAAGATCTGTCATAACTCCAGCTTCAGCGTACAAAGTGAAAGTTTGTGAAGTTGCTGTAGAACCTGCTGGGAATAATTCCCCTACATTTAACAAATACGTTTTGCCAGTTGTGTCAGTAGTATCACGAACTAAAGTAGCTGTAGTTTGTGTTCCACCTTGTTGCAATTTAACAGATACGTTGTCTTCAACAATATCTTCGCTCAAAGTAACTTTAGCAGTTTTTTGATCAACTACTTGTACACTTGTTACGCGTGGTTTTTCCATATCTGCTGATGGAGCAGTTACTGAACCGTTATAGATAACCATTTCGTTTTTAACTGCTGCGTTGTCAGTAGCTCCTGCTACATATAGAGAAGCTGTTTGACTAGCGTTTAACGATTTAGTGATTACAACTTTGTTTCCAGTAGTCGCACCTGTAACTGGCTCACCGTTTACACGGATTACTGTTGGAGCTGTTCCAAGGTCTTCAGAGAAAGTCAAAGTAATTTTACCGTTTTCGTAAACAGTGCTAGTGATAACTGGTTTAACAGTATCCGTATAAGTGAATACGCCGCTAAATTTCTCAGTGTTTACCCATTTACCGTCTGTGTCTTTTACGTTTGTAGCAGTTGGCTCAACTACAAGAACTTGATCTTTGCCTTCAACTGATGATGCAAAAGTTAAGACTACTGAACGCTTGTCAGTTGACAATTCTGCTTTAGTTGGAGTTGCTGAACCTAATTTATAGTTTGTAACTTCAGTTGCAGCTTTAGCAACTTTATCATCAGCGTTCAAAGTTGTGTTGAAGTTAACTTGAACCTGGTTAGTGTTAAGACCAGTAACAGATGATACTGTAGGTGCCATAGGAGCTTTAGTTAACTCATGTAATCTATGAAGGAAGATTGCGAAATCTCCACGTTTGATTGATGATTCGATTCCGAATTTAGTTGCAGTTTCGCCATCAGTGATTTTGTTTTCAACTAATGATGCAACTTCAGTTGCGAAACGGTGTTTTGAACCAACGTCAGTAAAGTTCAATTTAGAAACGTCGCCGTCTTTTAGGTCATAAGCTTGTGCAAGCATGAATGCTGCTTGTCCACGAGTGATTGTTTGATCCCAGCCGAATTTTGTAGCTGAAACGCCGTTGATGATTCCTGCTTCTTTAAGTGAGTTGACTGCAACCGCACCACGTTTAGGAACGTCAGAGAAACCTGAAGCTGGAGCTTTTTCGTTCATCAAACCTGCTGCAGTAGCGATCATGATCGCTGCATCGCCACGAGTGATTGAAGCGCTAACACCGAATTGAGTCGGAGTAATACCGATTGCAATTCCGCCAGATACTACGTAATCAACTGCGTCTGTATAACGATCTCCCACATCAGTGAAAGCTGAAGTTGAAGCTTGGTCTGCGAATGCTGCTGGAGCGATTGCCGTTGCTACTAAAGTAGCCGTTGCTGCAGTTGCTACGAATTTCTTGTAATTTTTTGGTTGGTAAGCCATTAATGTAATTCCTCCTTGGGTTTGTGGTGCTATAACTATATTGAGTCGTATAACTCAATTCAATTATCCGTTTCACCATCACATTTCCACTATTTGTAGATTAACAACGTCTTATGAACGATGCAAAGGTCCTACCTCTTGTGGATTAGATGAAAGTTTTTGACAGATAACTAAACTCTTACTTAGTTTACCAAAGAATTAAGTTTAATCAACCACTAATGTAATAATATATCAAAAAATTTACTAATACTTACAAAAATAATACAAAAGAATTACATTTAATACGGTTTTCTAAATATTGAAACCTAAAAATGGCAATTAGTACCTAGAGAATCAACCCATTTATCATACAATTCCAATAAAAATGTTTTTTTATTATAATCTATCTTTTTAAACTTCGTTAAAAATAATAAATATTTATTAAAATAATATTTTTAAACTTTTATATCTTATTTTAACCGAATAAAAAAGAGACTTTTTACTTACTCCTTTTTTTCTTAACTAGTTTCAATAAAAAGTTTTTTTAAAATTCAGCTAGTCTTTGTACCCTCTCCTAGTAAGGACCTCCCCTATCCCTTGTTTAGTCTCGTTTTTAAGCTTGCAATTACGCTCCATAAAAAAAGCCCCGAAAGACCGCGTCATTACAACGCTACCTTTCGGGGCAAAACTTACGATTGGTTATTTTGATTCGAGCAAATCTTCATTTACGACTAACATGGCCAAAATTGCTGCGACATAAATTGAAACAGCAGGTGCCGTTAATACATGTCCCGCAGTGTACGCAATGCCGATGCCAAGAAGAAAGGCAACGCCGTACAAAATATAAAAATAGGTAAAATGGGTTTTGATATTGAACAAAAAGTGAAGCAGGAATTTACCGGTAAACCAAACGAACGGAATCATCATATAAATGAAGGTCACCCAACCGAACGAATAAAACCAGTCATGAAAGTCCATTTCGATCATCGTCGGCGACTTGCCAGGGGCTGGCGTTTCATAATTCCCTGCAAAGCCTAAACCGAATAATTGCTGCATCATCGGCGAATCTTGAAAATCTTCCTTCATAAATTGTGCATAGGTTTCACGCGAACTAAATACTAAATTCTGTACTTGTGCACTTGTTATTCCGGTATCTTCTTCCTCTTCTAGTTGTTCTTCAAATCCTTCGTCACCTTCTACTAACACTTCATCTCCAGGACGTTCAACTGGTTCTCCGAAATTGATGCCGAGAGAAGTGATGTGAGCGAACATGTTGCCGAACACCGGCGTGACCGGCGTCACCGCAATTAAGACAACGGTTAAGAACGTTGCAATGAGCAAATTAATTTTAATGGTCGCCGTGCGTTTTTTCATAGCGAGCATGATTAAACTACCGATCACAACCGATAATAAGACAATAATAATGCCGCCATAGCCCACTTTCGTTCCTAACGCTAGCATGCCAACAGCTAACAGGATAAAAGGGATCCACGACCAAGATTTTTTCCAGGCATCGGTTTTCTCAATTGCATACAAAGCCATGATAGGCAAAATAATTGCCATGATGGCACCTATTTCATTACCGGCATAAAACCAACCTGTAAATCCCGTTTTCGTATGCGAATAATTAGACAAACTCGTACCCGTCAATTGGGCAACGATAAAAATAACACCAATGAATAGTCCAGCAACCCATAAATACTTGGTCGTTTGACTAGCGATGTCGTATTGTTTGTCTTTCAGCTGACGGTAAACAACTAACAACCCAAATAAGACGATGTGGAAATAAATAGCTTTGTTGAAAAACTTAAGTTCCTGGAACAAATAATAAGGATCTTTAAGTTGAAGATTACTGACAATGTTAATACCAATTAACAACGCTAAACCGATTAAATACCCAGTAAAAAGACGGCTGTTTTTGCTGGTCCTTGCCATCCACAAAAGAAATACGATCGCTAACGCCATATACGCCGTTCGAAGAAGTACCCCTACAGTTAGACTTGTATCTACCATAAAAATAGAAGCCGTCGTCAAAATATCGATGATCGGTTGTACGGCAATAAATGCGATAAAAAATAGTAGAATTTTTTTAGAGTCCATAGTTAAATCCTCTTTCATTTAGTTAGCTCTAAGTTATGAAATATCGCAGAAAGTTTTGATTGAATCTTTCGCTGATCATAATTTTGCGCTGTTTCATAGGCAGCTTTAGCGATTTGTTGCTTTTCTTCCATTGTTAATTGGTTATACAGCTCCAACTGTTTAACCAAATCTTCCCACTCACCAGCAGTAAATAACCAGCTGTTGGCACCATCTTGGACATAGTCCAGTATGCCACCAATTCGGCTTGCTAGAATCGGTGTGCCACAAGCCATTGCTTCGAGACCAACCAATCCGAGACTCTCCCCTTTTCTCGTCGTCGGGAATATGAAAAGTTCAATGATGTTATAAATGGCCGCTAAATCTTGGTGTTTCATCAACGGAAAATGCACCACTACGTCGTCTAAGCCAAGATCTGATCTCATTTGAAAAAATGCATCGTCGTCTTTGCCTGAACCAACCATGATTAACCGTGTTTTGCTTTTTTCAGCTGGATTCTGCTCAAGAAAAGCAGAAAACCCTTTTAGTAAATGATCCCAGCCTTTGCCGACATCCATCCGTCCAACGTAACCAAAATAACGCATCGTCGAATCTAATGCTAATTGTTCCAGCTGGCGTTGTCGTGCACCGGGATTCGGATAAAAGACTGCTGAGTTTACGCCACCTGACGGAAAAATTTCAATCGGTGTCGTCACTGCATATTTCTCGTGAACAAGCTCTTTGTAATAATGTGATGGCGTAATAATCATCGTGGATTGCTGCAATAGCTTTTTAACATAAGGCTGGAATTTTTCTTGAGAGGCTACTTCCGGAACCACGTCACTGCCATGAACATTTGTCATAATTTTGACAGATGGCTTTAGTTTTTTCAATAGTAAAAGCGGAAAAGCATTGTGAGCTGCATAATGCACATAAATCACATCGTAGTTACCTGTTAGCCCTTTCCGAAGAACGTTGGCATAATGGCCAAGATAAGCCGCTATTTTTTGTGATTTTTTAATAGACTTTGTTACAACCGCTTTGTCTACAGTAAATCCTTCATCCGTTAAAATGGCTTCGGTGTTTTTTACAAAAACGCCGAAGCTCGGAAAGTCTTCTGAAGGGTACATGTTTGATACGAGCAAAATTTTCAAAGATAGGCCTTCCTTTCGAACTTTACTTGTATTCTTCTAGTTTCAGTTTCATGAAATCCAGTAAATCTTCACGAAGTTCTGGACGTGCCAAAGCAAATTCCAGTGTTGTTTCAACAAATCCACGTTTTTCTCCTACGTCATAACGCTTTCCTTCGAACGCGTATCCGTAAACATCTTGCACTGCGTTTAATTGTTCAATAGCATCGGTTAATTGGATTTCTCCATTCGCACCGACTTTCATCTTATCTAAAAACCCAAAAATTTCTGGAGTGAAGACGTAACGCCCAATAATGGCTAAATTGGATGGAGCCGTACCCGCTCTTGGTTTTTCGACAAATTTATTGGCTTTGTATAGCCGCCCCTCTACTGTGGACGGATCCATAATGCCGTAACGATAGGTTTCTTCTTCTGGAACTTCCATAACACCAATGACCGAAGACTGCGTTTTGTTGTATTGCGCCATCAACTGCTGAAGTCCTGGAACTTCTGATTGAATAATATCATCGCCGAGCAACACAGCAAAAGGTTCATCGCCGATAAATTTCCGTGCAGTCCAAACTGCATGACCAAGACCCAGAGGTGATTTTTGACGGATATAGTGAATATCCACTTTGCTGGATAACTGAACGGCATTCAGCAATTCAAACTTTTCGGATTCCTCAAGACGCGCTTCCAGAAAAGGAGCCGAATCAAAATGATCTTCAATTGCCCGTTTGTCTTTTCCCGTCACGATAATAATGTCTTCAATACCCGAAGCAATTGCTTCTTCCACAATGTATTGAATGGTCGGTTTGTCTACAATCGGCAGCATTTCTTTCGGCATCGCTTTTGTTGCTGGTAAAAAACGCGTACCTAATCCAGCAGCGGGAATAATCGCTTTCCTTACTTTTTTCATAGGCTTGTCTCCCTAGTTTAGTTGAAATTTTTAATTTTATAGTCGATATTCCGCAAAACAATTCCGCTTTCCTGCGCCGAACTAACTCGGGCTTAACGCCCGAGTGGATTTCGGCACTTCGCTATCCCGCTGGAGTCTCCATTGTTTTGCTCCATATCTTAATGGCAGTTAAATATTAGAACTTTTATTTATTTAATATGACTCCTAGAAGAAAGAGCGGAAGGTAGCGACTCCTGCGAGCCCCCGGCAGCCGGCACCGCGACGTCCTGTCGCGCCAGCTGCATGACCCGCATCCTGCGGGCCCGAAAGCGTCCACCTGGAGCGATTTCTTCCAACCCATATCTCAAAGTTAACTTCTTATTTCAGTTCTTCGAATCTCCAAGTACGTATACGTCAAAACCAGCTGCTTCCCACTTCGTACGGTCTACACAGTTTTTGGTATCGACGACAATTTTATTTTTCATCGAAGTCAACGTCATCGGATCTAAGTCTTTAAATACTTGATGATCCGTTACGATAACGAGTGCAGACGCGTCTGTTAAGGCTTCTTCTGCATGTTGCGTTTGCTGGTCAATATTATTAACTTTAATATGCGGATCGAATGCCTTCACATTGAAGTTGCGCAACGTGAACTGCTCGACCACATCTACTGAAGGGCTTTCGCGCATGTCGTCAATATTGCCTTTGAACGCTAACCCAAAAATAGCGATTTTCGGATCAACAATGCCTTTAGCTTTTAAAATGTCTGCTGTTAGCTGAGCTGTGTAGGCCGGCATGCCGTCATTTGTTTGACGAGCCAAATGGATCATTTTCGACTTCTGCGGATCTAATTCAACTAAGAACCATGGATCGACAGCGATACAATGTCCGCCCACACCTGGTCCTGGCGTATGAATATTGACTCGCGGATGGTAGTTCGCCAACTGGATCGCTTCCCAAATATTGACGCCGATGTTTTGGGCAATCATGGCTAGTTCGTTTGCGAATGCAATGTTGACATCTCGGTATGTGTTTTCCATGACTTTTACAAGTTCAGCCGTGGTCGTATCCGTTTCGTGCATACGTCCTTCGACAAACGAATTGTATAACTCCGACGTCACGCGAGCAGATTGTTCGTTAATGCCGCCAATAATCCGGTCATTAGAGACCAATTCAGTAAATACTTTGCCTGGAATCACACGTTCAGGTGAATGAGAAACAAATAATTCCGTTCCCATGTTAAGACCTGATTGAATGAGTTCAGGGATCATGACGTTTTCCACCGTTTTAGGTGGCACAGTCGATTCAAGAATAACCAGATTGCCTTTTTTCAAAAACGGCACAACAGAAGCCGTTGCTTGACGCACGTATTCAAGTTCCGCTGTTTTATCCGGATTGATCGGTGAAGGCACCGCAATAATGAATACATCTGCCTCTACAGGTTTTGTGCCAACCGTAAAAGCACCGTTGTCGATTGCTGTGTCTAAACGCTCTTGCAATCCATCTTCTTCTATATGAAGTTCTTTATTTCCGATCATTTTTACTGCTTTTTCATTTATATCAACACCGTGGACCTGATGTCCGTGATTGGCAAACATAACAGCTGTCGGCAAACCGATATAGCCAAGACCGACAACACAGATAGACTTCTTCATTTTTACATTAGCTCCTTTAGCGTGATCGTAATACTTTCATTAAAAAAATGGGCAAATTCATTTGTCGTTTGATGCGAGACGGACTGGAAATTAATCGGTAAAGCCATTCAATTCCGAGCTTGCGAAAAAGTAACGGCGCTCGTTTAACAGTTCCGGAAAAGACGTCAAAACTGCCGCCGACTCCTTGGAATACTTGGACGTTTTGGAGTCGCCCCATGTTTCGTTGAATCCACAATTCTTGTTTCGGACTACCGAGTGCAACAAAAATAAGTTTTGCACCGCTCGCGTTAATCCGCTCAACGAGTGCATCTTCATCTTTTTCAAAGCCGTTGGTGTATCCCGCGACAAGGATTCCCGGATTGGTTTCTTGAATGCTGCTAATTGCTTTTGTGACCACTTCTTCTTGTGCACCGTAAAAATACACGGGAAGTTTTTCTGCAGTCGCAAATTCTAGTAGCTTCGCCATCATATCGACACCTGTTACACGTGAAGTGATGTTGCCGCCTTTTATTTTAGCGGCGAGCAAAATGCCAATGCCGTCCGCAATCTGGTAAGTTGACGAATTGATCAGTTGTTTCACTTGCGGATCCCGCTCAGCGGCAATGACTTTTTCCGGATTAACAGCGATGATGGTCGACTGATCTCCATTTAGAATCCGCTGTCTTAAATCTTCTATTATACCTTCATATGACAGAGGTGAAACATTCACCCCTAAATAGCTTTCTTTCATCATGAGTACCCTCTATTCGCTAGCTTTCAATTTTATTAGTATAGCAGATTTCAACAGTAGTTGCATAGGCTGTTTAACAAGTGATAGAATTTAGCAAGGACAAGGCTTGAGAGCTTTAGTTTGAGGAGGAAATAGTGTGAAAATAGTACTATCTGGCTTTTATGGATTGGGCAATACTGGCGATGAAGCTATCCTAAAAGCGATTATTGATAATTTAAGAGCCGAATTAACCAACCCCGAAATTACTGTGTTTTCCTTATCCCCAGACCAGACGGCAAAAGAATATGGCGTCAAATCGGTATACCGCGCATGGAGACGTGAAAACAAAGAAAAAGTAAAAGCGTTACGGAGTGCAGATTTGATGATTTCTGGAGGCGGCGGCTTGTTGCAAGACACCTACCCGACGAAATTTTTGTTTGGTCCGCTTCCTTATTACTTGTTGATTGTCATTCTAGCGAAACTTTGCGGCACAAAAGTCATGTTTTTTTCACAAGGAATTGGCCCTGTGACATCAACTTGGGGTAAAATCTTGATGAAGCTCTTTGCGAACCGCGCCGATTTTATTACGGTACGTGATCAGTATTCGAAAGATTATTTGAAAAAGCTTGGTGTGACGCGTCCCGAAACAGTTGTGACTGCCGATATCGTTTTTGCGTTTAAAGCAGACGAAGAAGATCGTGCGTATCAGTCTCTGCCGTTGACCGGCGACGAAAAAATTGTGGCCGTTACGGTTCGTCCGTGGTTTAGTCATCCGGATTATATTGAGAAAACAGCTCACTTACTCGATCAATTGATCGAACAGCGCGGCGTGACACCGGTATTTGTTCCAATGGAAGGCAAATACGATGTGCCCGCTTCAAAAGACGTCATGGCAAAAATGAAACACGCAGACAAAACCTACTTGCTCGGTTCTGACTTCACGCCGAATGAGTTTTTGAATTTCATTCGTCATGCCGAACTAACTGTCGGTTTGCGCTTACACGCGTTAATCTTCTCGGCTTTATCAAATGTGCCTCATCTTGGATTCAGCTACGACAAAAAAGTAGAAAGTTTCTTGAAACGTTCAGGAATGTGGGACTATTCTTTCCGTTTAGGTGAGATAGATGAAACCAAACTATTAACCAATGCGTTATACCTATTGGATAACAAAACACAAGCACAGCAAATTATGGAACCGAATGTGGCCAAGCTTCACGCTGAAGCGATGCGCAATATCGAATTGTTACAAGAACATTTTGTGAAATAAGCTTTTTAGGAAGGAACTGTCAAATGAAAATTTTATTGGCAACAACTTACGACTATCCCCATTTAGGTGGACTTTCAACACATATGACGACATTAAAAACGGGTCTTGAAAATTTAGGACATACTGTTGAAACACTGTCTTTTTCAGACGTCCCTAAATGGCGCCGTGATTTTATCGCACGTGGCCCTTCTTTTTTACTGAATAAAGCATCCCTTGGAGCAGGTTACGTTTGGACCTTAAATCGCCGCCAGGAATTTCTGGAACAGATTTTAAAAGATGAAGCTTACAAGTCATTTGATGTGATTAATGCGCAAGACGTATTCGCAACACGTGCTGCGCTCAACGTGGGACTTCCTACAGTGACGACGACTCACGGTTACTTAACGTTTGAAGGCATCTCTAAAGGTTCTGTTGCAGAAGGCAGCAAGCACGCACAAAAGTTACTAGATGTGGAATACAGCATGTACAAAAAAACGCGCGCTGTGATTACGGTTGATACACGAATCAAGGAATATATAAAGCGTGAAGCGAATGTAGAAGCGTCGATGATCAAAAACTTTATCGATGTGGAAGATTTCAAACCCGAACTCGAACGTCGCGCCGAATTCCGGACGAAATACGGCATCGCGCAAGACGAGCTGATTTTCTTTATCCCTCGCAGGTTAACAAAGAAAAACGGTGTCATTTATCCGATCTTGTCGTTTCCACCGGTACTCGAAAAATACCCGAATGCTCGCTTGGTTTTTGCCGGTACTGGCGAAATGATGGAACAGATGAAAGCCAAAGCAAAAGAGCTTGGTATCGATAAAAACGTCACTATGCTCGGTGCAGTCGATCACAAAGACATGATTCAGTATTACGCACTTAGTGACATCGCGCTTGTCCCTTCTATCTATTCCGCGGGTGTCGAAGAGGCGACGTCGATTTCTGCTTTAGAAGCTATGGGCTCAGGTATTCCTTTGATTGCTTGTGCGGTGGGTGGATTAAAAGAAATTGTCGATCATAATACGGACGGACTGCTCGTTGAAGAGAAAAATGTAGAGCAATTGTCGGACGCGATGATTTATTTACTGGCGAATCCACAAGAAGGCGAAAAACTGGCATCAGCTGCCCGCACTAAAATTATCGAGCAGTATTCGCATTTTGCGGCTGCTGAGAAATACGAAAAGATTTATCAACAAGCGCTCACAACAAACTGAGTATCCAAAGAAAAAGTGGCCGGTTCTCTATTTTGAGCCAGCCGCTTTTTGCTGAGAAAGAAGTGAATTTATGTCGAGTCTTAAAAAAGCGGCTATTTGGACGACTGGCCTGGCTCTGTTATTAAAACTATCGGGATTACTACGCGAATCGATTGTCGCCCGGGAATTCGGTGCTTCTGCTGAAACAGATGGTTATTTTTTGGCTTTTTCCTTTATTACATTAGTAGTGGCCATGATCGCTACTGGCTTTAATAACGTCTTCTTGCCACTGTATATTAAACGGCGACAAAGTAAATTGGATGTAACCGATCGCAACGCAAATGCGCTTTTAAACTGGACGATGTTGCTGTTTATCGGTGTGTCGATTGTCGGCTGGTCCACTGCCGGTTGGATCGTGCCGCTCATCTATGGCAACATGCTGCCAGAAACGGAAGTTATTGCGATTCAGATGACGGAAGTCTTTTTTATCTTTATGACATTTATCGCATTAGCAGGACTTTTAGAATCTTACCTTCAATCACGCCGCATTTTTGTTCCGACTCTTGTATCCAAGCTACTGGCGACATTTATGTCTGCTATGTTCGCGCTGTTGTTTAGTGACATATGGGGCATTTATGCATTAGCTTATGGATTTGTGACAGGAACCATTATCGGTGCCATCATCCAGATGTATTATTTGATCAAATCAAATTACAGCTGGCAGCCAACTTTAAAGTTGGAGTCTGATTTCCGAAAAGCTTTCGTTATTTTAATCATCCCTTCTCTTTTAAATTCGGTTGTCGGGCAAGTAAATTTGTTCGTCAACAAAGCTTTTGCCTCAGGGACGATTGAAGCGGCTGTTTCTTATTTGAATAACGCTTCGTTGATCATTAGCATCCCAACGGCCATTTATGCGGCTACTTTGGCAGCAATCATTTTCACCTTAATGTCTGAACAAGCAACGGATCCAGCCAAATTCAAAGATACTTTGTTTTTAGGCATGGAAATTTCGTTTGTTACGCTTGTGCCGATTTCTGTTGGTTTGTTAGTCGTGGGTGACGCCATTATTTCGTTCATCTACGAAGGTGGCGCGTTTACTGCACAAGATGCAGACTATACGTATATGGCCTTACTGTTCTATTTGCCTATCATCATTTTCCAGGGTATGCAATTGATGCTGTCAAAATCGATGTATGCTCGCGGTAAAACAGCAGTAGTTCTTCGGATTAGCGTGACGACCATCGTACTGAACTTCTTGTTAAACTGGTTCTTAGTAGATGATTATGGCTATTTGGCGTTGGCTTTTGCTGCCTCTATCGTTTCGATTTACTACTTCACTTTATCAATGGTCGTTGTCTACAAAGATTTAGGCATGCACGAATTTAAACGCTTCGTGTCCATGGCTGTTCGCGTGATTGTACCGGCCACGGCGATGGGGCTTGCTGTATGGGGCGCAAAGACAGCCTTGTCAGCATCCGAATGGCCCGCACTTGTTCAACTGGCTGTTCTTGTTCCTATTGGAATTGTCGTTTACGGTGTGCTGTTGCGGTTCATGCACCCAGCCGGATTTGCACGTTTTGTAGGATTAATCAAACGGAAAAAGAAAGGATGATCACGTGTTGAAGAAAGTCTTTTGGGGAGCTGGCCTTTTTTTACTGGTTGCTTCGCTCCTACTCGCTGCATTTTTCTTCGTCACAGAAAATCGCGTTATTTACGAAGGCGATGAATTGGCTGTGACCATTGAATTGCCAGCCCTATTTACGATCATGCCACCCGAAAAAACAGAACGTACAGTTGAAAACACGATAGACGAAAGTCACCGTGTACACATCGAGTTGTTTGGCGCGAAAGTGGGCTTTGTTGATATTACGGAACGAACTTTAGGCAATGGTTCTACCTTTCTTTTTGAACGCTTTGAAAACAACAGCTGGTTGTTCTTTCCTGCTACGGTCGTTGTATCGGGGTTAGAAGACCCTGAATTCACCAGTTGGAATCCTGCTATTATTGAACATGAGTACCATGATGTTTTCGGAATGGACCCTACTGTTAATCCGTTTGGTACGCTGAAAAGCTCCGATTTCGAGCTTCTTCAAAGCAATGTCTATGTGTCTAAAAAAATGCAAACCGACTACGATGACGGAACAAGCAGTCATCTTCGCAAGCTTTCTAAAGAAGTGCGAGACCTAGAAATTTCGGGCAACACCCTCGTCAAGAAGTTTTGGTTACAGCCCCTTCAGCTGGCTGAATCTTGGGCGATGATTTCAGAAAAACCGTTGTTTTCGTCAACCGCATCCGAAGAAGAGTGGATTGATCATTCCTTGAACAATCAAACCGTTCAACTAAACTGGCTGACAACCGACGGCCCTTATACCAAACTGCCTTTTTCGATTGAACCTAGCTCCAAAATGGGCTATGGCCGCGCAATTGGTCGTTTCGAAGACGATGAGGCCTTACGCTGGAACCAAAAAGACCCTTCTGCTTTTCACGAAACGATGATTTTAAACTCACGTGTCAACTTACTTTATTACTTGGCTGAGTTTGACGGATCGCGTTGGCCCACTGAATATACCAGCACATGGTTAAAAAACGCCTATGAAGTCACGGCACCTTATGTGGATACTCGTTATAACGAATACGTCGCATTTTACTTAGATGAAACTGCTAAACTGTATGACGACCAAATTGAGCAAAATGAGTTAGCTGTGGAAACTTATGCTGATTATTTGTTAACGCAGATCAACGCCGAACAAACACTTCCTACTGCCAGCGGATTTTTAATCGTTGATTATTTTGATGAAGATGACCAAACGCCGTTAACGCATGCTTCGTTAAACCACGAATTAGGCGGCTTAAAGATTTTGCTACAGGCCTATGGGGATACACAAAATAAGGATTATTTAGAGGCAGCCGAAAGCGTAACGAGCGGCATCGAAGAATTTGGTCAGGATGCTGGCGGATGGATTCGCGAAAACGGGGATCTCTGGTACCAGGCGCGTCCTGATGGGACATTTAGCGGAGATGATTATCCTCAGCTGACGTTACTGGATTTACTAGAAACGCAATTATTGTTAGAAAAACTGGGAATGGAACGCAATGCTTATTTTGATGACATGATTGATTCGAAACTTCTTTATTTAGAGAAAGAAAACATTGAATTGATTGAAAAAGTGACGATTCTGATGGAGTAGTGTTAGGAGTCATTTTGAATTAAGTGGTATGCGAAAAGAAAAAGATTTAATCAAAATGAATAACTGTGTATAAGTCAACCGGTTTGACCACCAAATCTAGTTTTCATAAGCAATCTCTCAAGGATTTGGAGCGCAATGCGATCAGGAGGCTCAAGCTTCATCCTCGGCAACTAGCATCGCGTCAGCATGGAGCGCAGAGTCTTATATATCAATGATGAAGTGATTATAAAAATTCTTTTGTCTACGACCCGAAAAAAACAAAAGGCGTGTTGGATTTTATCCAACGCGCCTTTTGTTTTTTTATTTGTCGATATCAATTAATAGGATCAACTAAGTCGGAACGAATCCACCCTACACCGTTATTCGTATCTGCCTCAGGATTCAAGTCAGAAATGACTTTGTACCAAGTATAGCCATCCGTTGCTTTTTGAGTGTCTAGAATGACGACAGGATAACCAAATGCATTGTTGATACCTAGGTTTCCACGCTTGAATTGATACAATACCGTCGGACCGTTTGGCGCGTTTCGAACGTTTGTTGAAGCGGTATTGGTAATGCCTAATTTGTGTTGCCCGATGTCTTTTTTGCCTAATTCTAAATCTGCACGGAACATGTGTCCCGCTACTTTCGCACCCCATGTCGGATCTGAAGCATAGCTAACGTTAAAGCCTGTCGTCTTGTTGCCAGGACTTGCTCCGTTTGCATAGCCACCGAGCGGATTTGCATAATTGCGGTTCATGTACTCACGTGCAAAAGCATCGATACTCGCTTCGGGTTTAGAGTAAACCGTGCCTTCATGTGGAGAGCCGTCAAAAACACGAATTCCGAACAAGTTGTTTTTGGTCTGTGCATTGCCACTCATGCCATAAGCACTTTCGTGCATGGCAGCAGATAGCATGAACAAAGCGTTGACATTGTATTTGTTTTGCATCGCAATAAAATATTTACCCGTACCAATTAACTTCGACTTGTTTACTGCGTCTTTATATGTTCCTGAACTCGTCGTGACTGCTTTTAGTTTGCTCATCACATATTGATCTAGCTGTTCAGCAGTGTAATTAGTAGTTGTGCGAACAGATTGATATTGGAAATAAGGATAGTGAACAAACTGAGTAACTCCTGCTGCATTGGCAAAATGTATCCCGTCTTTGCTGTAGTATTTTACTCCTTCAACCATTTCTGAAGGTGCAGGTCCAATTGAATGGCTAGCGCGAGTTTTACTAACGTAATTGTATTGGTAATGCTCTAGCGTTCCCCATTTGTTTTTCAAGTAATAGTCTTGATTTGTAATTAGTTCTGAAGGAACAAAATCCACTTCGCTATGTTTTGCATACCCAATCGTTCCACCCACTTGAACTTTTACAAATTCTTCAGTTGAATCGATATAACGTAATTCTCTGCCGTGTTCGATGTATGTAGCTTGTTTGGTAAATTGAGAATCATAATAAATGGTGGTCACTTCTTTTGTACCGCTCCCTGAAACTCGATTACCAAAAGCCAATCCACTCTTCATCTGAATGATTTCATCTCCATGGAAAATCACTTGTGCAGTTGGAACCTTTTTAAACGATTCGACCGCTAGCTGATAGTCTTTATGACCGTACTGCTGTTTGACGAGTACGCCTTTATCTACATACCCAAGATAATACAACGATCCATCATTTGGTATGTCTGGCAAAATCGGTGGCACACTTGCTTTTTCATGAGCCAACAAGAAGCGATAGATAAAAGCAGCAGCTTGTTCACGGCTAGCAATGTCTTTCGGTCCGTATTTTAAACCGCCCTTCCCATCCGGCATACCTTCTGTAATCTCGTAATGAACGATCGCAAATACTGCGCGAATCCCGCCAGAAGAAACAAAGTCTTCAGCATCTGAAAACTCGATGCGCTTTTCTATTACTTCCATGTCTTGATATTCAAGAACATTTTTTAAGGTTTGAGCCATTTGTTCGCGTGTAATGTTAGCAGTCGGCCGGAATGTGCTGTCTGTAACTCCGACCATCAAGCCTGCACTATAGGCTGCTCCAATTTCATTTGAAAGGCTAGAATTTTTTGGAACGTCTTTAAACGGGTGGATTCCTGCTGGTAAATTTAATGCACGGTTAATAAATGCAGCAAATTGTTCTCGGGTTACATTAGCTGTCGGCTTATATGTACCGTCTTTGTACCCTGTCAAAATTCCTTTTTGCACCATTTCTTTCATTTCTTTTTCTAGCGCACTGCCAGGTACAATGTCAGTAGCTTCACTGCTTGAGGCAAAGCCAAAAATACCGGTAATTAGTAAAATAATGACTGCTAACTTATTGATTGTCTTCATATGTGCCCCCTGTTGAGTGTACGAATAGCGTTTTGCAACGCATCCTACTCGTAGTTTTGAATCATCCTAATAGTTCATTAGTTGCCAATATAAACCTCTTTTATACATAGTTTATAGTAAAAATATGTTTTAAAGAAGGAGAATCTGGGAATACATTAAAATAAGATCCTTATGCCTAATATGATTTAACTATATCAAAAAAAGATTTTGAATCTAATTCTTTATACCTATCTCTAGTACTAAAAAAAGAACCTTTTCCCTTGTAGAGAAAGGTTCTTTTGCGTATTCGATTACTTTACTCTCATTGCACTGTATAACCCAGCTGCAAATTCTGAACGATTTGCATTTTTGGACTCATAATATCTTGATGTTTGGAAAACCGTTGTTTGATCAATTGCTTTAAGGGTAACGATAGGCTTGTGCGCCCAGAATGTTGAAGGAATATCTAAATATTTTACAGACGATGTACTCGCTTGTGCTTTGCTGGACTCAGACATTTTAAAGGCACGATCTAAAATAACTGCCAATTGCGTTTTTGTTAACGTATCATCTACGCCGTATGCGCCATTTGTGTACCCGAGAATAATTCCTGACTGATTCATCGCTGCAATGTCTTTCGCAAAACGATGTGTCGTTGAAACATCTGTGAACTTAACAGCGCCTGATGGTTCAAGTTGCAACACACGATTCACCATAGCTGCTGCTTGCCCACGCGTGATTGATTCATTTGGACGGAAGTCCTGCTTTTCAAAACCATTAATAATTCCAGAAGTATTTAATGATTTAATCGCTTTATAGGCTGGATGCGTCGCAGCCACATCTACAAATTCACCATCTGTTACTGGTGGCAACACCGCTTGAATAGGTGGCGTAACGCTTGTTGCACCACTTAAGCGTTTGGCACCCGCGTATTTAGGGCCCCAGTAAGGATTTGTATCAAGGTTCGAAATTGCTACACCTTTACTTTCTGCTGAAATTACGTCGCCGTCTCCCAAATAAATACCTGTATGAGAAATTCCCGGCTTATATGTATTGGCAAAGAATACTAGGTCACCTTCTTGAAGGTTACTCTTCGAAACAGGTGTCCCTACATTAAATTGTTCTGCTGACGTTCTTGGTAACGAAATACCGAAATTTTTGAATACATGCAGGATATAACCTGAACAATCGAATCCCGCTGTAGTAGTGCCACCAAATTTGTAAGGTGTTCCTTTAAATTTAAGAGCATAACTGGCAATATCGTCTGGTGCTGTTGCCTTAGCTTCAGTAGATAAAAACGGACTGACTACTGAAAATAGTAGTACCATCATCATTATTAGCAATATGCGATTCTTCAATTTGTCACCTCTTATTGTTTTTTGATCCGGTTGGCTGATCAAGCGCCGAATTATCGAATCGTGCTGTTAACCTAATTTTGATTTTAACAGACAATTCTCACAGTTATTGTTACATTTTCATTACATTTGTGTAACAAGTCGCTTTTATATGTTTAATAATTACAATAAAAAGGTATATATTTTTTTCTGAATTAAGGCCCTTTTGTTTAGTTGATAGTATTTCTCTTCAAATTTTAATACGCTATCCCTTGAATACAAAACCTCCACCTGATGACAATACTGGTGGAGGTTTTGTGGGGAAAGAATCCATATTAGTGAAGTCGTTTACTTGGTGAAGATCCAGCTACACTGTAATACTGAGCTAAATCCGTGCGTCCTTCGTAATGATAATAGTAATCCAGAGTGGCTAAGAATAAGGCTCTGCCCATATTTTTACGATGAGTTTCTGATTGAATGTATTTAATATCTGTTGCACTGTCAATAAAGCCCATTTCAACTAGAGTAGCAGGCACTGTATTTTGACGCAATACGGCTAAATTGCCTTCTTTTACTCCGCGATTCACTAATGGCCAAGCTTCTTGCATTCTGCCAAGCATATAGATAGACAGCGCTTTAGACTGATTTGTATAGGGATTTGTTGCAGCTCTTGAACTATAGTAAAACGACTCTTGTCCATTAGCCGAGTTGTTGAAAGCATTGGCATGAATACTAACAAATAAATCGCCGCCGTATTTCCCAGCAAATTGAGCACGCTGTGTCAAACTCGGGAACGTATCACCTGTCCGTGTCATTTTCACTTGAATCGCCGTCTTGTCGAAATAAGCTTTCATGTGATTGCCAACATTTAGCACAACATTTTTTTCTAAAAATCCGAAACCATCTGCTCCTGGGTCACTACCACCGTGCCCGGGATCAATAATTACTGTGATGTCATTGCCAGCTGCTGGGGGAGGAGCCGGCAGTACAGCAGATGGTTTTTTTGATTGTAAATAGGATTTATCAACATATCCTTTAAGGTTATTGACTTTAATATATGCCCAGTTGCCAGTGTAACTTGCAACACTTACTGCTTGTCCGTGTGTAAGTTTCGCAATAACATTTGAAGGCGAATTGGTAATTTGCGGTTTAGAGCGCATATTCAATGTAGTCGATCCTACATTCACGTATTGTGTTGTTTTAAAAATAGAGGTATCTCCACTCTGGACACGGAAATCCGTATTGAGTGTTCTTGCTAAGAATACAGCAAAGTCTGAACGAATAATCGTAACGTTCGTTCCAAAGCTGCCATCTGTCATTCCTTGCGCAATTCCTTTATCCATCAGAATCTGAGCAGAGTTTGATGAATTGGTGCCTCCGAGATTAAAAGCACGATTGATTAAAATTGCCATTTCACCACGATTTAACTTAGCATTCGGACGGAACGTTCCATCGCTATAGCCGCTAATTACTTTTTTATTAACAAGTTCCACGATATAACCTGAAGCCATGTTGCCAGCTCCAACATCCTTAAAGCTCGTATCACGTTTCGTACCATTCAACCCTAAAGATCTGCCAATCATTGCAGCAGCTTCTCCTCTTGTCACTTCTCTATCAGGCACAAAGTGAGTTGACGTTACACCGTTGATGATGTTCTTGTTCACTAAATAAGATATTTCAGTTACAGCACGGTGACTATCCCCAATATCTTGAAAATTTCCACTTGCTTCCACATGACTGTTAGGGACTATTACTGAAGAAATGAGTGCTATACATAGTAAAATTATCCACTTTTTCAAACTTATATTCCTCCTAGATGACTTTGTTAATCAACACTTTAAACTATAAATCATATAAATTCTATGTAACTTTAAGACTATTTACTTTATTTAACAATTAAATTTAAGAACTACAGTGAACCAAAAGTCACTTATTGGATCTTTACTTAAACGTCAGTGTTTCGGTTTTATTACTTTTTTTTCATCTTGTTCTTCTTTTTAACTCATTGAGACATCTCGTTTAATTGCATTCTGGTAAGGAAAAATACATTCCGTCTTTTGACTCATAGTAAATTTATCTTAGCGACCATATATTTCTTTCATTTTCTAAAAAAATTTTGATCACAAAAAAAAGCTTTGCCCTTTTTACTCAGGACAAAGCTTTCGACAATAGTAAAGTTACTGAATTATTGAGGTGTGTTAATTTCGACAATACGTCCTTCAACTTTAGGTGTGATTTGACCAATCCGCTCTAACTCTTCTTGGAAGTTAATCCAATCTGAGATGCCCAAATCAATCGCGCGACCTTCAGCGTAGGCTTTCGCTAACACGTCATAACCATCTCCGCCTTTAGCTGTAAAGGCATTAGTAGCCACTTTGTATGCTGTTGAATCTACTAAAGGTGTTTTAACTCCGTTCGCATCAACAAACGTAATTGACACAATTTTCGATCCGGCAGGTTTTGATGCATCAAAACGAATTTCGGCTCCAGCCACATGCAAGAATCCGCCATTTTCGTTTGGATACTGACCTACGCTGATTTCAAATGCTTGTTTGATTTCAGCACCTGTTAAATCCATTGTCGCTAATGTGTTGCCAAATGGTAATACAGTGATGACTTCTCCCACTGTAATTGGTCCCGCGTTAATCCCAGAGCGAATCCCGCCACCATTTTGGAAAGCCATTACAGTTTCTGGACTAAAAGTTCTTGCTTTTGCCAGCATGCCGTCCGTAATAATATTGCCTAATGGTGTCTCGTTGCTTCGCACGCTAGCTCCAGTTGTATTGCCTTCATCACCCGATCGTGGATTGAGGAGAGCCGATACAGCAACTGCTGCCGTTTCTTCTTCTTCAATTTCTTTTACTCTGTCTGTATAAGGTTTAAGGATTTTCAGCGCTTCTGCATCTTCAGCTTGCGCCTCAATTTTGATCAACTCGCCGCCATATGCATACACTTCGCCATGCTCGTCAAATTCCACATTCAAGGTCCCTAAACTATCGCCGTATTGTCCCGTTTGAACAATAATTGTTGGCGCTTCAAACTTATTCACCAAGACAGGATTAGTTAACTTTGTATGCGTATGCCCTCCTACAATGACGTCAATTCCTTCGACTGCTTTTGCTAATTCTTGATCGTTATCTACGGCAGCGTTGTCATCAAATCCAATGTGCGTCAGAGCGACTACTTTATCAATTCCCATTTTTTCAAATTCGTCTACCATTTTTTGAGCTTCATCGATGTAATTTGAGAACGTGATATCGCCCGGGCTGGAAATAGCAGCTGTATCTTCTGTTGTAAGACCAAATATCCCTACTTTTTCGCCATTAATTTCCTTCACCATACCGGAATAAATATTTCCTGATTCTGCTTTTGTGGAAATTTTTGTTTGGAACAAGCCTTCAAACAACGGATTCTTCGAAAAATCTGTATTGGCAGATAAGAATGGGAATGTGGCAGCTGTGACGAAATCTTTTAATGCCTGATGTCCTTCATCAGAAGAACCTAAGTCAAACTCATGATTTCCGAAAGTCATGGCATCATAGCCCATTAAATTCATCATTTTAACATCCGGTTCACCTGTGAACTCGTTAAAATACAACGTTCCAGAAAATACATCTCCAGCATCTAGCAATAAAGCATCTGGATTTTTTGCACGGAATTCCTTCACAGCCGTTACGCGTTTAGGGGCTGACGCTAAGCGAGCATGTGTATCATTTGTATGCATCAAAGACATCGAGAATAACTCTCTCTTCAAATCTTCTTTTGCTCGGAAAATAAACAAGGCCATTTCTCCACGTGTCAGATTGAATTCTGAACCGTATTGCGTTTTAGATTTCCCTACTGTAACGCCATTTTTAAGTAATGCGTCTACATATTTCGCGAATTTGGCGTTAACATCAGTAAATTGTGTTGTTGTTACTTTGTCATCTATATCGTATTGTGCAGCGCCGGCCAAGATTTTCGAAAGTTCGTTTCGTGTCAGCAAATCTGTTGAACCAAAGCGTTTTGCTGTTTTCCCGTGAACAATCCCTGCTTGTACTAAAGCATCTACAGCCCATTTGGCTGAAGCCGGAACGTCTGTAAATCCGGAATCGTTAAAATCTTGATTTGAATTAAATCCTATTGCCCGCGCAATCATTACAGCTGCATCTTGTCTTTTTATATTTTCCGCCGTACCGTAATGTGTTTCAGAAATACCATTGGTAATGCCATTTTCAACTAAAAAATTAACCGCTTTCATGTAACGGTCGGAAACATCTTGAAATTTCGTCGTATCCGCTGATACGGTTGAAACTGCGGAAGCCACCATTGTTACAGCGATTGCCGAAGCGATGAATTTTTTGTTCTGTAAGACATTTGTCATGTGCTCTTTCCTCCTTAAGGATTATGTTTCTCATTGCTCTTCTACTTTACCAAAATAAACAAGGTCCAGCTAGACAATTTACACAAAAAACACATTATTCTTTTAATTGTTATGTAGGTTAAATGACTCACTCATGTTTCGGCTCCACTATTTAGCTAGGCATTTACTCGACTCTTGTTGAGGGACTTCATAAAACCGATGGTAACGCTCGATTCTACTTCGCAAAAAGCGAGGGATCTCATTTTAAAATTCATCCCTTCTATTTTCTTGAAATCTAAAAAACCCTTTCGCCAAGTAGCAAAAGGGTTTTTCTTTATTATTCGTGACGGCTTTCGCCTTCACCCCAACATTCTGTGTTTTTTAAACCGGGAATGTTTTTCGCAAAGAATACTGGATTTTTTCCAGCTTTACGTTGTTCTGTATAATCGTCGAGTACGTTGAAAGCCGTTTTGCCAAGCAGCGCAATGACGACCAAATTGAGTACGGCCATGAAGCCCATGAACAGATCAGCCATATTCCAAACCAATTGAACTTGAGCGAGTGCACCGAACATGACCATCGCCAAGACACCAAAACGGTAAGCCATTAACCAACCGCTATGCGCATTGATAAATTCAATATTCGTTTCACCGTAATAATAATTACCAATAATTGAACTAAAAGCAAAGAACAAAATAGCAATTGCTAAAAAGTAAGGCGCCCAGCTACCTAAGTGGACATCTAGTGAAGCCTGTGTCAAAAGAATTCCTTCTTTTTCACTCGTTGAATACAATCCGGCTAAGATGATGATAAAAGCCGTTGCCGAACAAATAACAATAGTGTCGAAGAACACTCCTAAACTTTGAACAAGTCCTTGCTTCGCTGGATGCGAAACGTTGGCAGATGCTGCCGCGTTCGGTACAGAACCCATACCGGCTTCGTTGGAAAATAATCCTCGACGAACACCTTGCATAATCGCTGCACCAATACCGCCGCCTACTGCTTCTTCTAAGCCGAAAGCACTTTTCATAATCAAACTAAAGACAGCAGGAATTTCAGTAAAATTCATGATGACAATATACAAGGCCACAATGATGTACACAGTTGCCATGATCGGTACGACTATTTGTGTCACACTGGCGATTCGTTTAACGCCACCGAAAATAACGACCGCTGTCAAAAGAACAAGTCCCAATCCAACCGACCAATCGGGAATATTGAAGACATCTTCAAATGATTGCGCGATGGTGTTTGATTGAACCGAGTTGAAGATAAATCCAAACGCCAACGTTAAGAGAATCGCAAAAACGATTCCTAATTTGCGGTTACCCAACGCTTTTTCCATATAATAAGCGGGACCGCCACGGAATTGTTCACCGTCACGAACTTTGTAAACTTGAGCCAATGTACTTTCGATGAATGCAGTAGCCATTCCGATAATCGCGACCATCCACATCCAAAAAACAGCTCCAGGTCCCCCAATGGCAATTGCCAAAGCGACACCAGTGATGTTCCCAGTTCCTACACGTGATGCAGTTGAGATGGTAAAAGCTTGGAAAGCAGATACGCCGCTGTCCCCGTCTTTCTTCTCAGTAATCACTCGGAACATCTCGCCAAACAAGCGAACTTGGACGAATTTGGTACGAATGGTGAAATAAAGGCCGAGGCCCATCAGTAATGCAATTAATATGTATGTCCACAGTAAAGTATTGACGTTATCAACGAACCACGTGATCCCATCTAAAAAAGCATCCATTTAAATTCTCCCCTTTTACTCAACTTGTTATCAATACCCTGTCACCAGTAGCTAAAACATTTTTCTGCTACTAGATATAAAAATGAGACCCTCTGTAAAAGAGGGTCTCGGATATCGGCTCACTCTCATTATATCACCTGATTAAAGGTGATGAGAATTTTTAGTATTTTAAGTTATTTCCCGGGGAATATTGATGGCTTCATGTACCGCTTTTACGTACTTTTTCGTTACCTAATCGCATACATATGCACCCAATAAGGGAATCCATCTGAATCTTCCGTATACCCTACGCCAATTACTGTATACGATTTTAATAAAAGATTGTCTTTATGGCCTGAAGACTCCATCCATGCATCCACTGTTTCGTTTGCAGTTATGTACCCACTCGCCAAATTTTCGCCTACTTGATTGGTTGGGTAACCTAAATCAATTGCCATTTCCCACGGCAAGCCATAAGTTGGAGAGCTATGGGCAAAATAATTATTGCGCGCCATGTCTTCTGCTTTTAGTTGAGCAATTTTGGTCAAAGCTGAGTCTTCCTGTAGCTTTCCTGCACCTGCTGCTTGTCTGATTTCATTGACCATTGCGATGGTGTCGTAGGCAACTGATGTCACACCTGAATATGCTTTTTTTGCCTTGTCGTAAGTAATCGTTTTTGCATTGACACGTTCTGAGAATTGAATAGACCGTTCAATAAAAGCAGCCAATTGTGCGCGTGTTACTAACGTCTCTGGCTGAAACGTTGCTGTTGTTACCCCTCTGGTAATATTAACTTCCGCCATCGTCACTATATAAGAATGTGCCCAATGCGTTAAGGGAACATCTTTAAAACTAATTTCATCGTTAGCATCTACCGTAATATCAAAACCTGCTACTACAATTCTTGCCATTTGCGCTCTTGGTAAAGGATTGTCTGGATTAAATTTCGTAGCATCCGCAAATACGCCTTTTTCAGTTAAAGCGGCAATTTCTTTATAGGCATAGTGAGTAGTTGGTACATCTGTGAATGTGGGTTTGAACTTTGTGTTCAAATCGATTTTTAAGGTTTTAGCTAAGATTAGTGCTGCTTGTGCTCTAGTCACATTATCATTAGGACCAAATTTTCCGTTACTGTACCCATTTAAAATTCCCGCTTTGGATAAATTATGGATTGAATAATAAGCAAAATGATATTTTGACAAGTCCGGAAAGTGGTGAGCTTGAACAGATGAGACAGGAAGTAAAAATAAGAGAGCGATTAGTATCGAAACAACATTTTTTTTCATATGCCCTCCTTCCTATTTGAGATCTCTCAAATATGCTTTTTTTACTCTGTTTTACCTATACCCTTTTTCCTTGTTTTCTATCATTTTTTTATATTTTTATTTGTGCTTTGCTATATTGGCTAAAACACGTGCACCAATATCAAGTGCTTTGAGGTTAAAATTCATCATTGGATGATGAAGCCCTGGCGTCAAATCTGCTCCAATGCCAATCATCGCGGCATGAAGTTCAGGTTTTTTAATGGTATAAAAATGAAAATCATCTGCACCGGTTGTTTGAATAGGTGGTGCAGTTGCTTCGTCCCCAAGTGTCTGACGAATAGCGGCATCCGCAATGTGCATCGCGGTTTCTGACACTTCCGCAGCAGGCGTATAATCCGTCCACTCAAAAGTGATTTCGACATCATGCAGTTTGGCAATCGCTGTTAAGCCGTCGCTAATTTTTTGCTGCAGTTCTATCATTAATCCATTCGATTGCGACCGAACATCCAGTGCAAATTTCGCTGCTCCCGGAATGATGTTGAGGCTGTCTCCACCTGTTTGGATATGAGTCAGCTTTGCTGAATAAGATTCAAACGGCGAGAAATAAATCGATTTTACAAATTGATGAATGGCTGCAATCACATCGATAGCATTCTTTCCTTGATGCGGACGTGCCCCGTGAGCATCGACACCTTGAATTTTTCCTCTTAAGAAAATACCCGATCCGTGATGAAGTGCAGGTGTCACTTGGCCAAATGGCAACTCTTCGATAGGACGTAAATGAACACCATATAGTTGCGAAACTTCATCAATTGCCCCACGTTCAATCATTGACAGTGAGCCATTGCCCAATTCTTCGGCCGGCTGAAAAATAAAACGTACACGTTTCGTTAGTGTTTCATCTTTTAAATACAGCAATGCACCGAGCACCATCGCCATATTGGCATCATGGCCGCACGAATGATTAGCTTGCAATGTCCCGTCCACTTCTTGCCAAAGCGCATCCATGTCGGCCCGCATTGCAATTACTTCTGGTCCTTCACCAATTTCAGCAATCAACCCGGTAACATCTGGAAACGTATGATGTTTGACGCCCAGTTCAGTCATAATCGCTGCTAATTTTTTTGTCGTTTCTACTTCTCTCCAACTGACTTCTGGATGCGCGTGAAAATGATGAAAATAATCCACTATTTGCTGTTCACTATTCATCGGCTCGACTCCTTTAACTGAAAAATTAAATACTATAGTTTGATTGTACACGAGGACAGGAGAAAGTTGTGAAGAAATGCTGTAAGTGAGGGGGGGAACCTCCGTATTCCGCGCTGCTACACGGGGATTTTCCCTATTCAATCCGTGTGTTCTCAATTCAAGTTTCCCTTTATTATTGACGAGTATAATGGCGATATCGCCTTCCACCTACTGGTTGACAACCGTTTTTCATTAGAAAATGTTTAGCTGTTTCGAGATTTGTCATCCCAATAAATCCACAACATTCTGCTGTGCTAATTGATGATTTTAATAGCATAAACCATTCGTCGAGTGCTTTTAAGTGTGCGTTTCTGCTGATCAACCGGCATGTTTCACATTCCCATGCTATTGTTGTTCGTTCCATTTTCCCAAGGTGACAACGTGGACAGAAAACGCCGGTTTCGATTTCAGATTGTTCGATTTGAAACTTAGGAGCAAGTGGAAAAGCCGGAACGTTTTGATGGAGTGTGAGGAGTGTTTTGCCGAGTTCATGGAGTTCTTCTAGTGAGAGGATCGGTGTGGGTAAGTTTAAGGTAGACAAATAGAAGTTTATGTCGCCGACTGCTAGTATTCGACAGTTTCGTGGTACTTCTTCGACGATTTGAGAGGGGTGGGCAACGACCATTATGCTAGAAACCGGCAACTTATAACCCATTGTTCTTAAAATTTTTTCTACACGCAGCGCGGTCTCATCCATTTGCGTGATTGGACTTGTATCGCTTTTAACTTCTCCGTCTACCGAAATGGTATGCAGCAGGCTAGGATTTTGCTTGAATTGAAGTTTGCCTGTACTGTTTTTGACTTCCAGTAAAATCACGCAGCTTTGTGTAATCAAAACAGTATCGACTTGAATTTTGAACGGTTCGTCCAATGAAAAATCTTGGATCATTTGATATGCGTATGGTGGATCGAAAAAATAGAGCGCTTCGTCTAGACGCTCTTCACCTCCATAATCGGCTCTTGCTTTATGAAGACTCGTTTTAATAGCTGTTCGTTTCGGGTGCCTTGGCGATAGTCTTTTCAGTAAAGCTTCATAACCGTTAATTTTTGCTGGCAGTTCTCGGCATTTGATAATCATACAGTTCCTCCTTTTTTAAGTAGTTTAACAGGTTTTTCAGATAGTTCCCATTTATATCCGAAAATCGTTTTTGAGAGCGTTATAGCTTTTAAATTTGAGATTTAGAAGCTGGCTATTGCTGTGTGAATGCTCCATTTTTAGTTCTCTAGCCGAACTTTTCAGCCTTCTTCCACACGCTCGCTCAGCGTTCTGAAATCCATATATGCCCAAAGCCCATAGACTCTTTTCACGAGCAAAAACCATAAAAAAAAGCCGCCTTAGTGGCGACTTTTTACTGGAATGGATAAAATCATTTGTTCTAAGAGAATCGGCATTTCTTCAAATGTATTTTTGATGTGAAGTCGTTCTGTGCGTTTGTGTGCGTCTTTGCCGTATGGCCCAACATTGAGAACAGGCGCAGATAATTGTTTCATCGCTTGAAACGGAATGCTGTAGGAATCGCCGTAAACCGGTGTGTTGTTTTCATAAGTGACCCAGCCGTCGCTTTGGTCTTTGTAGCTAACATAGCTGAGGTCTGAGATGCCGTTAAAAAAGTGACCTTGTTTAACATCTAAATCAAATTTTTCTTTGGCGTTTTCTATGACTTGTGCAACGCAGCGTTTAACCAGTTCATTTTCAGATGAGTTTACTGGCGGGTAAAAAGGCGGTGCGTACATTAACACCATTGCTGGCGTTAGTTCTTGGCAGTTGATAAGCAAAATGTCTGTAACATGCATGGATTTTTCACGAACGTCCCACTCAGGATGCATTAACGTGTCACGCAGTAAGTCTGTAATGTAATCGTGGCCAAATTTAGTGCGTGCGTATTCCATTAGTTTTTCGTAGCGCATGACGTTAATGCCACCGACAGGTTCGATGTTTTCACGTTCACACATGGCGTAATAATCACGTTCGCAATGAGCAGCCGCTCCTTTTGCCACATTTTCGAAAATGTCAAATACTTCTTCTGCATTGCGTTCCATCGTAAAGACATTGTACATCGCAGAAGTGCGGTAAGGTGTTTGCGCTGAGTATTCTTCTTTCATATCACGTTGCGTTAATGTCACGGGTAACGGCGTAGGTTCGCCGTAAACCACTTCTCTAAAGCTAGAATTCCATTCCATCCGGTGCGTTAAGTATGTGGAAATATAGCTCGACGTGATGCCTGAAAGCGGTTCGCCGACATGTGTTTCCTTGCCGTAAAAAAGAGCCGATGGCATGATTTTACCGATGGACCCCGTATATAAATAATGCGCTGTGTCACCTGGCTTCATCGCAAAAACCGGTTCACCGTTTAGAAACAAAATAAATTCCAGCCCGTGTTCGCGTTCGAGGTCGAGCAGCCTAGTTACCCCGTAGCGCATGCCTGCTGAGTTTACTTCTTCATCCGGAACGGTCATCAACAATAAGTTGATCGGCCACTGTTCGATTGATGCTTTTTCGACCAACGCCATGTGAAGCGCAAGACCTGCTTTCATGTCCATCGTTCCACGGCCAAAGAGGTATTCTCCAGAATCAAGATCACGTAGGGTATCTGCATCGAGTTCATCGCGAATCTGCTGAAAAGCTTCGCCTAGTAACTGGGGACTGCATGCTAAAGGTTCCAAATCTCCATATTCTCCTGTGTGTACCGTATCAAAATGGCTCAGCAAGACAATGGTGTCTACCGCTTCTGGGTGTTTATAAAGAGCCGTTACGCTTTGACGCCCCCAGTTTACTTCACCCATGCTGATATGTTCTGGGTTTGCTTGAAAATAGGGCAGCTCCATTAATTTGTCTTGAAGCTTGTAAGCAAACTCTACTTCTCCATCCGTCAACGTTAAGCTTTTCCAACTAACAAGTTCACACAATAATTCCTGTAATTTCTCTGGCGTCCCCCATAATGTGGCCACGGCTTTTCACTCCTCTAGTTGTCTAAAGCTGTTTAGCTATCTCTAATTTATTATAGTAAAACTTCGTCTAAATAAAAAGAGCGGCGACTTAAAAATAGCAAGTCTCCTTGTCGCAATACCGACTTAGACAGAAAAAAACGGCTCAAGACGAGAGCCGCTTTTTACGTTTTTTTAATAAGTCTTCAGCGGCACCAGAACCGAATAGCACGCCGATTACAATGAGCACCAATCCATAAATATGACCGACTGTGATTTTTTCATTTAAAATCACACTGGCTCCTACTAACGAAAACAAAGTATTCAAGTTCATGAAAATAGCTGCTTTTGTTGGTCCTGCTTGTCCAATTGAATAATTGTAGAGCATGTGACCAACGGCCGTTCCAATCATCGCGGAAAATCCGAATGCAACCCAAAAGGATACAGGTACAGCAGCAAACGCTTGGATTTCACCGGGTTCTTGTAGGAGTGAAATAACGAACAACACGAGTGCACCTGTTACAAACATATACCCCGTCAATATGCGCGGGTCTAAGGTACGTGCAGCGTTAGCGATCACAATGTAACTTAAGACTTGCGCTAAAATCGAGATAAAGACAAAAATGTCACCCGTATTCAATCCGCTAGCTGCACCATTTCCTACCATGACGGTAGCCGCCACTCCGGCAAAGCCAACCACTACTCCGAGCCACTGCAGTTTAGACGGATAATTGCGCATAATCAGAGACACCAGTACGGCTGTTAGCATCGGCCCGGTACCTAGAATTAGCCCTGCATTCGAACCGGTCGTAATAGACAAGCCGTTTGACAAGAAATAATGGTGGGCCACTACATTGAGTAACGAACCGAGGAAGATAAATTTCCATTCACTTTTGGCTGGCCATCTGAGCATTCTAAAGCTCGCGAGTATCGCCATTACCGATATTCCCGCCAACAAAATTCGAAATGCCGTTAAAGTGACGGGGTCGATAAATTCCAACATGTATTTAACAGCAGATAAGTTAAAGCCCCACACAATCATGACAGCTGTTAAGATGCCGTAAATTTTCCAAGGAGTCAATTGTACAGACCTTCTTTCGCCTATCCTAGGACAAGCATTTATTTTACCATTTTGTACCTAGCCCTTATTTAAGCGTAGGAACATTATACTGATAGGCCTTTCTGTCAATCAATAAACTAAATACAACAAAAGCAGCGAGTGATAACAGCACCGGCATGGTCACTGTGTGCACACCGAACAGATTGCCGTTTTCCAGGTTATAAAAATGCAAAGCGATATAGCTACTAATCCCTGTTGCCATCGATGCAATCGCGCCGTATTTATTGCCCCACTTCCAGTACAACCCAAGAACAATCGGCCAAATAAAAGCGGCTTCTAGGCCACCGAAGGCAAATAGATTCAAGAAAATTAATAGTTCTGGTGGATTTAATGCCAGTAAAAAGACAATAACGCCAAGAACCCCTGTCACACCAAAAGAAATGCGCTTGATCGTTTGGATCGTGGCGTCAGGTTTTACGTAATTTAAGTAAACATCTTTCACAATCGACGAGCTAACTAGCAGGAGCAACGAATCGACTGTTGACATAATAGCAGCCATTGGAGCGGCAAGAACGATGCCCGCTACCCAAGGCGGCAAGGTTTCCAGTGCAATCAGTGGAATCACTTTGTCGCCAATTTCAATACCTGGCATCACGGGGCGTGCAAAGACGCCGATCAAATGCATATTGAGCATAATCACACCGGTGACAAGGGTTCCAATAATCAAAGCTCGGTGCATCGAACGCGAATTTTTATAAGACATGGCACGCACCGCAATTTGCGGCAAGCCAACTACGCCGACACCAACCAAAATCCAAAATGATGACACGTAAGCGGCCGTTAAATCACCAGTTGCACCATAAGGCGTCACCAAATTCGGGTTTTCATTGATCAGGTCATTCACGATATTCGGAATGCCGCCGCCTGCACTAATGACTGCGACCAACAACACCAGTGTCCCGACTAGCATAACGGCGCCTTGAACAGCATCTGTCAGTGCAACTGCGCGGAAACCGCCAATTGTAACGTAAACAAGTACACTAACCGCAAACAAAAACAGCGCTGAATTATACGATAAACCCGTTAGTGACTCGACAAGGCGTGCCCCGCCTATCCACTGTGCTGCCATCGCTGAGAAAAGAAAAACAATAATGCTAAAAGCAGATAGCAATACGACAGCTGAACTGTTGTAACGTGATTTCAAAAAATCAATCATCGTAATTGCTTTGTAGCGGCGTGCCATAATGGCGTATTTTTTACCGAGGATCATTAACACAAAATAACCGGTTACGACTTGTGCCATGGCGAGCAGCACCCAACCAAATCCCATCGTATAGGCCGTGCCGGGACCACCAAGAAAACTCGACGCACTGCCGTAAGTCGCGACCATCGTCATCGCCAGTACGAAGCCACCAAGTTCACGACCGCCGAGGAAATAATCACTAATGAAATTGGAAGACGTCGACAACTTACGACTCGACCAATAGCCGATAAAGAAAATGACCAGTAAAAAGACAATCATCGGCACCAATACTGCATAATTCATCATGAATCCTCCTCTTCGTCAAACGGTACTTCTGTGAAAAAAAAATGGACCACAACGATGACCAATACCGAAATCAGCAAAAAGCCAACGACACAACTGTAAAAAAACCAATCTGGCAAACCGAAAATGTAGCTGTACTCGTCAACAGGTCGTGAACCGAGACCATACGCAAAGCCAAACCACCAAATAAAATTAAACAATGCCAACCCGACGCCAATCCACGCTTCTTTGTGAGCTATTTTAAACCGCCAATCTGTTTTTTCCATTCTACACACTCCGTTCGTCTACTTTTAACGGCAAGTCGAAATTCACGTCTTTTCTTACTCCATCGTACATGATTGCCCGTTCTAACTGATGATATCCAGTCTTTCTAAAACAGTCAAAAACCCGAAAGCTGTTGCTTCCGGGTTTTTTGCTTGTTTAACGCGCCAAGACGTATTCAACATAAGCACGCCAAGACGTGTTTTTCGCATCTTCAAAATTGGGTTGACGTCCTGGGAATGGCATAAAGACTTTTGGCGGCGAGACAAAAGTCTCGAGCTTGTCTTCATGAATAATAACCGTTCCGGCTTCTGGCCCTTTTGACAATACGGCTTTCGCGCCGTCTTCAAAATCGGTAGTTACAGGCAATGTCTGCGGACGACCATTAATGTTCAATACATGTGTTTTGCCATCTACTCCGTCGTAGTCGAAAAGCCAAGCTGTCGGTAATGCAACCGCATTTTCAGCTTTTTCTACTGTAATCGACGTGTTGACGTTAGTGCCAAAGGGCATTACCTCTTCAATCGGCGTATCCGCCACCACTCGAATTTCGTAATACGCCAGTGGGTTGTTTTGCTCTTTTGGATCTAACTGATGATAGGCTTCTAGCCATTTGGATTTTTCAGCTGGCACTTCAGAAACGCTTTGGACTGTCCCCGTAGCTATCCCATCAATGCCTTCGCCTTGAATTTTAACTGCATCTGCGACTTGGACTAACGGCCATTCATCTTCTAACACATAGCTAAGAAATACTTTTTCATCGGAATAAATTTCAATACTTAACGGTGCTGTGTCGCGGTTGATTTTGGACACCGTTCCATCTACGGGACTGATGACAGACGGGTTCGACAAGCTTTGTGACAATTGCGCATTCAATACCGCTAATTGTGATTCAATAGAAGCCAATTGTTGTTCTGCTTGAGCAATGCCTGCAGCGTAAGAGCCATCTTGTGGAACCGCTACACCGACAGACACATTGACGTCAAACTCGATGGTTTCACCGTCTTCGTTGGTAACTTCGGAATTATTTGACGCATCTTGTGATACAGGGCCGCTTTGAGCGTTTTTAGCCTGTTGAAGTGTGGCAAGCGAGCTTCTCACTTCGGTTTGCTGCCCTTCTAAAGCCGTTTTCTGTGTTTCCCACGCCGCACGCTGTTCTTCTGTTTCTGCTTCGTTTAATAGCGCTAGCTCAGATCCTGCTGTTACGCGGTCTCCTTCACTCACGGCCCATTGTTCAAGTGCTTCATGATCTTGAACATAAATTTCCACGATTCCTTGCGGAGCTGTTAGAGCTTCTTTGAACAATTCCGTATCGTATGTACGGGCATAACTTTGTTCATAATCACTGACATACACGCTTTTCGGCAAAATGCTTTTCTCACCAAATAGCAAAAGAGCATTAGCTGTCAAAAAAGCAACAACTGCTACCGATAAACCGA
Organism: Planococcus sp. S3-L1; assembly: GCF_030063085.1. Lineage (NCBI taxonomy): Bacteria > Bacillati > Bacillota > Bacilli > Caryophanales > Caryophanaceae > Planococcus > Planococcus sp. S3-L1. The sequence continues at coordinate 386,040 of NZ_JASISN010000001.1, read as the reverse complement.
CAAAAAAGAACTTATTCAAATGGGTTGCCCCCTTCCATGAAACCACTCAACATGTCGTTTACCGGAACCAGGCTAAACAAGGCTACGAATAGTGCTACGAAAATATGCAGCATAATCAAGCCGAATAAAATCAGTTTCGGGCTGATTTTTGTAAAGCTGCGGATAAAACGATATTGTACAGCGATGATTAAGGAAGTAAATACAGTCAGTTGGTTAAAGAAATAAATCAAGAAATGATTATCCAAAAACGTCGCGGCAATCGGTCCGAACGAGAAAAATGAAACAGACGTCGTAAAACCAGTCACAGCAAACAGTAAGAAAATCAACCCTTTTTCGATGACCAGTAAAGCAGTCACATACATTTGCATGATAATCGCGCCTCGCCACGGCATCTTCAGAATTTTGCTGAATAAAAAAGAAGCTCCATATAAATGGAAAGCTACATAAAACCCAGCCCAAAGAAGTGTGCCCATAAGCGAAGTCCAACGTGCCAACGTATAAGCGTCCCACATCCCCGCTGATAACAGTGGCGTCAATGAAGAAGTATTCATGCCCCAAACTTCACCGATGGCAAAAACCAACAGACCGATGGCAATGATGCAGGCAATGCGTTTGTTGACATTGCGCATTTCAGTCGTTTGTATATTATGTATAAGTTGCCCTTGTCTAGAGAAAAAATGCCAGAATTTAAAGTCCGATATCATGCGTATAGTTCCTTTCAAGGCAATTAACGTTCTGCTTCACTTTACTTTACCAAAAAAGCGTCACCTTTGGAATGAATTAGCTGGTACATTTTCCATTTTTTAATCGCTTTGAGTCGAAAGACTTAGATATCTGGTCTGACATCTACGCGTGAAAACGAAGAAATTGCTTCAAGCGAACGCTTTCGAATCGACCATATGGGCCATGCTGATGGCTCCCCATCATAACTATCGCCACAGTTTCTTAAAAACTACAGACACCTCCGCTCTCTAGCAAAAGCGCGTTACGGGAGGGACGGATTGAAACCAAAACACTCAAAAAAAAAGAGGCTGTTCATGGCGAACAGCCTCCTTCTCACCGAATCACGCTTCCGTGATTCGGTATTTCTTATGTGAAATTACGGTCATGTTGGATGCCGCACCAATTTCTTTTGCGTCTTCTGGTGAAATTTCAACAATCACCGAGTTGTCCATAATTTTAAAGATTGTGCCGTTAACATCGACGCCGTTGCGAGTGAACGAAATCCATTCGCCTATGTAGCGCGCTGCTACGAATTCAGATACTTCTTTTTCATGGGGTTGGAATGCCATCATTACCACGCCTCTCTTTTTAAAACGCTATCTGCTTATTGTACCACAATTCAGCTTCTATTTCACCTTTAAACAAATAGGCTATCCAGACAAATTTACGCAGTAAGTATCCGTCATTCGGTGGCGCCTGAAATAAAATGAGGCGTTTTTTCTTTAACGCTACGCTTCTTCATCTACAAATCGGCGGACTGCACATAACTCGGTGGCATGCTTTGTTCCTGCCAATTCAATGATCTCAACCGATTTTCCAGGAGTAGGCGAATGAAGCATTAAACCATTGCCGTAATAAACACCCACATGATGAAGTTTGCCTCGTCCTTCCTCGTAAGCAAAAAACAACAAATCACCAATGTGCCACGTGTTTTGTGCATGCAGGTCAATTTCAATGCCTTCAAGTACTTGGTCTACCGCATCACGCGAAATAATGACGCCATTGGCTTTCATTAAATTATACGTAAAACCTGAACAGTCATAACCATAGCTCGACATCCCTGCCCATAAATAAGGCAAATCCAAAAACTCCGCTCCAAGATTGGCGATGTCCAATCCATTTCCTTTTGGACTTTGGTTATACGCACTAACTATTTCCACCGTATTTGCCATAATGAATGCATCTCCATCAGGCGTTTGCAAACGAATAAAGTCAGCTATTTCTTTGACGGGTAACATTGTATTAAACGACACCACTTTTAGCGGCTTGAAATTCTCTGTCCACAGTTGTGCTTTATGATGCGTAACACGGGCATAGCCAAGTTCTGTTAAGTTTTCGACTTCTTTTAATTGACTACTAGGTACCCATCCTGGATAGCCACGTTCATCTTTTTGGCATGGTTGCCAAAGCGCCATGATTTTCGCCCAGCCGTTTACTACCTCCTCAATCAACACAGGTTCCCCGTATAGGAGTTGCGTTTGGATTCGGTTGCTATCAACTAAGTCTTGTTTGTCTTCCCGGCTCATAGTTCGTAGCCAGTTGTTCAAATTAGGGTGTTCCGCAATTCCTTCCGCATCGACCGCACGCGCTTTTTCTGGTGCTGTCCAAACGGTTGCAACCGGAACACGACATACCCATGCCGTGGATTCTGTCTGCAACAAACGATTCACTCCATTTCTGTTCTAATTTAGAACCAGTTATTCGACACCCGGAAGAATAGTCAAGGTTTTAGCATCGCCATCTAAACGTGCAAGCGCACCAAGTGGTACAGAAAAATGGGGTTCACAATGGCCAATTTTAAAGCCTTTGACAACAGGTATCTTCAATTGACCAAAGTAATGATCGACTACCTGATCTAATGTCAACGAAGGTTGTCGTTTATTTGGCTCAGCGTTTTTGAAATCGCCAATAACAATGCCTGCTGCTTCGTCAAATTTCCGCGCCATGCGCAGCTGGTTTAAAATTTCATCTACTTCACACGGTTCTTCATCTATTTCTTCGATCAGTAAAATCTTACCCTTCACATCCAAATCGAACTTGGTACCGATTGCACTGCGGACTAAAGACAAATTGCCTCCGACAAGTTCGCCTTGAGCGACCCCTCCGACCAGTGTTTCGAGAGGCGTGACTTCTTCTGTGTAATGCAATTCAAATGGTTCAAACAATTGATTGAACATGCGGCGACTGCGTTCATGGAATTCTGGTTTGCCAACATCTGAAGCTAACATTGGCCCGTGGAACGTCACCAAATCGGCGTATTCCCCGATAGCTGTATGTAAAAAGGTAATATCCGAATAGCCCCAGAACACTTTCGGGTTTTCTTTAATCATGGCGTAATCAATTTGGTCTGCTATACGCGCTGCCCCGTAGCCGCCACCCGCACAAAAAATGCCTGACACTTCTGGGTCTTCAAACATCGCGTGTAAATCGGCCAAACGTTCTTCATCCGTTCCTGCCAAATAACCATTGACCGCAGTCACGGAGTTTCCCAATTTGACTCTTAGGCCGAGCTCTTCTAAAAACGGTAAAGCTTTCTGAAGACTTTCTTGATTGGGTGGACTCGAAGGCGCGATGACACCTACTAAGTCCCCTTTTTTTAATCGACTTGGTAATTTACGCAAAATCATCTACTCCTTTTATGTACTAACGTTTTTTTCCAGTATACCCCTTCAGACACACTGTTTACTGAAATCGGGATTCAACAGAACTTTGCTTGCATCGCAAGTTCCGTCATTACTAACATGGCACGGTACGCTTCTAGTATATCTTTCGCTTGAAAATGAACAATGGTCGTCTGTTGTTGCAATTCACACCCCGGCATCCTGGCGGCAAGTTCTGCTTCACCGTAATTGGTAAACTCGATTTTTAATAGCGGTTTGTCCGGTGGAACGAGTGGTTTAACATTTTCCCGGTTCTCAATTGCACGTATAGTTTGTGCATGTAGAAGCTGTTGTGCTTTTTTTGGTTGCAAAGTTTGCACCGCTGAACGCGTTAGAGATTGTTTAACAGCTGCTATAGTACTGTTCGGGATTAATGCTTGTGCTTTTTTGCACGCACAATCGTCTCCTGCTACTAACAATACGGGTACCCCGTAGTAGCCGGCAACATAGGTATTAAACCAAGCTCACCAATTTCGACGTCATCAATCCACATTGATCGCACCGCAAAAACCATGGAATGAGCCATAACCCCTTTTTGTCCTGCTCATGCATGATATGCAAAAAAAGTACCTGTAAAACTACTATCTAAACCTTCAACCATAGAATACGCTTTAACTCCACTCGTAATCAACTCCGCTCTTTCCTGCAACTCCTCAGCAATTAGGTTATTCATCTTCGAGTGACTGTCGTTGACCAACAACTTGTCAGCACCCGCATCCACTGAACCATGAATAACCGCATTGGCATCTGCTGTCATCAAACGACGTCCACGTTCGTAATTTTTTTCTTTAGCATCTACATAGGTATAGTCCGGCAATGCTGTGACGCCTTCCATGTCCATAGACAAATAAAATTTCATTGAAAAACTCCTTTGCTATTCATTTCTGTTCCGTTCTTATGATTCAATGTACCAATACGCATAACATAGTTCAATCCACCGGACGCCGAGATTATCCAAGAACGGGATAAAAGGAAACTTTTTATTTTATTTTTTAGAATTTTTAGTTATTTTGTACGATGTTTATCACAAATCATTCATTTATACTAAAAACAAGTTAGCAAACACCGTAACTTACCTGTAAGATCTCCATAAAAAAACAAAAAAGGAGCGGATGATTATGAATTTCGATAAAGTACTTGAATTAGGTTGGGGAGATCTTGCAATCGGAGTAGCTGGCTCAACAGCCGTTATGCTATTTATCAATTTCTACACTTTAATGTAAGGGGTGACATATGATTAACGTAGATACTTAAAAGCTCTTTTCCGATTCAAACGGAAAAGAGCTTTTAACATGCTTGTTTTTGCATTCAAAAACGCCTTCCCCTTACAATCTGGAAAGACGTTTTTTATCCATAGGCTACTAATTCCACTTTACAAACCTCCATGTAATTGTTGTAATTCGCGCTGCTGAATTAATAACTCATCGAACATCGCTCGGTTTCCTGTACTCAATGCTTCATCGATCAGGCGACTGTAGTTTTCCTGCTCTAAAAAGTAAATAGCATCGGTTGCTTCTTTTCGTGTTTGTTCGTTCACTTCAATCAATTCATCTCTTTCTTCTTGCACTATTGCTTGAAGATGCTTGTGGATATCCGACACGAGCAGCAATTGATACAAAGGCAAGCGGATAAAGCGATTGCCTTTTTGAAAGACGAACACTTCCGAAAGGTTTTCTACTTGAAAGGTATTGAGGTTGACGATAATCTCTTTGCCTTCTACGGGAATAAAGTGAAACAACTCATCATCTTTCATAATTGAAAAGTACTGATAAGCAAACACAAACTTTACTAGATGCCCTTCTTTCTTTGTATAGAATGGCTTCATGAGCTTTACATGCAACATATGACTCACCCCTCTAATCATTTGTAATATTCTGATTACATAAATTATAGCATAAAAGTTTCTTCTCGAATATAGAATTGCATAACAACCTTCTTATATAGTAGACGTTTATGAACATTTTTTGTCACAACTTTTATGCTATTTCTGTGATTCATCGTTCTTTGTGATCCTCCCAAATTTTTTCTCACGAAGTTGAAGCACAGATTTCTTTCACTAAGTACGATTAACAAAGGTTCTTCCTCACACACGACTACTTACAAAATCGCACTCTATACCGATCTACCTGTGCCAAGAGAATACTTAATACTAAAAAGCCTACCAACTAACCAAAATAGGTTAGCTGGTAGGCACAGGAGAATCGCGTTGTTATTTTTTCGTGCGTGTTCGTTGATGTCGGTGACGTGGAGTGGTGACCATAAAATGCATTTCGTTTGGCTCAATATAAATACATAGTTGTTCCAAAATACATGCCACCAAAACATGAAACTCCTCATCAGATAATTGCCGTTTGTAAAAAACGATTCGGTTCATTTTGAAATCAATCTGTATTTGCGCTAGGTGCTCTGGAAACAATTGAGGGTTGTGGATACTGTAACAATCACCATCTGATGAAATTTGCCATCTGATTTTACCAAACACCAATTCATCCTTCGTATAGACTACTTCCCAAGCCCCAACGTCCTTCGGATGCAAAACAGAACGCAAGTCGGGGATTTCTAAAACAAACGAATTGAACAACTATCATTCTCCTATCCAAAACGATATAATTAGGTCTTTATAACTTTTATAATACCATTTATCTTACACAAAAAGAGGACTAAGCAGAAATAAATTTGCTATTTTTTAGGCTATGCCGCATTAAACGATTGTTCACCGTTTACGGAGCAGTCTGAAAGTCGTATAATAGAAGGAAAGTCTATTTTGGGGCGATGCATATGGCTACGGTTCAATCCCTAGCGAAAAGATTCGAAGATACGATTCACAATTATATGGCTGCTATCGACAAATCACTTCTACCGACTCGTGCGTTGGATGAAGAAATGGTTCGAAAAGCAGTCTTTTTAGTGCGACACGATGGTGTACAAATTCAATCATTTAACGAAGAACGCTTATTACTTGAAGCTATTGTAAAAGATGCTCATGCAGTGAAGGTTATTTTGAACTTTGACAAGCTTACGGCAATTTGTGCTTGTCCACAGGAGCCGATGTGCCGCCATCGATTGGCGGTCATTTTTGCGCTGTATCAAAAAATTGGTTCTCTTTCTGAATGGGTGGCCTCTTGGCGTGAACCTGAAAATAAACAACTTACCTTATTAGCTGAGAAGCGCTCTCCTGAGCAGTGGACAAAGCTAATCCGCAGCATCTGGCGCGATGAAATTCCAGATTACACAACACGCAATTATTTTTATTTTGAACAAATGTATGATGGTCGTTTGAAAAACGCATTGTCTTATATGCCCTTAGAACGTGAGTGGAAGGTTCTTTACCGCACTTATGCTCATTTTATTTCTTTGACGGAAGTATGGGCGACTTTTATCACGGGTACACAAGAAGTTCACCATTCGTTTTTTAAGACTTGGTTTGATGACGAAATCCATGCATTGCGGGATTTGCTTGAGCAACTGCGCGTGCAGCACCGGACATTCGAAACAGATGCTTTTTTTGAACACTTGAAAATCTTAATCCGAGAGTTTATAGAAGAAAAAGATCAATCGTTTTCACAGCGTTTTTCACTTTACGAATTATTTTGGACTACCTTGTTTACTACGAGCAGATTGCGTGAAGAAGAACTGTTGGCATTTAAAAATCCGGATGAACGTTTAAAAACTTTTTTTGCCGTTTTGTTAAAGAGAGAATTGGACGTTAAAAAAATATCGCCAAACGAAACACACGACTGGGTCGCTTTAGCTGTTCTTGCTGAAAATGAAGGGCACTTACAAGCGCTGACCAGTATTCTCTTGGCCATCAAGCCTCACGTAAAAACATTTCTCTTTGAAGGACTCTATACACAATACCGGCATCAATATGTTCGAACGCTCAGTCGCTTGTTTTCACAAATCGAATTAAGCGAATTAGACTGGGAAGATCTATTCAAGCAGTTTGGTCATTATGGGTTGCCTGCGTACTCTGCTTATTTAATCGAAAAGCAATTGTATAAACAGTGGGCAGAATTGCATCACCTTCACAATTCCCCTTTGTATTTTGCAGAGGAGTGCGGTCTTAAAGAAGTACAGAATGAGGCACCTGACTATGTGCTGCCGCTCTTTCACCGATACGCGCTGGCTCATCTTGAAGAACGGAACCGTCCAAGCTACAAACAAGCGGTCCGAATCTGGAAAAAGATGAAAGCAGCCTGTAAAAAAAGTGGCCAACTGGACTTTTGGACTGCTTATATTGCTGAAATCCGGACACAGAACAAACGCCTGCGTGCACTGCAAGAAGAGATCGAGAAAGGAAATCTTATATGAATCAATTCCAAACTGAAGGAAGCCGTCTCTATTATTTAACCATTACCCGTGGAGAACTTTTCCGTATTCAAGCGGTCAATGAAGCCGGCAACCGGATTCCTCCTGAAATCTGGAAGTCGTATTTATATTTTCTGGATAAAGACAGCTTTTTTGGCTTGACTGCACAGACTGATGGCCTGGATTTGGTCTTGACTCCCGCTGATTTTGTTCGTCTATTTCAAAGCGAACCTCACCATTACGTTACATTTGTCGGACAGCGCGCTGAAGATGAGGGCTGGTTGAAGCTTGCCGGAAAAGTGGCAGACTCGTTAAGTGATCCTAAGCTATGGGATCATGTGACAATTGAAGAAAATAATATTATCATTCACGATGCCTATGGAGATAGTGAAATTCGAACGTTTCTTGCTGATACCATTCAACATCAATTGCGCCAAAAAGGATTATCAGTAGCTCAACTTCCTTATATTCAAGGTTTTGTTCAACAAGCAGGTTGGCAAGGGTTACCGGATGCTGACGATTATGTCGTAGCAGTGCAGCTGAGCGAACCGGATGCTAATGAATTTTGGTCTTTTAAAGTGGTTATGCGTTCGAAGCGTGGCAGTGTTTACTGGTCTCCATCTAAGCGCCGTGCAGATGAACTCATCGATAAAGCTTTACCAGAGAGATGGCGCTCTTTTGCTGAAGATATCAAAAAACGTCAATCGTTGCTACTGAGTTTATGCCCTTCTATTGAAAGTTTTGATGAAGATCGCTTTTATCATACCGAATGGACAGACGCAGAAATTCTTGAGTTTCTGCGCAATGATGCAGAAATTTTGCAAGCTTTCGGTATTGAAGTGTCCATTCCGTCTTGGTTGAAAGTTGTTCAAGAATCAAAAATCCGCGTCAAAGCGAATGTCAATTCACCAATCAAAAAAGCATCGGTTGTCGGGCTTGATCAAATCATTAATTTTGACTGGCAGTTTTCCTTAAACGGTCATGAGCTGAGCATGCAAGATTTCCAACGCTTAGTGTCTGAGAACAAAGAATTTATTCGTATTGGGAACGAATGGGTGCGTGTCGATTCAAACTTATTGATGCAATTGCGGAAGATGATTGAAGAAGCAGAAGATGCTGATTGGACAATCAAAGATATGTTGTTCCAAAATGTCCCTGATATCATGTTGGAGGAAACGGCTGATGAGGAAGATCCATTAGTTGAATTTCATTTGAACCGATCGCTAAAAACATTGCTGGATAAACTACTGGACAAACGCGACTTACCTGAGGCACCCTTGCCAAAGAATTTATTGACAGAGCTACGTCCTTACCAGAAAATTGGTTTCGATTATTTGGTGTTTATGCGTGAAGAAGGCTTTGGACTTTGTTTGGCAGACGATATGGGGCTTGGAAAAACGGTTCAGTTGATCACCTATTTGCTTCATGTCCATGGAAAAAATCCCGATCAACCATCGCTCATCGTCTGCCCAACTTCAGTACTCGGCAACTGGCAAAAAGAATTAGAACGTTTTGCGCCTGAGCTAAAGGTCGTCACTCATTACGGAAGCATCCGTCCGAAAGGCGAAGAATTTAATGCCTTCTTAGCTGAAGAAAAACCGGATGTTGTTTTATCGACTTATGGCATCGCCTCTTCGGATGGTGAGGAAATGCAAAGCTTGCACTGGTCGAGTATTACACTCGATGAAGCGCAGAACATCAAGAATATGTACACAAAACAATCCCGGACCATTCGAAAATTTAAAGGTGACCATCACATTGCCTTGACAGGAACACCAATTGAAAACCGTTTGTCTGAATTGTGGTCAATTTTCGATTTTATCAACAAAGGCTATCTCTATCGGATTAAGCAATTCCAAGAAAACTTCATGATTCCAATTGAACGGGATAATTCTGAAGAACACAAAGAAAAATTGCGTCAGCGGATTCAGCCGTTCCTGCTACGCCGGACGAAAAAAGATCCGGATCTTCAGTTAAACTTGCCTGAAAAACAAGAACAGCTGGAATATTGTCCTCTAACACCAGAGCAAGCGGCTCTTTACGAAGGACTTGTCCAGGATACGGTGCAGAAAATGGAGACGCTCACAGGATTCGAGAAAAAAGGACTAGTCTTGAAAATGCTTAGTAAATTAAAGCAGCTATGTAATCATCCGTCTCTTTACTTGAAAGAGCCGTATACCAACGCTGCTGAAGTTTTGCCTCGTTCTCAAAAACTGGAGCGCATTGTGACCTTAGCCGGAGAAATTGCTGAACGCGGGGAACAATGTTTGATTTTCACGCAATACATCGGGATGGGACATTTGTTGCAACAGGCAATCAATGAATTATACGGACACGAAGTGCCATTCTTAACAGGCAGCATGCCAAAACAACAACGGGATACCTTAGTGGCTCAGTTCCAAGCTGGAAAATTCCCGATTTTCATCTTGTCTTTAAAAGCAGGCGGTACGGGTCTTAACTTAACAGCCGCAACGCATGTCTTACATGCAGACAGATGGTGGAATCCAGCTGTGGAAAATCAGGCGACTGACCGTGCTTACCGGATTGGTCAAACCCAATTTGTTCATGTTCATAAATTTGTGACAATCGGGACGATTGAGGAGAAAATTGATTCGTTATTGGTTCAAAAACAATCGATGTCAGAAGAATTTATTCAATCGAGTCAATGGATGACCGACCTTTCTGATCACGACTTGAAAGAATTATTTACTTACACACTTTAATTAGCGTTAAATAATCCGGCCAGGTCCCCACCTGGCCGGATTTCCCCTTTTAGACGCGAATACTCACCCTTTTTGAATCGAGCGGAAAATCACTTTCAGTTCACTTAGTTCCCGCTCGGCCTCTGCCAATCGTTGATGGAGCAAAGCCGTTAGTTTGATTAATTGCTCCATATGCACTTCTAGCTGCAGCTGCACATCTTTTGGCATAGCTAAGTGCCTCCTTTGTTTACTCATTTATGCATTGATTTGTTCAGTTTGTGGCGGTTGGAAATCGAAGTCTGCATCGTTTTGCGGCACTTCTGACTGCGGAGCATTTTCTTCTTGTGACTTTCTTTTATCGAGGAATCGAATTTGATCACCGAGTACTTCTGTCACATAAATACGTGTGCCGTCTTCTTTATCGTAGGAGCGTGACTGAAGACGTCCCGTAACTGCGACGAGTGAACCTTTGACGCAGTATTTCGAGACATTATGCGCCGGTTTCCCCCAGCTGGAACAAAGTACAAAATCTGTTTCTATTTCTCCTTTCTGATTTTTGTAGTTTCTCGAAACTGCAACGATGAAGGAAGTATGTATCCGACCTTCATTCATGACTCGCATGGATGGATCTTTTGTTAAACGCCCTACAATCCCAACTTGATTCATTTTCTCACCCCCTTTACTTAACTAGAGCATACTAAGAAGATTGAATTCTTTGCAAAGTAGGAAAAATAATTTTTCAGGGCTTTTCCTCTATCATATTTCATTTTTGATCGATTGCTAAAAATAGTTTTCGCTGCTATTAGTTGAGTTTGTTCAGTTTTCATACGAGTGCACTGCAAATCAAAACTGATTTTTAGTAGAATCTGGATATTTCCAAACAAGCTTTTTCTGTATGCCAGCCAAATCTTCAATATGCTATACTGAAACAAAGTTGTATAGGAGGCATTGCTAAATGAAAACATTTAAAATGCTGTCATTGGGTATTGAAAAAGATGACCAAGTGACGGATTATCCGGTAAATGACGGCATCATCATCAACCAAGAAAATAGTGAACGCTCGTGGATTCTTGAAATGCTGATTGATTTAGAACATCAAGAGACGTTTGATCAGCTAAAAAAAACAAAAGAGACGGTCGCCGTCCAAGTTGTCATTTCTTATCCTGGAAACGAACCTGCCCCTTTTGAAGTAGAAGTTCATGATGTGAAAATCATGGGTGATCATGTTTCAGTCTTAATGAAAGGTACACTAAAACGAGCTCGTCGAAAATACGCAGAAACTTTGCTGTCAGAGTTGCTAGAAGATGGACTTGAAGGCCAGGACTTACTCGAACGCTTTGAAATCGATATGCGTACACGGCCAGGGCTTCGTAAAGACGAAACTTAATGGCACCTTAAAATCCCATATAAAAAGCTGTTCCTGAAAGTCTACATTCTGACTTTCAGGAACAGCTTTTTTATTCTTAAATGAATGGAAGCGATGTTTATTCGTTTACTCAAACTTTAATCGAGTGATTTTTTTACCAGCTTTTCTTCAATAAAATCCGCTTCTGCTCTGCATGCATAGTCATAAGAGGTATGTAAAAGTTCTTGTTTGGCTTCAATGCGGGCAACTTGTTCTTCAGAAGGGGATTCGTTTACTATCCGTTCAATTGTTTGATTGATTCTTTCTGCAATACTTTCGTGAAATGCAGGAGCAAGCTTCGTTTCTTTCGGTACTTGTTTATACCACTTTGCCTCATTTTCAATATATGCTTTCCAAGCAGCCATAAAGTCGACTAACTGGTATTTCTCTTCTTGCCATTCAATTTGAGTCATGTATTTTTCGAATACTTTCGAGATGGATTTTGTAATACTGCTTTTCACACTTGGTGGCAGTGATTTGTACATATGACTAGCCTCCATTTCCAAACGCCAAATTTAGATGTGCAGCTTTAGCAACTTACTCTGCTGAAGCTACTGGTCCCAGTGCAAAGAGAATATCGCATTCGCACGCAATTTCCCCATCCACTGTAGCAATTGCATGACCTTTGCCCATTGAACCGCGCAATTTTGTCAATACTACTTCTAAACGCAACTGATCACCCGGCACAACTTGTCTTTTAAATCGGCAGTTGTCGATGCCTGTAAAAAATGCTAGACGGCCTTTATTGGCATCTAATTGTAGCACAGCGGCTGCACCAACTTGTGCGAGCGCTTCAACGATTAAAACACCTGGCATAACAGGGTACCCTGGAAAATGCCCATTAAAAAACTCTTCGTTTGCCGATACATTTTTTAAGCCAACAGCTTTCTTGCCAGCTTCAATTTCTAAAATGCGGTCTACCATCAAAAATGGGTAGCGATGAGGTAAAATTGCTTGAATTTGTTCTGTTGTCAACAATTGATCCAGCTCCTTTTATCTTACTTTACAGTGTCTACTACTCTTTTTTCAAGTGCCATCTACTAGGTGAAGTTTTTCGTTATTTGCCACTCATGATATCTACTATATGCTGCCAAGTTTCCCACTTCAGCGCATCCGCCGGTTCACCATCACCAATGACACCAAAGCCAATCATGACGCCTAAAACAACCGCTAACGCAATCAATGCAATGACAATGATAATACGAAGCCAGATTGGAAACAGCCGTATTTGAACCCACCACGTCTTTTTCGGATTCTCTGTACTTGCTGCATCTTTAGACGTTTTTTTTCGAAGAGAAAAGTTTTTCTTCAGTTCAGCCATTCACTCCGTCAACCTTTCCATCTACTGAATTATCGAATTCCAAACAAAACTCGAATAGATAAACTGTAGTTAGTATAACTAGAATATTCTACTTTGACTATCTGCCGATCGCCCTTATTTTCGGTGGCGAAAAATATTTTCTTTCGCCTCCAGCATCAGACCCGTTCCCAACACAACACATTCCAATGGATTTTCGGCAATTGAAACAGGGATTTCTAATTTTCCGGCTAATAACTGATCCAGCCCGTCCACTAATGCGCCACCACCCGTTAAAATTGCGCCACTTTCCACAATGTCTGACGCTAGTTCAGGTGGCGTTTTCTCCAATACCATTCGCGCTGCTTCAACTATCGATTGAATCGAATCCCGTAAAGCAGTTTCGATTTCCGGTGAAGTAATGATCAACGTTTTTGGAAAAGCCGTTAACAGATCACGTCCACGTATTTCTATTTCTTTTGCTTTGGTACACGATACTGCTGTCCCAATTTCCTGCTTAATCTTTTCGGCAGTTTTTTCACCAATCAACAACTTATGGTGATGTTTAATATAAGTCATTATCTGCTGATCAAAGCGGTCACCGGCTATTTTAATGGTTTCACTTGTGACAATATCCCCCATAGATAAAACTGCGATATCCGTCGTCCCACCACCAATATCAATGACCATGCTGGCGTTTGGTCGATAGATATCAAGACCGGCACCAATTGCCGCTACTTTTGGTTCGACTTCCACGTACACTTTTTTGGCACCTGCTTTTTCTGCGACTTCACGGATTGCATTTTGTTCAATACTCGTGACATTCGTCGGACAACATATTAGAATGCGTGGCTTTGACATAAAACCCTTTAACTTTAAAATATGAATAAAGTGCTTCAGCATTGCTTCAGTAACATCAAAATCGTGGATTACTCCATCTCTCAATGGACGGACAGACACAATGTGTTTTGGCGTTCTACCAATCATTTTATGCGCTTCTTTTCCAATAGCCACGATTTCATTTGTTTTCTTATCCATGGCTACTACTGAAGGTTCGTTCAAAATGATTCCTTTGCCTTTAACATATATTAATACATTTGCAGTCCCTAGATCGATTCCGATATCTTTAGAAAACATTAAGCTCGCACTCCTTTTAAACCAGTTATTCCGTTTGACGACTTATAATCTAGCGCTTTTCGAACGGCATATGTACAAAATGCACAAATCCGTTTGACTTCCCTACTACTCAACGATAGAAAACTCCTCATTGACAAAAATTTCCCACCATTTTTATGTACCTTCAAAAAGATTCTCTTAACAGAGTATTTTATCATAATGTAGATCTCATTGACAAAAATTCCTCGATTTATTCACAGCAATTGAAAAAGCTTGCGAGACTGGTAAACAGTGCCGCAAGCCCTTTATAAACGTATTAGACCAATTGCTCAACTTTAACATCAATCTGTTCAGTAGTTACACGCTCAATGTCTGCGCCTAAAGCTGCTAGTTTTAAATGAAAGTTAACATAGCCGCGATCCAAATGATAAAGTTCGTTTACTCGTGTAATTCCATCTGCAGCAAGTCCCGCAAGAATCAATGCAGCCGCAGCTCTTAAATCTGTAGCCGCAACTTCAGCTCCTTGAAGCTTTGAGGGACCTTCCATAATTACCGAACGTCCTTCAATTTTAACTGCAGCATTCATGCGACGGAATTCTTCCACATGCATAAAGCGATTTTCAAAAACTGTTTCCGTCAAAATACCATTGCCAGTTGCCGTTAGCATTAATGACATCATCTGCGATTGCATATCTGTTGGGAATCCTGGATGTGGCATTGTTTTGATATCGATTGAACGGAGCGGACGACTTGCACGGATACGCAATCCTTCTGCTGTTTCTTGAATATCAACACCCATTTCACCCATTTTAGAAATCAATGCTGTCATATGTTCTGGCACAGCGTTTTCAATCGTTACATCGCCTTCTGTAATTGCAGCTGCGACCATAAACGTTCCTGCTTCAACACGATCTGGGATGATGTAATGTTCAGCACCATGCATCTCTTCTACACCTTCGATGCGCATCGTATCTGTACCCGCGCCAATAACGCGACCACCCATCTCATTTATGTAATTAGCTAAATCAACAATTTCAGGTTCTTTAGCAGCATTTTCGATAAGTGTTGTGCCTTCTGCTAAAGCAGCAGCCATCATAATATTTTCAGTTGCGCCTACACTCGGAAAATCCAAATAGATTTTCGCGCCACGTAAACGGCCTACTGTTTTTGCTTCAACAAATCCGTTCCCAAATGTAATGCTCGCACCCATTGCTTCAAAACCTTTTAAGTGCTGATCGATGGGACGTGATCCAATTGCACAGCCACCAGGCAACGCTACACGAGCAAAACCATTACGCGCAAGAACTGGTCCCATTACCAAAATTGAGGCACGCATTTTACGCACATATTCAAATTGTGCTTCGCTCGATAACGTTGCAGAAGAATCAATTAGCATTTCATTTTTTTCTGGGAAATACTCAATGGAAACGTTCAAGCTTTTCAAGACCTCTTGGATTGTGTATACATCTGCTAAATTCGGTACTTCTTTAATTACACTTGAGCCTTTAGAAGCTAATAATGCTCCAGCCAATACAGGGAGAACTGCATTTTTAGCACCTTCTACCCGTACCTTTCCTTTTAACTTTTGGCCGCCTTTTACAATAATCTGATCCACTAATATGCCCTCCATATGTTTAATATTCATCTATATATCTCATCTACAATTAAAAGTCCAATGTCATTATTTAGAACCAAAACCTTATTCATATTACCTTTTTTTTTAATAAAAAACAAGCAACTATACTCTCATTTTGTTCTATTATTAATCGGAACACTACATTGTTCGTATACCTATTCACTTTTATGTCCGTTAGGGCTAAAAGTCATGTTTTAAAAGTATTTCTATTAAACCTTTTCCCCACTGTCATTAGCGTAAACCTTATATACTCTTTTATTTCCCCGGAAATATAATTTTGCCGTTTTGCCACAGCTATGAACTTCAAGGCCATGGCAAAACGGCAATTTTAAAACAGATAAGGCAATTGCCTAGACCAAGATGAAATATTTAGGAAAAAAGTAGATACCATCGTCCCTATTGAAATACTAAGAAAAATATACAGAATTTGAGCCTGTAACACATGGTGCTTGTGAATAAATTTTTCAAACATTAATGCACGCATTGCATAAAAAGCAACTCCGGTGAAGAAAATATGGCTAAAAATAGAAATCAATGCTGTTTGCCCAATCATGTTTTCCATGTTATCCATCCTTTCGTAAATTGAAAAAGCGGACAAAAGTCAATTGCCCTTTTGCCCGCTTCTGCTTTTCTTTATTTTCTAGTTCCAACGGCCAACTCCTCGGGTCATAAGCCAACCCACCTGCGTGGCAAAGTGCGCCACACTGTTGGTCTGCCTTATGCCTGTCGGAGCTGAACGGCCGCTTTCACTTTTCTTGCTGTCTAGCTTCAGTGCCCAGATTCTAGGGTCATAAGCCACTCTGACTGTGCGGCAAAGAACGCCGCTTCGTCAGTGCGTCTTATGCCCGTCGAATCTACACGGGCTCTTTCACTTTTCTTTAAACATTACCCTCATAAACGTTGATACGATTCATCGCACGCTTTAACGCCAATTCTGCACGTTTAAAGTCGATTTCATCTTTATTTGCCTGTAAAAGTGCTTCTGCACGTTTAGCGGATTCCTGAGCACGAGACAGATCGATTTCTGTTGCGCGTTCAGCCGATTGTGCAAGGATAGTCACTTTTTCAGGACGGATTTCAAGAAATCCGCCGTTTACCGCAACTAATTCTGTCGAGTTGTCTTTCTTTAATCGGACTGCACCGATTCCAAGAGGAGCTACTGTTGGAATGTGACCTGGTAAAATACCCATCTCACCTGTTGCTGTAACTGCAATAACCATAGATACTTCTGAATCGTATACCGGGCCGTCGGGAGTGACAATATTGACTGTAATGGTCTTCATTTTTTTCCCTCCTGGTCCCTGGTTTTAGACTTCTACGCCCATGCCTTTTGCTTTTGCAATAACATCTTCAATGCGTCCAACTAAACGGAAAGCATCTTCTGGCAAGTGGTCATATTTTCCATCAAGAATTCCTCTGAATCCTTTGATCGTTTCTTGAACTGGAACATAAGAACCTTTTTGGCCAGTGAACTGTTCAGCAACGTGGAAGTTTTGAGAAAGGAAGTTTTGAACGCGGCGTGCACGGTTAACCGTCAGCTTGTCCTCATCACTTAGCTCATCCATACCAAGGATTGCAATAATATCTTGTAATTCTCTGTAGCGCTGCAAAGTTTCTTGAACTTCACGCGAGATTCCGTAATGTTCTTCGCCAACAATTTCTGGTGACAATGCACGAGAAGTTGATGCTAAAGGATCCACTGCTGGGTAAATACCCATCTCAGAAAGTTTACGCTCAAGGTTAGTCGTTGCATCTAAGTGAGCAAACGTTGTAGCCGGAGCCGGATCCGTATAGTCATCGGCTGGTACATAAATTGCTTGAATCGATGTTACTGACCCTTTGCTTGTCGTCGTGATACGCTCTTGTAATTGACCCATTTCAGTAGCAAGTGTTGGTTGGTAACCAACTGCTGATGGCATACGGCCTAGTAATGCAGATACCTCAGATCCTGCTTGTGTGAAACGGTAAATGTTATCGATGAATAGAAGAACGTCTGCGCCTTGTTCGTCACGGAAGTATTCTGCCATTGTTAAACCAGTCAAAGCAACACGCATACGTGCACCCGGTGGCTCGTTCATTTGGCCGAAAACCATAGCCGTTTTCTTAATAACGCCAGAATCGCTCATTTCAAAGAACAAGTCATTTCCTTCACGTGTACGTTCACCAACACCAGCGAATACGGATAAACCACCGTGTTCTTGTGCGATGTTGTTAATCAATTCTTGAATAAGAACTGTTTTACCTACACCGGCACCACCGAAGAGACCGATTTTACCACCTTTGATATAAGGTGCAAGCAAATCGACAACTTTGATACCTGTTTCAAGAATTTCAACTTCTGTGGAAAGATGCTCAAATGTAGGTGCTAAACGGTGAATCGGATCGCGACGCACTGCTGCTGGAATTTCTTCCCCTAAATCGATAACTTCACCAAGCACGTTGAATACACGGCCTAATGTTACATCTCCAACTGGAACAGAAATTGCTTTGCCCAAGTCAGTTACTACTGAACCACGTTGTAATCCATCAGTGGATTCCAGCGCGATTGTACGGACTGAATCATCACCAAGGTGAAGAGCCACTTCAAGCGTTAAAACGACTTGATCTTGGCCGGGACGATCAATATTTACAGTTAAGGCGTTATAAATAGCTGGTAGCTGTCCGTTAGCGAACTTGATATCTACAACAGGTCCCATAACCTGAAGAACGTGTCCTGTATTCATGCTGTTCCCTCCTGTCTTACTTTTTTATAAAATTCCCTATACGGGATACTCATTTTTAGAATGTAGCATCTAGATTTTACAGGCTCTCAGGCAATCTACTCTAGAAATAAAATTTCTAGTGCATTTCGCCATTAGCCTGTCGAGTCTACATGAATACTTCTGTATGTTTTATTCTAAAGCAGATGCTCCGCCAACAATCTCTGTAATTTCCTGTGTGATTGCTGCTTGGCGTGCACGGTTGTATTGAAGTGTAAGTCCACTAATCAAATCAGACGCATTATCAGTCGCGCTCTTCATTGCTGTCATGGATGCAGCATGTTCACTCGCTTTGCCGTCAAGAACAGCCCCAAAGATTAAGCTTTCTGCGTATTGAGGAAGTAAAACTTCCAAAATTGCTTCTGCTGAAGGATCAAACTCATACGATGCAGTTGATCCTGTCGGTTGAATATCCGTCAGCGGCAAGACTTTTTTCTCTGTGACTTCTTGTTGAATAGCTGAAACAAAGTGATTGTAGTACATATAAACTTCGTCATACGTACCATCTGAGAACATACCAACAGCTTTGCGCGTTATTTCTTTAATATCCGCAAACGTCGGATGATCCGGAAGTGCGATTGCACTCTCAAGAATCGTCATTCCTTGCTTCGCAAAGAATTCCTTTCCTTTCCGGCCAACGCTGAGGATTACAAAGTCGTCATTAGATGTATGGCGTTCGCGGATTTTAGCCATAACAGTACGAAGAATATTACTGTTATATCCACCTACTAGCCCACGATCTGATGTAATCACTAAATAAGCGGTTTTCTTTACAGGGCGAGCAATCATCATCGGGTTGCTAGTATCTGAAGATCCAGCTGCGATAGATGCGACAACATCCTGAATTTTGTGCATGTATGGAACGAACGCTTTCGCGTTTACTTCCGCACGGCTTAGTTTAGATGCAGAAACCATTTGCATGGCTCTTGTGATTTGACTTGTTTTCTTCGTTGACGTAATTCGGTTTTTTATATCGCGTAATGATGCCACTGGTATTTCACCACCTTATTATTTTTTCTTCTTATTCGAACTCGATATTACTCAGATTTTGCAAATGTGCGTTTGAATTCGTTAATCGCTGCAGCAAATGCGTCATCAGCTGGTAATCCTTGAGTTGTGCGAATAGTATCCAAAATTTCTGTGTGGTTTAGATCTAACCAGCTTGTCAATTCAGCTTCAAAGCGAGAAATGTCGTTGATCGCGATATCGTCAAGGAATCCACGAGTTAACGCGTAGAAAATAACAACTTGTTTTTCAACTTTGATTGGATTGTTCAAGTCTTGCTTCAAGACTTCAACTGTACGTTTCCCACGCTCAAGTTTCGCAGCAGTTGCAGCATCAAGATCTGAACCAAACTGTGAGAATGACTCAAGTTCACGGAAAGCAGCCAAGTCAAGACGTAATGTACCCGCAACTTTTTTCATTGCTTTGATCTGAGCTGAACCACCAACACGTGATACAGAAAGACCCGCATTGATCGCTGGGCGTACACCCGAGAAGAATAGATCCGACTGAAGGAAAATCTGACCATCTGTAATCGAGATAACGTTTGTTGGAATATATGCAGCAATATCGCCAGCTTGCGTTTCAACGAACGGCAATGCTGTGATAGAACCTGAACCAAGAGTTTCGTTTAATTTTGCAGCACGTTCTAGTAAACGTGAGTGCAAGTAGAAAACGTCACCTGGGTAAGCTTCACGGCCTGGTGGACGACGAAGTAGTAGTGAAAGTTCACGGTAAGCAGATGCTTGTTTTGTTAAATCATCATAGACGATTAACACGTGTTTGCCTTCAAACATGAATTCTTCTGCCATTGTAATACCTGCATAAGGCGCCAAGTACAATAATGGAGCTGGTTGTGAAGCTGAAGCTGTTACAACGATTGTGTAATCTAATGCTCCATTTTTACGGAAAGTTTCTACTACGTTACGTACAGTAGATTCTTTTTGTCCGATTGCCACGTAGATACAAATCATATCTTGGTCAGCTTGGTTTAAAATCGTATCGATCGCTACAGAAGTTTTACCTGTCTGACGGTCACCGATGATCAACTCACGCTGTCCACGACCGATTGGCACAAGTGCATCAATCGCTTTAATACCTGTTTGAAGTGGCTCATGAACCGATTTACGGGCCATTACACCTTGTGCAGGACTTTCAATTGGACGAGATTTTGTTGTGTTGATTGGTCCAAGACCGTCAACAGGTTGTCCAAGTGGATTTACTACACGTCCGATAAGTTCGTGTCCTACCGGTACTTCCATAATACGGCCAGTTCGACGTACTTCATCGCCTTCTTTGATGTCTGTGTAAGGGCCAAGGATAATAATACCAACGTTGTTGGCTTCCAAGTTTTGCGCCATACCAATAGCACCAGTTGAGAACTCTACAAGTTCTCCAGCCATGACATTGTCGAGGCCATGAGCGCGCGCGATACCATCACCAATGGTAATTACTGTACCAACGTCGTCAACTTTCATCTCTGATTGATAATTTTCAATCTGTTGTTTAATCAGACCGCTGATTTCTTCAGCTTTGATGCTCATGTATGTCACCCTCTCATAATTTCATAATTAACCGATTAGTTGACGTTGCAAACGTGCCAGTTTCGTGCTCACGCTGCTGTCATAAATACGGTTACCGATTTGAATACGTAATCCACCGATCAACGATGGGTCGATAATATTTTCAATTCGCAAAGATTGTTTACCAATTTTTTTAGCGAATACAGAAGAAATCGATGCACGTTCTTCTTCAGTCAATGGACGTGTAGAATATACTTCTGCATCTTCGATTCCTTGTGCATGATTAGATAAAGCAATAAACTCATCAGCCAATGAGCCAACTTCGTTCAGACGTTTGCGTTCTGCCATCAATTGAAGTGTGTTAACGACAAACGGATTTGCCTCATGAAACACTTCATTGATTAAGTTTGTTCTTTTATCAGCTGAAAGTTTTGGAGAAACAATCAAATTGTAAAGTTCAGGAGTCATTTCAAAGACTTTTTTCACTTCACGTAAATCATGTTCAATTGCCAAAGACGATTCATGCTTTTGAGCGACTTGGAACAATGCTAAAGCGTAGCGTTCTGCAACTTGACTCACTGAACTTCGCCTGCCTTCGCAATCGTTTCATTAATCAACTGACGGTTGTCTTCCTCAGAGATTTCTTTTTCAAGCACTTTCGTAGCAGCAAGTAGTGACAATGCCACAACTTCTTCACGAACAGCTGAAATCGCTTTATCTCTTTCGTTAGCAATTTCCTGAACTGCAGCATCTTTCATGCGAGCAGATTCAGCACGTGCAGTTGTAATGATTTCCTCACGCGAAACTTCGCCTTGCTTTTTAGCGTTTTCAACGATTTCTTGTGCTTGTGTACGCGCATCTTTAAGAAGGCTGCGCTGCTCTTCAAGCAATTTGTGTGATTCTAGACGGCTGTTTTCAGCAGTTTCGATCTCACTCTTGATCAAATCTTCACGTTGCTGCATTATGCCCATCAAAGGACCCCATGCGAACTTCTTCAATAGCAACATTAGTAAAATGAAGATCACAAGTGTAGCGAGAATGTCTCCAATATTCAAAAACTCCCCGGTTGCACCGAGTACGAGGTGATCAAAAAACACGATTGTTTCACTCCCTTCAAGAGCCTAAAATGCAATTTCTTCTATAGTAAGATCTTTTATTTTCGTAAGTTGTGTTTCTGAAAAATACTAGTTCATACAAGTTTAAATGGCGAAAACCATGTCGAAGCATCCCCACCATTTAACTTTTTGTATAAAAATACTATTGGTTCATAACGATGAACGCGATAACTACAGCGATGATTGGCAATGCCTCAACCAATGCAACACCGATGAACATAGTTGTTTGTAATACGCCACGAGCTTCTGGCTGGCGAGCGATACCTTCAACTGTTTTTGAAACGATAAGACCGTTACCGATACCCGCGCCTAGTGCTGCTAAACCTACTGCGATTGCTGCTGCTAATAAACCTAATGAACCTGTCATTGTAATGTGTCCTCCTCAGGATAGTTGTTTTTTTGTTTGCTCGATGAGCAGTTTATACTCAATGGTCGTCGGCAACTTTATGCGATAAATAGACCATCGTCAACATAACGAAAATAAATGATTGGATTGCCCCGATAAAGATCGAGAACCCTTGCCACGCCATCATTGGTAAAATAGCTGTTGCAAATCCGAAAGCACTTGCTGATGCGAGGCCTGCTAACAAAGTTAACAAGATTTCCCCCGCATAGATGTTACCGTAAAGACGCAGACCGAGTGTCAGCGTATTTGCGAATTCCTCAATAATCTTTAAAGGAAATAGGAATGGCATGGGCTTAAGATAGCTTCCGCCATATCCTTTTAGTCCTTTTAGCTTGATCCCATAAAAATGGCTCAAAACTAGTACCGTTGCGGCTAGTGTCATTGCTACCGTCGGATCAGCTGTTGGTGATTTCCACCACAGATCTCCGTTGACAACTATTGCAAATGGAAGTCCCAACATGTTCGACACAAAAATGAACATAATCAGGGTGATTCCAAGAACATGGAATCGGCCACCATCTTTCCAATCCATATTGCTTTTGATTATCCCTTTCACGAAATCCATGATCCATTCCATGAAGTTTTGCATACCCGTCGGTTTAAGTTGCAAATTCCGTGTAGCGACAAAAGCAATTAGGAAGACGATAAGAGCGGCTACAAGTAGCATCATAACGTTCGATAGGTTGAACCAGATCCCGAACACCTTGAGCATAGGAGCGCCATGTTCCACGATAGTTTCACCTCTCTTTCCACATTCTTAATGGTGTTTCACGTGATAAACAATCCGCTCTGTTAATAACAGAGCATAAGGGACCATCAACCCAATTACTGTACTGACCAAGTGAATGTGCTCTGCGAATAAAATGGCAATCGCCACAGCTGCAACACCTGATGCAAACCGTAATGCCGTTCCAAGCGAACGAACTTTCGAGCCTTCAGCCACCGCTCGGTCGAATTTCTCCATCCGACGAACGAGAATCCACATGTTGTAAATGCCGAACAAAGTTCCGATGATGAGACCTGCGAACACTTCTTGATAAGAGGTAAACCCCCAACCAATAACGTAGAACGCTAAGATGAAAAGGATCATCTTTTTCAGCCTTGTATATATCTCCCTAAGTCCATCCATTTTCACTTGTCTCCTGATTCGAATTTGCGGACAGTCTGAAGCATTGCCCAAACACCGGCAGTAATGCCTATGAATAGGCAGATGATCATGAAAAACGGGGCGGTTCCGATCCTTTCATCGAGCCACATACCTGTAAACACCCCGATGAGTACGGACCCGACAAGTTGTGAGAGGATGGCGCTGTAAATTGCCATCGCTTGCAAGGGCCTTTTTGTTGGGCGCATGACAACCCCCTCGAACTTCGTTGATTTGACATTACACCCTCAAAAAGAGTAGTCGCATCAGGCTTCCAAATTACATATTCTATGTAAGAAAACCTTCTCATGCATACCCTTTGTAAGCATACATTAGGGGTAAAATCATGTCAATTAGTAGAAGTGAAAAACTTCACAAGCGATTTCCCTCTGACATATTGTCGACAAACTTTAACAAGAAAAGTAGAATCGGCTATTTTAGCTCCGACAGGCTTAAGGCAGAATGGCGAAGTGGCGTTTTTCAGCCACACAGCCAGGCTGACTTAAGACCCCGAGGAGCTAGCCGATGCAACTAGACAACAAGAAAAGTGAAAGTGCCTGTTTAGCTCTGACAGGTGTAAGACAATCTAGCGAAGCGGCGTTCTTTGCCGCACAGCTAGAGTGGCTTACATCCCGAAGAGCTGGGCACTTGCAACTAGACAACACGAAAAGTGGAATCGGCTATTTTAGCTCCGACAGGCTTAAGGCAGAATGGCGAAGTGGCGTTTTTTCAGCCACACAGCCAGGCTGACTTAAGACCCCGAGGAGCTAGCCGATGCAACTGGACAACACGAAAAGTGAAAGTGCCTGTTTAGCTCTGACAGGTGTAAGACAATCTGGCGAAGCGGCGTTCTTTGCCGCACAGCTAGAGTGGCTTACATCCCGAAGAGCTGGGCACTTGCAACTAGACAACACGAAAAGTGGAATCGGCGATTCACTCTTTTACAACTTCGAGAAATAAGTGTGCAATGCTTCTACAATCCGAGCAGATGCTTTACCGTCTCCGTATGGATTAGATGCTTGCGACATTGCTTTATAAGCCGCTTCATCCGTCAGCAATTCTTTGGCCATTCCGTAAATTGTTTCTTCGTCCGTTCCCGCAAGCTTAAGCGTTCCCGCACTAATACCTTCAGGGCGTTCAGTCGTATCACGAAGGACCAATACCGGCTTACCTAATGAGGGTGCCTCTTCTTGAATGCCACCAGAGTCAGTCAGGATAAAGAACGAACGTGCTGCAAAGTTGTGGAAATCCAAAACTTCTAACGGCTCGATCAAATGGATACGCGGATCGCGACCCAATACCTCATCTGCTACTTCACGTACTGCCGGATTCATATGCACCGGGTAAACTACTTGAATATCGTCATGCTCTTCGATCAAACGTTTGATGGCGCGGAACATATTGCGCATCGGTTGGCCTAAATTTTCACGACGATGTGCCGTCAAAAGAATCATACGATCCGTACCGATTTTCTCCAAAATTGGATGCGAATACGTTTCACGCACCGTTGTTTGAAGTGCATCAATCGCTGTATTTCCTGTAATATAAATGGTTTCTTCTTTTTTGTTTTCAGCAAGCAGATTTTGAGCAGATTTTTCAGTTGGTGAAAAATGAATGTCTGCCATGACTCCCGTCAATTGACGGTTCATTTCTTCAGGATATGGCGAGTATTTATTGTGCGTACGCAAACCCGCTTCTACATGTCCAATGGCAACTTGGTTATAAAATGCGGCAAGACTAGCGGCGAAAGTTGTTGTCGTATCGCCATGAACCAGCACGATATCTGGTTTTGCTTTTTTCATAACTTCGTCAAGCCCTTGCATCGCGCGCATTGTCACATCAGTCAATGTTTGACGATCTTTCATAATGTTCAAGTCGAAATCAGGCGTGATACCGAATGTCTCCAGAACCTGGTCCAGCATTTCTCTGTGCTGCGCCGTCACCGTTACTAATGGCTCAATGGTGTCCGGATGTTTTTGCAGTTCTAACACAAGCGGTGCCATTTTAATGGCTTCAGGCCGCGTACCAAATATCGTCATTACTTTCCATTTTTTCGTCAAGCTGATATACCTCGCTCTCTTATTTTGTTCCGAATAATCGGTCGCCAGCATCTCCAAGACCTGGTACGATGTATCCTTTTTCGTTCAATTTCTCATCAAGCGCTGCGATGTAGATATCCACATCCGGATGAGCTTTTTGCAAAGCTTCTACACCTTCAGGAGCTGCGATGATGCACATGAAACGGATTTTTGTGGCTCCACGTTTTTTCATAGAGTTGACTGCTTCGATTGCTGATCCGCCTGTAGCAAGCATTGGATCAACTACGATGAAATCTCGTTCTTGTACATCAGAAGGTAATTTCAAATAGTACTCAACCGGCTGCAACGTAACCGGGTCACGGTATAACCCAATATGTCCAACTTTAGCAGCTGGAATCAATTTCAAAATTCCATCTACCATTCCAATTCCTGCACGCAAAATCGGCACAACGCCTAATTTTTTTCCTGCTAAAACTTTAGATTTCGCCATTTGAACTGGTGTCTCCACGTCGATTTCCTCTAATGGCAAGTCGCGTGTGATTTCAAATGCCATCAATGTAGCAATTTCATCCACCAATTCACGAAACTCTTTTGTGCCTGTAGATTTATCACGGATGTACGTTACTTTATGTTGGATCAGCGGATGATCGAAAACGTATACTTTTCCCATGGCTATCTCTCCTTTTCAAATATTATCTTAAATAGTATAACAGAAAACCAGTAGCCCAAGTTGTCAGATATTGCTTTAGCATTATTCAGTTATTTTCACCTATGGTTTATTTCACAAAAAAAAGCCAGGATAACTTCCCCAGCTTTTCTTGGCATCAAATTTTGGACAACCATCAGCGCCATTCATTTTTGAGCCAACGCAATTAATGTTCAGTTCCTAACAAGTTTTTCTGTTACAAGTAAAACGCTTCGTTCAGCGGCATCGGTTTATAGAACAGATAACCTTGCCCTACTTTGCAGCCAAGCTCCAACAATGTTTGACGATCTTTTTCCGTTTCCACACCTTCTGCTACTGCACGCATGTTCAGGTTTTCTGCAAGCTGGATGATGGTTCGAATAATCGCCAATGTTCCTGGCTCATTCATATTCGAAATGAATGAACGATCGATTTTTAATTCTTCGACAGGCAGTTTTTGCAAGTAGCTGAGTGATGAGTAACCTGTTCCAAAATCATCAATCGACGTAGTAAAGCCGCACTGCTTCAAGTGTTTGAATACTTTATTGGCTGTCTCGATATCAACAAAGCCAATTCGTTCTGTAATTTCCAATTGAATCCACTGTGGATCAATACCATATTCGGCAGTCATATCCATTAGATGCGGAACAAATGAATGATGAAAAAAATGATCTGCTGATATGTTGATAGCTACTTGTCGAATCTTCAAGCCCTGCTCTACTCTTTTTTTCATCCAGTCCAACACTTGTTGTAAGATGTTCTGCTCCAACAAACGAATCTTGCCATTTTTTTCAGCTGCTGGAATAAAGACATCCGGCGAAATCGTGCCAAGGTCCGGTGAAGTCCAGCGAGCGAGCGCTTCAAAGCTTATAATTTCACCAGTTGCCAAATCGACTTTCGGCTGCAGGTGCACGCCCACTTCATTGCGCCTAAGGGCTGCGGTCAATTCATTAGCCACACGCAGGTATTTCATCATAAACTCATCATGTTCACTCTCAAAATAACAAATCGCTTCGCCTGTCCGAAGTTTTGCCTGAGACAAAGCACTATCTGCACAACGAATCAATTCTTCCGAATTCTCTTGATGAGGAGTCACAACTGCTACACCAATTTTCAAAGTTAGAAATAATTCCATATCGCCAACAGTAATCGGTTCGACTAGCCCCTGCAACAGATGCTCTAAATATTCCGGGATTTTAGTGAACGGCATCATGCTAAACATGGCCAACGTTGAATCTGAAAACCGTGCAATCAACCCCTCAGAAGAATTTTGTGACAGCATCAACCGTTTGCCGATTTCACTCATAATGGTATCTCCTGTGCTGTGACCGTATTGATCGACTACTGCGACGTATTCATCTGTTGATATAAAGGCAATAAAGCCTTCTCGTTTTTCTTTGAGCAGTTCAGCGACTTCATTTCTGAAATAATTTCGGTTGGGCAATCCTGTATGCTCATCGACATAAGCAAGCCGCAGAATTTTTTCTTGCTGCTGAGAATACTTGATCGCCAGTGAAGTAATGGATCCGATTTCTTCCATGAAGGCTAAATCTTCTTCGTGTGGAGTCAATGGAACAGAAAAGTAAATCCCAAACGTACCCATTGTCTTTCCTTCAACGTTGAATATGGGAATGGACCAGCTTGCTACCAACCCATACTCTTTTACCAATTGCTGATGATTCCGCCATAGATAATCTGAGCCCATGTCTTCGACAACTACTAATTTCTGTCTATGAAACGCAGCTCCGCACGTTCCAATATCTTCTTCAACGGCTAAGCCACTAATCGCTTCTTGAAAGCCTTTTGGCATAGAATTGGCTGCACCGATTTTATAAAATTCATCATCATCGATCAACAAAACTGTACATTTTGCACTATCAATAAAAAACGATTCGGCTGTCTGACAGATGTCCTGCAACAGCACACTGAGCATATGTCCTTTTTCAATGCCTCTGTACGTTTCTTTTTGAAGTTTAATCAGCGCTTCCGCACGCTTACGATCTGTAATATCGTGCTGTAGCATCAAAGTGAAATTGAAATTCTTCTCTGGAAAAGACAAAGGTTCCACTGATATTTCGTTCCAAAAAGGTGTGCCGTTTTTTCGGTAATTGACGATTTCAACTACTCCACTCTCACCAGAAGCCACGCAGGCACGTACTTTATCACTTGCTTCTTTTGCTGTTTTTTCTCCGTGAAGAAAGCGTCCATTGCGCCCGAGCGTTTCCGCTTCGCTATAGCCGATCATTTTGTAGAAAGCGTCATTTGCATAAACGATGGGATGATTTTCTATTTCAGAATTGATGATTAGAAACGATGTATGGAATTCTACACCTAGACGGCGCAGCCACTCTATAATCACTTTCTTATCTCTTTCAAGTTCATTCGTGTACATGCGACACGTCCCTCCTGCTGTTATTTCTATGTACTTCAACTGAACAATATCCATTCACCTTTACATGCTGATACGAAGAAATTTGACCAGCTACAACTTAAAGTGGTGCCGCTATATAACGAAAAAAAGTATAGACTTCTGCAAGCTGAGCGTAACAGCTAGAAGAATCGCTATCACTACGAGAAATGAAGTGCCTCTTCAAATTTAATAATGTAAAAATACAGCTACCAAGCAGTTTTACTCGGTAGCTGCATGAATTTATTTATATAAGGGATGCGCAGCAGTTAGTTTAGCCGTACGTTCTGTAGCATCTTTTTTCACGTTTTCATCTTCCGGATTTTTCAAAAGCATGGCCATAATCGCAGCAATTTCTTTCATATCCTGTTCTTTAAATCCACGAGATGTAACAGCAGCAGTTCCTAAGCGGATACCCGATGTGACAAACGGGCTTTCCGGATCGAATGGAATGGTATTTTTGTTCGTCGTAATACCAACTTCATCAAGTACATGTTCTGCAACTTTCCCGGTCAGATTTAACGAACGAAGATCGAGCAGCAGCAAATGATTGTCCGTGCCGCCAGATACGATATTCACACCTTCTGCGATCAATGCTTTAGCTAGTGCATCCGCATTTTTTACAACTTGTTCAATATAGGTTTTGAATTCTGGTTGTTGCGCTTCACCAAATGCAACGGCTTTCGCTGCGATTACGTGCATAAGCGGACCGCCTTGAATTCCTGGGAAAATCGTTTTATCAATTTTTTTCGCAAATTCTGCGTTACAAAGAATCAATCCACCACGTGGCCCACGCAATGTTTTATGCGTAGTCGATGTAACGAAATGAGCATGAGGGACAGGATTGGAATGAGCTCCAGTAGCAACTAGACCTGCAATATGAGCCATGTCGACCATCAAGTATGCGCCAACTTCATCAGCAATTTCACGGAACTTAGCAAAATCCAATTGACGTGAGTAAGCACTTGCTCCAGCAACGATCATTTTTGGCTTATGCTCTAATGCCGCTTGACGAACTGCTTCATAATCAATTAATTGCTCTTCTTCCGTGACTCCGTACTCAACAAAATTATACTGCATCCCACTAAAATTCACTTTACTACCATGTGTTAAATGCCCACCATGGTTTAAGTTCATCCCAAGAATCGTATCGCCTTTGTCCAAAATGGCTGTGTATACAGCCATATTGGCCTGTGATCCTGAGTGGGGTTGAACGTTCGCATGCTCTGCGCCAAAAATCTCTTTCAGCCGGTCACGTGCAATGTTTTCAACCACATCTACATATTCACAGCCTCCGTAATAGCGTTTGCCCGGATAGCCTTCTGCGTATTTGTTTGTTAATACTGATCCTTGTGCATCCATAACGGCTTGCGAAACAAAGTTTTCAGAAGCAATCAATTCGATATTCGCTTCTTGTCTTCCTTTTTCTGCATTCATCGCTTCATATACTGCTGGGTCTTGCATCTTAATCAATTCCATCCGTATATCCCTCCCGTGATTGAACAAGCTCACGATTATAGTTCGCACGCTCACCGCCAATTAATTTCGGCCGTGTCGTAGCGGATGCCACAACCGCTTCACCTACTAGTTTAACAGATGTACGCAACGGAACGGCAACTCTTTTTAAATGCATGCCAATCATTGTTTGTCCAATATCAATCCCCGCATGTGCCTGGATTTCTTCTACCACCACAGGATCGATCATATTACCGAATGCGTATGCACTCATTGACCCTCCCGCTTTTGGAGCAGGAATCACCGTGACCGGTTCCCAGCCATATTTTTCAGCTGCCCGACGCTCTACAGTCAAGGCCCGGTTAATATGTTCGCAGCCTTGAAACGCCAAAAAGAGATGGTGGCGAGCTGCAAATTTTGCTAAAGGTCCAAACAAACTTTCTGCAATATCCAGGCCTCCACCTGTTCCGATGCGCTTTCCTGCTACTTCTGATGTTGAACAGCCGACTACAAACACTTGGCCTTTCCTGAATTCGATCTGCTGCTCTAATTCGCTTAAAACCTCTTCAAGTTGCAATTGCCATAAAGTTTGCATGCCGACTCCTCCTTATTTTTCGAGGTCTGTGATTTTTTGAATGCGTTTTTCGTGTCTACCGCCTTCAAATTCTTCAGTTAGCCAGGTCTGCGCAATTTCGCGTGCAAGACCTGGACCAATAACGCGCTCGCCCATCGCTAAAATATTCGAATCGTTATGTCCTCTTGTCGCTTTTGCACTAAATACATCATGCACAAGTGCACAACGGATTCCTTTAACTTTATTCGCAGAGATAGACATCCCGATACCCGTGCCGCAAATCAAAATACCCCGATCAAATTCTCCACTTGCTACAAGATCTGCTACCGGTTTTGCATAATCTGGGTAATCTACTGAATCGTCTGTATGTGGACCAAAATCCTTGTATTCAATCCCAATTTCGTTCATTAAATTAACGATTTCTTTCCTTAAATTGTTGCCGCCATGATCTGATGAAATTGCTACTCTCATAATATACCCTCTTTTCTTGGAATCAAATTTATGAATCAGCAAAAGCGCCAGTGTCGAATCATGCCGAATTTTCTTCACGCTTTTAATTAATTCTAACATTTTTACGCAAAAAAGACAGGCAAACCCGTGAAAGGCTTGTCTGTCTTTTTTGCTTACGTCATTTTGAGAACAATTTTATCAATTAAGAACTTGAGTTCTTGGAATGTTTTTTCATACAGCTCCAGTGGTCCACCGTATGGATCACTAATATCCTTACTCGAATCTTTGGCAAATTCAGTTAGCGTATAAAGTTTAGTTGCCACTTCCGGATATGCTTGCAACAACGTCATTTTGTGTGAATGGGTCATAGTTAAAACTAATTCTGCCCACTGCAAATCTTCAGCATCGAGCGGCTTTGAAGTGTGCGCAAACGAAATTTGCTGTTGGTTCAGAACCGCTTGGGCGTTTGTAGAGAGTGGGGCAATTCCAGCGAATATACCAGCAGAACGCACTTCTACACCAGCCACATTTTTAGACGTTAAGATTGCTTCAGCCATCGGACTTCGGCATGTATTGCCCGTGCAAACAAAAAGAATTTTCATGTTGCATCTCCTTTCAGCAACTCAACTAAACCATTTGTGGTCGGCCGCTTTTTCGAGTCTATTCATTAATGCGTCATTTTCTTTCGTGCCAGATTCTACTGATGCCAAAATCAAGTCAGCATCTGTTAAATCGCATTTCCGCAAACTAGCATAGAGGCTGTCCATCGACAGTGGAAAATTAAAGTCAGCCATTGGGTATTCAGTTTCGCTAATGACTGCGATGCGTTTCCCTTTTCCTTGAACGTATTCGATCGCTTTTTCAATCAAGCCTTTTTCATTTTCAATCAAATACAAAGGAGCTGTAGGCGCGTAATGCATGTATTTCATTCCTGGTGATTTAGGTACATTGCTTGTGTTACCTGATGACGACCGGACCGTTCCGATTACTGCCTCTATTTGTTCTTTTGACACTTTGCCCGGACGTAAAATGACCGGTGGTTCGCTCGTCATATCTAAAACAGTTGACTCTATACCAATCTCAGTAGCTCCCCCGTCCAAAATCAATGGGATTTTAGACTCCATATCATGAAATACATGTTCAGCTAAAGTTGGACTAGGCTTGCCGCTCGTGTTGGCACTCGGCGCAGCTAAAGGCAATTGCAATTTTTGCAGTAAGGTTAATGCAACTGGATGATTGGGTACGCGAATTCCGACCGTTTGCAAATCCGCTGTTACATTAGACGCAAAAATTTCAGGTTCGGCTTTTAAAATCAACGTCAAAGCACCCGGCCAAAAAGCATCCATGCAGTCCAATGCTTTTGATGATACTTCTTGTACATATCTCAATGCCGTTTCTTTTGAATCAACATGAACAATCAGTGGATTATCTGCAGGACGTCCTTTTGCTTCAAAAATTTTACTGACTGCTTCAAAATTCGTTGCATCTGCTCCTAGACCATATACTGTTTCGGTTGGAAAAGCGACTACTTCACCAGATTTCAAAATATCCACAGCTTGTGTATAACTATTTTCTTCATCCACATTTTTATCCACAACAACAATTTTCGTTTTCACACCAACAACTCCTATTTTTAAGGGTTTTTCATCTTTTATCCACAAATCGTGGATAAAGTCATGTAGCCTGTGCGTAACTTGTGTATAAATTACTCGATTACCGCAAAA
The DNA here is from genome assembly GCF_030063085.1 of Planococcus sp. S3-L1. Classification (NCBI taxonomy): domain Bacteria; kingdom Bacillati; phylum Bacillota; class Bacilli; order Caryophanales; family Caryophanaceae; genus Planococcus; species Planococcus sp. S3-L1. Next base: position 352,910 of record NZ_JASISN010000001.1, on the reverse strand, counting down.
ACCATTCGGTCATTTTTGTTGATATCTTTTTTACAATAGATTAATGCTGTCGGAAAAGCTCTTTTTAGCATCTTTTCTACGGCAGCTCCTTGTTGATAACCTATTTCAAACCCGATAATTCCCGGTTTATTTAGCAATTCAGGAAATTGTTTTGCCATTTTTTCATAAAGTGCCAGCCCTTCATTATCTGCAAACAAAGCATGATGCGGCTCAAAATCACGAACGCTATCCGATAGTCCTGGGGCTTCTGCATAGGCGATATAGGGCGGATTAGATAAAATAACGTCCCATTTTTGATTTTCGATTGGTTTTGTTACATCACCTAACCGAAAATCAATTTCAGCATTTAACTCTTCCGCATTTTGCATTGCTGTTTGTAGCGCTGGCTCGGAGATATCTGTCGCAGTGACCTGCGCTTGTGGCAATTCACATTTCATCGTAATGGCAATAACACCACTTCCCGTACCAATATCCGCAATTGCGATTTCTTTTGTTAACATATGGCGTTCGATTAGTTGCAGCGTTTCTTCTATTAACTCTTCAGTTTCGGGTCTAGGAATTAATACATCGGCATTTACGCGAAATTGCCTCCCATAAAATTCTTCTGTACCTGTCAAATGTTGGACAGGAATTCCTTTTGTGTGTAGTTCAATATTCGTCCAAAAACTTTCTAATTGCGCTTCGGTTATTTCATCACGCATTGATGCCATTAACCCTGAATACGAAAGACCCAGTTGGTGTTGAAGAAGCACACGTGCGGCTCCTTCTTCGCGGCCATTTTCCTCTAAATAAGAAGAAGCCCTCTTCAGGGCCTCATAAACATACTTAAGCTTGGTCATTATTGAGACTTTCCATACGAGCAGATTGTTCTTCAATAATCAAGGCATCAATAATTTCATCCATTTTCCCTTGTAAAATCTGATCTAACTTTTGAATAGTTAAACCAATTCGATGATCCGTTACACGATTTTGAGGAAAATTATATGTGCGGATTCGTTCAGAACGGTCACCCGTTCCAACAGCTGATTTTCGGACTGCATCGTATTCAGCCTGAGCTTCTTGCTGGAATTTTTCGTAAACACGCGCACGTAATACTTTCATTGCACTCGCTTTGTTTTTAATTTGTGATTTCTCGTCCTGACACGTTACTACTGTATTCGTTGGAAGATGCGTCAAACGAACAGCTGACATGGTCGTGTTTACCGATTGTCCACCTGCTCCAGAAGATGCATACGTATCGGTACGAATATCATTCTCATGAATATCAACTTCTACTTCTTCAACTTCTGGTAAACAAGCAACCGTAGCAGTAGAAGTATGAATACGTCCGCCTGATTCTGTTTCCGGAACGCGTTGTACACGGTGTGCGCCATTTTCGTATTTCATTTTTGAATAAGCGCCTTTACCGGTAATCATAAAGACGATTTCCTTGAATCCGCCAAGACCCGTCGGATTTGAATCCATTACTTGCACTTTCCAGCCATTCGATTCAGCAAAACGCGTATACATGCGGTACAAATCTCCAGCGAACAAAGCTGCTTCATCGCCACCTGCTGCTCCACGAATTTCCATAATAACGTTTTTGTCATCATTCGGATCTTTTGGAATCAATAATTTGTGAAGGCGCTCTTCAACAACCGAAACCTGTTGGTCTAGTTCACTCACTTCTTCTTTGACCATTTCACGCATATCAGCATCCATTTTTTCGTCGAACATGGCTTTGGCTTCTGCCAATTGAGTGGTTAAGTCTTTGTATTCACGGTAACTTTCAACCGTTTCTTGCAAGTCTGATTGTTCTTTTGAATAGTCGCGTAGCTTATTGGTATCACTAACGATATCTGGATCACTTAGCAATTCATTTAAACGGTCATACCGATCTTCTACTGATTGTAATCGATCAAACATAGGTGTCACCTCAAGTTCTAATTTTTGGTTATTGTTGTGATATTCCGCAAACTAGCTCCGCTTTCCTGCGGGCTTGCACCGAACTAACTCGGGCTTTGTGCCCGAGTGGATTTCGGTACTTCGCTATCCCGCGGGAGTCTCCGCTAGTTTGCTTCATATCTTAATAAATGATATTAATAATCAAAGTCTTCACTGATAATTTAATGATAAGCCAACTGTAATTTTTAAATAGAGTTTTCACTTTACATAATTGTTCACATGACTCTTAGAAGGAAGAGCGGCAGAGGCCGTGCCCGCGGAAAGCGTCCGCCTGCAGCGATTTCGTCAAAACCATCTCAATATCTATACTCTATTCACTTAACAGTAACGCCAGTCGGCACTTCATGGTGATGGCGGCAGCGAGGTTCGTAGGCTTCTGATGCACCGACCAAAATGGTTGGATCGTCCGAGCCTGCCGGTTTTCCGTCGATTAAACGTTGCGTGCGACTTGCCGGTGAACCACAAACTGTGCAAACTGCTTGAAGTTTTGTTACTTGCTCAGCAATTGCGAGTAGTGCTGGCATTGGTCCGAACGGACGACCTCTAAAGTCTTGGTCGAGTCCCGCAACAATTACACGGAATCCGTGATTGGCGAGTTTCTGAACATTGCCAATAATATCTTCGTCAAAAAACTGAGCTTCATCTATAGCAATTACATCAAATTCATCCGTAATGTATTCCCACATTTCAGATGAGCAAGAAATGGGCAAGGCAATTACAGTTGAACCATTATGAGAAACGACCTCTTCTTTACTATAACGATCGTCGATTTTCGGTTTAAATACAGCAATTTTTTGTTTAGCAAATTGGGAACGACGGACACGGCGAATCAATTCTTCCGATTTCCCGGAAAACATGCTCCCGCAGATCAATTCGACCCAGCCTGTTTGCTTCATAACATACATAGGTGAGACCCCTTTCAAACACTTGTGTTTTTTACTGTTTTAGCGATCAGCAACGCTTTTTATCCCTAGTTATTTACTCAATGAGCGAAGAAATAGATGGATTAAGGAGTTTCTTTGCTATTTATCATACCAAAATAATGTCGTAACCTGCTGATTTTTTGGAATATGTAAGGCGTTTTTTCTGATATAAAACGAAAAAATACCCGCCAGGCGTTTTCGCGCGAGGCAGGTATAATTTTAATTGATAGAAGAAAGCAAAAGACTGGAAGTTGGAAATTCAACAATTGAAATCCCCAATCCCAGTCTAGCGCTGAGCAAGTATTACTCGTTAATTTCTTCTTTTAAGCCGTATTTTTTGTTGAAACGATCTACGCGGCCATCAGCTGCTGCGAATTTCTGACGTCCAGTGTAGAATGGATGACATTCCGAGCAAAGCTCAACGTTGATGTTTTCTTTTACAGAACCAGTTGTGAAAGAGTTTCCACATGAGCAAGTTACTGTAGCTTGTTTGTAATCTGGGTGAATTCCTGTTTTCATCGTAATTTTCTCCTCTCGCCCTGAACCATCTGGAACAGAGTTTAATCTATTTTACTATTGCCTTACACGGTTCTTCAGACCGTATATGCAATAGCTTTGCTTTAATTCATTAACGCAATCATATCAAATTCCTGCGTCTTTTGCAAGTAATTAAATCATCTTCTTATTGTTTCGATGCGTTTTCATCTCAGTTGCTAATTGCTCAAAAAATTCTTCATTGGTATTTGTTTGACCTAGTTTTTTCAGGAAACGTTCTCCAAAATCGTGTGTATCCGAGAACGTTTTTCGAATAGTCCAAAGCTTTTCAAGTTGTTTCGGTTCAATTAACAATTCCTCTTTACGTGTGCCAGAACGACGAATATCAAGTGCTGGGAAGATTCGACGCTCAGCCAAACTGCGGTCAAGATGCAATTCCATGTTACCTGTTCCTTTAAATTCCTCATAAATAACTTCATCCATACGCGATCCAGTTTCTACTAAAGCTGTCGCTAAAATAGTTAAACTGCCGCCTTCTTCGATATTACGTGCTGCTCCGAAAAAGCGTTTTGGTCGGTGGAAAGCTGCTGGATCGATTCCTCCTGATAGTGTACGTCCACTCGGAGGAATCACCAAATTATATGCTCGAGCTAGGCGCGTAATTGAGTCCATTAAAATAACTACGTCACGTTTATGTTCAACGAGGCGCATAGCACGTTCAAGAACAAGTTCAGCAACTTTCACGTGGTTTTCAGGGACTTCATCAAACGTCGATGACACGACATCTGCATTTACTGATCGCTCGATGTCCGTTACTTCTTCTGGACGTTCATCTATTAGCAAGACAATTAGTTCTGCTTCTGGGTGATTCGTTGTAATGGAATTAGCGATTTCTTTTAGTAGCATTGTCTTACCCGCTTTAGGCGGCGCTACGATTAAACCGCGTTGACCAAATCCGACAGGCGATACTAAATCCATAATGCGCGTAGATAAATGAGCCGGCGTCGTTTCTAAACGAATGTGACGATCTGGGTAAAGTGGTGTAAGCCCTGGAAAGTGAACACGTTCTTTCGCCACTTCTGGATCTTCACCGTTGACTGCTTCTACTTGCAGTAACCCGAAATAGCGTTCATTTTCTTTCGGCGGACGTACTTTCCCTGAAACTTTATCGCCATTTCTCAAATCAAAACGACGGATTTGAGAAGCGGAAATATAAATATCCTGTGAGCTAGGCGAATAATTGATTGGTCGTAAGAAACCAAAACCTTCAGATTGGATAATTTCCAATACACCTTCCATAAAGAAAAAACCTTCTTGTTCTGCACGCGTTTTCAAAATCGCAAAAATTAGTTCCTTTTTAGATAGCTTACTGTAGTTAGTCAGCTTGTATTCTTTTGCTAAATTGTAAAGCTCTTTTAACGTCATATTCTCCAATGCGGAGATTGTTATCGTTGCCATGTATCGGACACCACTCTTATTCGTATTATTTTTTATAAATCGTTTAAATAGGCTTATTGCTTTGTTCATTTATCTGTTGATTTAAGCATTCTTAACGTCTGCTCGTTTAAAGATGGTGCAGATGGCATTTGATTCTTGTTACGTAATTTGAGGATCAGTAGTGAATGATTGAGAAGATCTTAAAGAAGAAGCCCGGCAAATTGCCGGACTCATTTATGAAGTAGGATCGTTAATCGTTCATTACGAGATTTGGCTTTTTCTGCAGACTGTGACGTCCTTCGATAAAGCGAATGGTTCCTGATTTTGCTCGCATAACCAGTGTGTGGCTTTCTGCGAAGCCACCTTTTAGCTGAACGCCTTTTAACAGTTCTCCGTCTGTAACACCGGTTGCTGCAAAAATAGCATCGTCGCCTTTAACAAGATCATCCATCATCAACACTTTGTTCACATCAATCCCCATATCTATGCAACGTTGTGCTTCTTCTTCGTTTTGCGGAAGCAGCTTCCCTTGGATTTCGCCACCTAAGCATTTTAAGCCAACTGCAGCGATTACGCCTTCAGGTGCTCCACCAATTCCGAATAGAATATCAACGCCTGTTTGATCAAATGCGGTATTGATTGCGCCGGCAACGTCTCCATCACCAATTAGCTTGATGCGGGCTCCCGCTGCACGAATCTGATCAATAACATCCTTGTGACGCGGACGATCCATAATTGTCGCAACCACGTCTTCAATGTCTTTATTTTTAGCTTTTGCTACAGCACGGAGATTATCAATAACTGGCGCATTGATATCAATTTTGCCAACCGATTCTGGGCCAACCGCAATTTTGTCCATGTACATATCAGGTGCATTTAACAGGTTGCCACGATCCGCGATTGCTAGAACTGCCAAAGCATTCCATCCACCAGCGGCAACAATATTCGTTCCTTCTAAAGGATCTACTGCAACGTCCACTTCAGGACCATTGCCTGTTCCTAATTCCTCACCGATATAAAGCATAGGTGCCTCGTCCATCTCACCTTCACCGATGACCACTACACCACGCATCGGAATGGTATCAAATACCGTTCTCATCGCTGTGGTCGCTGCATCATCTGCTTCGATTTTCATGCCGCGGCCCATCCATTTTGAAGAGGCAATTGCTGCTGCTTCAGTAATACGCACTAATTCCATCGATAAACTTCGTTCCATACGATCAGTTCCTCCGTTCAGCTTTAACTATGTCTTAGTTAGTGTAGCACATATTTTTATGCTAAAAGAAGATCAATTTGCGTCTTGGCTAAGGTCGGACTTCATGCTCGTCACAGGGTCAATTGTTTCTCTCCGAATATCAGCACCCAGACCTTGAAGCTTCTCAATAATAGATGAATACCCACGTTCGATATGATAAATTTCACGAATTTCAGTTTCACCTTCTGCAAGTAGCCCTGCGATTACCAAAGCTGCTCCTGCACGTAAGTCAGATGCCACTACAGTTGCAGACGTCAATGGCGTTGGCCCTGTGACAATTGCTGCTCGGCCTTCAACACGGCCACTGGCATTCATGCGACGAAGTTCATCGATATGCTTAAAGCGTGCCGAGTAAATGGTGTCGGTAATCATAGAAGATCCTTGAGCCTGAGTCATAAGTACAGAAAATGGCTGCTGAAGATCTGTTGGAAACCCTGGGTAAACTAATGTTTTTACGTCAATCGCATGAAGATCAGTAGATTTAGGAATAAAAATCGATTCTTCACCTTCTTGAACGTCAACACCCATTTCACGTAATTTTGCAGTCAATGCTTCCATATGGAATGGAATGACGTTATCAATCGTCACGCCATCACCAATTGCAGCTGCCATAATCATGAATGTTCCGGCTTCGATTCGATCAGGAATGATTGTGTGATTGGTTCCATGTAATTCCTCTACACCGTCAATTCGGATAACATCGGTTCCGGCTCCTTTGATTTTGGCGCCCATATTCGTCAATAAAGTCGCAACGTCAATAATCTCCGGCTCTTTTGCCGCATTTTCAATCGTTGTCTGTCCTTTAGCCATAACGGCCGCCAACATAATGTTAATGGTTGCTCCGACACTGACAACATCTAAATAAATTTTAGCACCACGAAGTTCATCGGCACGCAAATAGATCGCACCTTGTTCATTCGTTACTTTTGCGCCAAGCGCTTCAAAGCCTTTAATATGCTGATCAATTGGACGAGGTCCTAAGAAACAGCCTCCCGGAAGACCAATTGCTGCGTGCTTAAATCGGCCAAGCATTGCGCCCATCATGTAATAAGAAGCTCGCAATTTTTTCACATTGCCATTTGGTAAAGGCATATCTACCATTGTCGTCGGATCAATCGTCATTGTTCCGTCTTCAAAAGTCACTTCTCCACCAATTTCCTCCAAAATACTTTTCAGTGTCCATGCATCAGAAATCCCCGGTAACCCTTCAATCGATACTGGCGAATTAGCTAATATCGACGCAGGAATCAATGCTACTGCACTATTTTTAGCGCCATTGACTTTAATCGTTCCGGAAAGGCGATTACCACCTTTTATTTTATAAACATCCATTGAATTTCTCCTTTATCCACTTTTCGGGCCGTTTGGTTGGCTTGAAAAGTTCCATTGGTTCGGCGCTTCAGCTGATTGCCGATCTCAACTTGCATTTTTTCCACTTTCACGAAGGCGTCCCTTCCCATTTCAGGAAGGAATCGACTGTTTCAAGCTTTTTTAGTTTACTTCTACTGAACGTTTTTCCCAGTCTGCAAGGAATGCTTCGATTCCTTGGTCTGTCAACGGGTGTCTGAACATTTGGTGCATCACTTTAATTGGCATTGTCGCAATATGTGCACCGTTTAAAGCCGCTTCTGTAACGTGCTGTGGATGGCGAATAGATGCCGCAATAATTTCTGAAGAAATATCATGGATTGCAAAAATTTCTGAAATTGTTGCGATCAAGTCCATGCCGTTATGTCCAATGTCATCAAGACGCCCAAGGAATGGTGACACGTAAGCCGCTCCAGCACGTGCTGCAAGCAATGCTTGGTTCGCACTGAAGATCAATGTAACGTTTACTTTTTTGCCTTCTGAGGCAAGAACTGCACAAGCTTTCAAGCCTTCTGGTGTCATCGGCAATTTCACCGTGATGTTTGGAGCAAGATCAGCCAATTCGCGACCTTCTTTGATCATCCCTTCTGCATCAAGTGCAATCACTTCTCCACTAATTGAACCGTCAACAAGCGCAGCAATTTCTTTTAAGCGGTCATGGAACGAAACATTTTTTTCTTTTGCGACTAATGATGGATTTGTTGTAACCCCTGAAAGAATCCCCCATGCGTGTGCTTCTTTAATTTCGTCAAAGTTTGCTGTATCAATAAAAAATTTCATATGTTCTCTCCTCCAGTTTGACGGGAAAAAGAGAAGACGCCTTTCGGACGCTTCTCCTCCGTCTTGTTGTTTTTAAATTATGCTTTTCCTGAACTTCCGAACTCACGCATTTTACCCGTAACTGTTTTTTTAATCGCTTCACGGGCTGGTCCCATGTATTTGCGGGGATCATAAACATCCGCATCGTTTTTCAACACTTCACGAACTGCTTGAGCCGATGTAATTTGGCTTTCTGTGTTGACATTGATTTTCGATGTACCAAGAGAAACTGAACGTTGAATATCTTTTAATGGAATTCCTGTTCCGCCGTGCAACACGAGCGGTACGTCACATAGCTGTGAGATTTCTTCCATTTCTTTAAACCCTAAATTCGGTTCACCTTTATAAGGTCCGTGAACCGAACCAAGTGCAGGTGCTAGGCAATCAATACCCGTTTGTTCAACCATTTGCTTGCATTCCTGTGGATCCGCGTAAATAACGCCATCCGCAATGATGTCGTCTTCTTGTCCACCGACAGTCCCTAATTCTGCTTCCACAGAAACATTGTGCTGACGTGCATATTCGACTACTTGTTTTGTAATTTCAATATTTTCTTCAAATGGATGATGAGATGCATCAATCATGACCGATGTAAATCCTGCATCAATCGCTTCCTTACACTTCTCAAAGCTCGAACCGTGGTCTAAATGAATCGCCACCGGAACCGTAATTTTATAATCGTGCATCAATCCTTTAACCATGTTAACAACTGTTGTAAATCCACCCATGTAACGTGCTGCGCCTTCAGAAACTCCACAAATAACTGGAGAATTTTCTTCTTGTGCGGCTTGAAGAATAGCCTGTGTGAATTCTAAATTATTTAAATTGAATTGACCAATTGCATATCCTTCTTGTTTACCTTTTATCATCATTTCTTTCATAGAAACTAACGGCATTTAAATTTCCTCCTCAGCGATGGTTAAAGCGAATATCCTTTATACTATATCAAAAACCCAGTAGTTACGCCACTTCTTCGCTAGCTACTGTTCGAGTAGTTGCTTAACTGCATCACGCACTTCAAAGACATCGAAAGGCTTAGTGAAATAACGCTCCGCCCCCCAATTCATTGATTCTTTAATGAGATCGAGTTCACCATAAGCTGTCATCATAATGACGTGAATGCGAGGATTAGTCTTTTTCAAGCGCTTTAAAATCTCAATACCATCCATTCCAGGAATTTTCATGTCTAGTAATACGAGATCCGGAGAAAATTCCTGTACTTTTTTAAGCGCTTCTATTCCGTTTCCCGCTGCGATTGCTTGATAACCTTCTTTGCTAAATACTTCTTTTAATAATAGTCGGATGCCTAGCTGATCGTCTACTATCAAAATAGTCTTCAAGAAGAGCCACTCCTTTATCTGCTATACTTTTTTACGAGGTGAGTTTTATGAATCGATTAACCGTACAATTTACACAGATGCTGGCACATTTGTCTCAGCAACATACTCCTATCCATAACATTGCTAGCGTATTAGCACAAGCCATCGTTGCAGAAGGTACTGTGTTTATCGCAGCCTTTGGTGAAATGAAAGCTGTGATTCCCGTTGCTTTAAACGGTTTGCCTACTGCCGTCGAATGGTCGCCTTCAAGCATCGTTCACAGGACTGATCGAGTCTGGATATTAGCTCTAAATGACGAAGGGGACGAGCTTGCTGGCAGGTTAGCAGATGCTGGCATTGCCTTTGCATTTGTTGCTGCGCACTCACAGGAAAGTGAGTTGGCGGATGCTTTCTTCTCTCTAAATGACCTAGCAGGCAACCTATTACAGGACGATGAACAGCCTGTGTTGGTTCCGTATGCCTTAGCTGCACTGTATATTTATTATGCAGTCAAATTGAGTATAGACGATATGCTAGGTGAATAGGTGAATCCCTTCACAAAAGCCTTCCCTTTTTTTTCAAGGGAAGGCTTTTGTGAATTCTTTATTTATTAGCGATAGATGCCCTCACAAACTCACGGAATAGTGGTTGTGGACGGTTTGGACGCGAAATAAATTCTGGGTGGAATTGGCAAGCTAGGAACCACTGGTGGTCGGCTAATTCAATAATCTCTACTAAACGGCCATCCGGGCTAGTTCCAGTGAATTTGAAGCCAGCATTCTCAAAAGCCTCACGGTATTCGTTATTGAACTCGTAACGATGACGGTGTCTTTCGTAAACCAGTTCTTCGCCGTAAGCTTCGTGTGCTTTCGAACCTATTGTAAGTTTCGCAGGGTACAAACCAAGACGAAGTGTTCCGCCTAAGTCTTCGATATCTTTTTGCTCAGGCAATAGATCGATAACCGGGAAAGACGTTTTCGCATTTAACTCAGAAGAATGTGCACCTTCTAAGTTCATGATGCTGCGTGCAAATTCAACAGAAGCGAGTTGCATTCCTAGACAAATACCGAAGAATGGTACATTGTTTTCGCGCGCAAATTGAGTTGCGATGATTTTCCCTTCAACGCCACGATCGCCGAAACCACCAGGAACTAAAATGCCGTCACAGTCTTTTAGTTTTTCTGCAGCATTTTCTGCGTTGATGTGTTCCGCGTTGATCCAATCTACTTCGATTTCAGAATCAAACGCGAAGCCAGCATGCTTTAATGCTTCAACTACTGAAATGTAGGCATCTTGAAGTTCCACGTATTTCCCAACAAGGCCAATACGAACGCTCTTTTTAAGAGATTGTACTTTCTCAACAAGTGTTCTCCACTCTGTCATATCTGCTTCTGGCGCTTCAATTCCGAAATGATCTAGAACGATTTGATCCATATGCTGCTCTTGCAAACGAAGCGGCATTTCGTAAATCACATCTACGTCACGTGATTCAATAACTTCTTCTGGCTTAATATCGCAGAACAATGCAATTTTGTCTTTCATGTCCTGTGGCACTGGATGTTCTGTGCGCACAACAATCAGATTTGGTTGAATTCCAAGACTGCGAAGTTCTTTGACGCTATGCTGTGTCGGCTTTGTCTTCATTTCTTTCGCAGCACCTAGGTACGGAATCAATGTACAGTGAACATACATTACTTCATCGCGACCAAGATCTGATTTCATTTGACGGATTGCTTCAAGGAATGGCAGTGATTCGATGTCTCCAACCGTTCCACCGATTTCTGTAATGACCACATCTGCGTTCGCTGTTTTTGCAGCACGCAACAAGCGGTCTTTGATTTCATTTGTGATGTGTGGAATTACTTGAACCGTTCCACCCAAGTAATCGCCGCGACGTTCTTTTTGAATGACCGTTGAATATACTTTTCCTGTTGTTACGTTTGAGTATTTGTTTAAGTTGATGTCGATAAAACGTTCGTAGTGACCAAGATCCAAATCTGTTTCTGCGCCGTCATTCGTCACAAAAACTTCCCCGTGCTGGTATGGACTCATTGTTCCTGGGTCAATGTTGATGTACGGATCAAATTTTTGAATCGTTACATTCAATCCCCTGTTTTTCAATAAACGTCCTAATGATGCAGCTACAATACCTTTTCCGAGTGATGACACAACGCCACCGGTTACAAATATATACTTTGTCATTCCTTTTCCTCCTCGAATGGTAAAAAATAAAAAGCGCTCCGCCTGCTGCATGCAGGGGAGCGCGTAAACTGTACGAATCATCTCTCCTATTGTAAGGAGCCCAAATAAAATATTATCCAGTCTGACCTCATAAGTCAAGGTGAAAAAATGTTCAGTTTACTTTAAGTCGTCCTCGTCTTCTTCGTCTTCATCATCGTCTTCGCCATCAATGATGTTGCCATCCATATCTTCAACGAGTACGTCTACATCTTCTTTGTCTTCATCCACATCGAAGTCTAGTACTTCAACAGGCGATTTGATCAAATCGTCTTCATCTTCGTCTTCATCGTCTTCACCGAAGTCCTCAAACTCCAATTCGTCTTCAAGTGCCAAGTCATCCAGATCGTCAAAGCCTTCATCATCCGACACTTTGGCTTTCTTTTTACGAGCTTTAACCGTTGGCGCAGATTCTTCTTCAATCTGTTCAACTGGGTACCACTCGCGAAGACCCCAACGGTTTTCGCCTAAAATCAAAAAGCGGCCGTCAATGTTCAAATCTGTATAAAACTGGACTAATCGATCTTTCATATCCTCTTTAGATAGGCTCAGTAACTTTTCAATTTCTGCAACCAATTCTGCATAGGTTTTTGTTTCATGTGTCTCTTGCAACATCGCATATGTCAAGTCAACAAACGACTCTTCTATTAGTTCTTCTTTAGATAATTCACGAATTTTCATTCCGTGCACGTCCCTTCTTCTTTCATAACTTAATTCATTATATACAAACTAACTAGTCTCCGCTACCGTGTATTCTTTTTTCTTGGATCTATTTGTCTCCAACCAAAATAAAATAAATAGATTGCTAGAATCATAAACGGAATTGATCCCAAAGCTTTATTGTACAGGAAGAAAATCAGTATGACACAGATTCCGATGATTATGTAGTGAATAGCTTTACGCATAGGATTCATCCTTCTTTTTTCAGATGTTGCACATTCTCTTAGTATACAGAAAACCTAAACGGATATCGACTGTCTATCCTTTTGAAAAAGAAAGTTCTTTAATTTGTGTTTTTCTATCAGATAAGCAGGATTTTTGTTGTGTGCGTTTTTTGTTGAAACTTGCGTATTTCTCTCGTTCCGTGCGTATTTCTCTCGTTCCGTGCGTATTTCTCTCGCGCCGTGCGTATTTCTCTCGCGCCGTGCGTATTTCTCTCGCGCCGTGCGTATTTCTCTCGCGCCGTGCGTATTTCTCTCGCGCCGTGCGTATTTCTCTCGTTCCGTGCGTATTTCTCTCGTTCCGTGCGTATTTCTCTCATTCCGCGCAAAAAAGATGGAACACATGTCGTTCGACATGTGTTCCATCTTCTTTATCCAGCTTTTACTTACATATTGCGTCTGTATTGCCCGCCGACTTCGTATAAAGCGGTGGTGATTTGGCCGAGACTTGCGACTTTTACAGTTTCCATCAATTCTTCAAAGATATTGCCGCCAGTTTTCGCTACTTGTTTCAAGCGATTTAACGCTTCATCCGAATCATGGCGTTCTTGGAAAGCGCGCAAGTTGCCGATTTGTGTTTCTTTTTCTTCTATTGTGGCGCGGGCGATTTCCATCGAGTTGATGTCATCGTCCGTTTGCGGATTCGGGTTCAAGTATGTGTTGACTCCGATAATCGGCAATTCGCCTGTGTGTTTTTTCATTTCGTAATGCATGGATTCTTCTTGAATTTTGCCGCGTTGGTATTGTGTTTCCATTGCGCCCAGTACGCCTCCACGGTCGTTGATGCGGTCAAATTCTGTCATTACCGCTTCTTCTACCAATTGGGTCATTTCTTCAATGATGAACGCGCCTTGTAGCGGGTTCTCGTTTTTCGAAAGACCGTGTTCTTTGGTGATGATCATTTGAATGGCCATTGCGCGACGGACCGATTCTTCTGTCGGTGTTGTGATGGCTTCGTCGTAAGCGTTGGTGTGCAATGAGTTACAGTTGTCTTGCAACGCCATTAACGCTTGAAGCGTTGTCCGGATATCGTTAAAGTCGATTTCCTGAGCGTGCAAGCTGCGGCCTGACGTTTGTACGTGGTATTTCAGCTTTTGGCTACGTTCATTGGCACCGTATTTATCGCGCATGACAACTGCCCAAATGCGGCGTGCTACACGTCCAATAACTGTATACTCCGGGTCTAGTCCGTTCGAGAAGAAGAACGACAAGTTTGGTGCAAAGTCATCGATTTTCATGCCGCGGCTCAAATAATATTCCACGTACGTGAAGCCGTTCGACAGGGTAAACGCTAATTGTGAAATCGGATTCGCACCCGCTTCTGCAATGTGGTAGCCAGAAATTGATACTGAATAGTAGTTACGTACTTTATGGTCGATAAAGTATTGCTGAATATCGCCCATCATTCGTAATGCAAATTCAGTTGAGAAGATACACGTATTTTGTCCTTGGTCTTCTTTTAGAATATCCGCTTGTACGGTTCCACGAACCACTTGCAGCGTGCCTTCACGAACTTCTGTGAATTCTTCTACAGTCAACGTGCGACCCAGTTTTTCTTCATTGATTTTTACTTGCTGATCAATTGCTGTGTTCATGAACATCGCCAAAATGATTGGCGCCGGTCCGTTGATGGTCATCGATACAGAAGTCGACGGTGCGCAAAGGTCAAATCCTTCATACAATTTCTTCATGTCATCTAATGTACAAATGGATACACCAGACTCGCCGACTTTCCCGTAAATATCCGGGCGGTGATCCGGGTCTTCGCCGTAAAGCGTTACCGAGTCAAACGCTGTTGACAAACGTTTTGCATCGTCGTCTTTTGATAAGTAATGGAAACGACGATTGGTGCGTTCAGGTGTACCTTCTCCTGCAAACTGACGTTTTGGATCTTCTCCAGCACGTTTGAACGGGAATACACCTGCTGTATAAGGGAATGAACCTGGAGCATTCTCCAAATAAACCCATGACAAAATTTCACCGTAATCAACGAATTTCGGCAAGACAACGCGAGGCACTTTAATGCCAGACAAGCTTTCTGTACGCAAAATGGTACGAATTTCTTTGTCACGTACCGTCGTAACAAACTCGTCCCCCGCATACATTTCTTTTAAGGCATCCCAGTTGTTTAAAATGCGTTTTGATTCGGCTGTTAGTTCATCACGAACACCTTCTGCAAGCGACTCGAGTGAAGCAACTAATGCATCATCCGGCGCTTTTTCTTTTACCGCTTCGATTGCTCCTTCTAATTGGAACAGACGACGTGCAAAAGCAGATTGCTCTTTCGTTTTCGCGTGATAGCCACGGATTGTATCCGTCAGTTCACGCAAATAATAGCGACGTTCGTTTGGAATAATGAGGTTTTCTTTTTGCGTTTTAACGAATTTGTCGTAATCCGTTTCCCAATCAGTTCCACATTTTTCATTAATCGTCCCTACTAATGCCGCAAACAACGAGTTCGTGCCTTTATCGTTAAACTGACTTGCGATGGTGCCGTAAACCGGCATATCATCTAGCTCTTTATCCCACAACAGGCGGCTGCGCTGGTACTGCTTTTGCACTTGACGAAGCGCATCTTGTGAACCGCTGCGTTCGAATTTATTGATACAAATCAAATCTGCATAATCAATCATATCGATTTTCTCAAGCTGTGACGGCGCACCAAATTCACTTGTCATCACATACATCGAAACGTCTGAGAAATTCGCGATTTCTGCATCGCCTTGACCAATTCCGCTCGTTTCAACGATAATCAAGTCAAAATCTGCTGCTTTCACAACATCCAATACATCACCGATTGCGCCTGACAATTCAGAACGCGAACCACGTGTTGCAAGACTCCTCATAAAGACGCGCTTGTTGAAAATGGCGTTCATGCGGATACGATCACCTAAAAGTGCCCCGCCCGTTTTTTGTTTGGTTGGGTCAATAGACAAAATGGCAATTTTTTTGTCTGGAAGTTCTGATAAGAAACGACGAATCAATTCATCTGTTAACGAACTTTTACCAGCTCCGCCTGTTCCCGTAATTCCAAGAATCGGTGTGTTTTTCGTTTGTTCACGAACCACCCTCAACAATTCATCTGTATCTGTATCTCGCGTGTGGGCTTCTTCAGCCGCTGTAATGACGTTCGCCAGTACAACCGGTTCTTCAGTTGTTAAGTTTTCAAAAGACTGATTTTCTTTTACCGTTGAGAAATCACATTCCTCAACAATTTCAGTGATCATGCCTTGCAAGCCTTTTTTACGGCCATCTTCAGGTGAAAAAATCCCCGCAACGCCGTAAGCTTCAAGTTCTTTGATTTCGCGTGGCAAAATAACGCCGCCGCCACCGCCGTAAATACGGATATGCGAAGCGCCTTTTTCCTTTAATAAATCATACATATACTTAAAGTATTCCATATGACCGCCTTGGTAAGAAGAAATACAAATGCCTTGTACGTCTTCTTGAATCGCTGCATTGACTACTTCTTCAACAGAACGGTTGTGCCCTAAGTGAATCACTTCGGCACCGCTCGACTGCAAAATCCGGCGCATAATATTAATCGACGCGTCGTGGCCGTCAAAAAGACTTGAAGCTGTAACAAAGCGAATATGATTTTTCGGCTGATAGGTTTTCGATTCTTCAATGATAGCCATTATATTAAGCCCCCTGTATTGAAATGTGTTCTCCTGCCATCCCCTGCAAAAGAAACTTAGTTTGGATATGGATAAATTCTTGAATGGTGAAATCATCTAAAGCCCAGCGTCTGAAAGCCCACATCTGTCCTTGTACAAATAAATGGTGAGCCGCCATGACCACTTCTTTGGGTGTCATGGCGATTTCGTTATTCTCGACGCATTGTGTCAGTAATCGTTCAAAAATTGCGACCATTTGGAGTTCCTTATTCAGCACGTAGCCCAAAGCGTCTTTTGGCAATGATTTGGATTCTTGGTACATGACAACAAATTCGTCTTGCATCTCGTCAATCAAAATGTAGTAATGTTCAATCGCCATCGTCAGAACGCTAACAGACCCTTGTTCGATATCAAGTTTGTCGAGACGTGCATGCACTTCGTCATAAATCGAGTCACAAACAAGATACAACACATCTTCTTTTGTCCGGATGTATTCGTATAAAGTTCCAATGCTAAAACCTGCTGCTTTAGCAATTTCTCGTGTCGTCGTCCGGTGAAAGCCTTTTTCTTTAAATAGCGTGACAGCGCCGCGAATCATTTGTTCACGACGCTTTTCTATTAAGCTTTCATCTTTCACGGAAGACTCAATCTCACGCTTTTTGTTCATAAGGCACCCCTCCGCTTATTTCGTGACCATCCGAGAAATAACAAGACGCTGAACTTCTTGTGTACCTTCGTAAATTTGTGTGATTTTCGCATCGCGCATAAAGCGTTCAACCGGGTAGTCTTTTGTATAACCGTAGCCACCGAATACTTGTACTGCTTCAACGGTCACTTTCATCGCTGTGTCACCTGCCATTAGTTTCGCCATTGCTGACTCTTTGCTATAAGACAATTTGTTCGACTCAAGCCAAGCAGCTTGATACGTCAACAAACGAGAAGCTTCAATTGAAGTTGCCATATCTGCTAATTTAAATGAAACTCCTTGATTAACCAAGATTGGCTTACCGAATTGCTCACGCTCTTTTGCGTAATCGATTGAAGCGTCAAGTGCGCCTTGCGCGATTCCAACCGCTTGAGCTGCAATTCCGTTACGGCCGCCGTCAAGTGTTTGCATCGCAATTTTAAAGCCTTGACCCAGTTCCCCTAAGACATTTTCTTTTGGTACGCGGCAGTTGTCAAAAATAATTTCCGTTGTCGGGCTTGAACGAATGCCTAGCTTGCGTTCTTTTTTACCGACCGAGAAACCTTCAAATTCTTTTTCGATGATAAATGCTGTCGTGCCTTTATGTTTTGATTCTGGATCTGTTACTGCGAAAACGACATAGATGTCTGCGATGCCACCGTTTGTGATAAAGATTTTCGAACCATTTAATACGTAATGATCGCCATCTTCTCTTGCCGATGTGCGCATAGAACCTGCATCAGATCCTGCAGATGGTTCAGTCAAACCATAAGCGCCGATTTTAGTTCCTTCAGCCATTGGACGAAGGTATTTTTGTTTTTGCTCTTCTGTTCCGAATGTATATACCGGCCAACCAGCTAATGAAGTATGTGCTGATAATGTAACGCCAGTTGATGCACAAACGCGTGATAACTCTTCAACTGCGATGCAATACGCCAAGTAATCTGAGCCAATTCCGCCATACTCTTCTGGCCATGGAATTCCTGTTAAGCCAAGTTCAGCCATTTTATCGAAAATTTCACGGTCAAAACGTTCTTCCTCGTCACGCTCTTCTGCAGTTGGCGCTACTTCTTTATTTGCGAAATCTCTTACCATTTTGCGGATCATTTGGTGTTCTTCAGATAGTTGAAAATTCATATTTTTATTCCTCCAATTATTTGGTTAGTTGTTTGCTTATTACAATACGTTGAATTTCACTTGTGCCTTCGTAAATTTCCGTTACTTTCGCGTCGCGGAATAGACGCTCAACTGGATAATCTTTTGTATAACCATAACCGCCGAATACTTGAATGGCTTCAATGGTTACGTCCATCGCTGCTTTTGAAGCGAAAAGTTTTGCCATTGAAGCTTCTTTGTTACAGTCTTTGCCATTTGAATACAGATCAGCCGCATTATAAACGAGCAATTTCGCTGCTTCTACTTGTGTTGCCATGTCTGCTAGTTTAAAGCCAATACCTTGTTGATGAGTAATTGGTTTTCCAAACTGTACGCGTTCTTTTGCATAAGCTACTGCGTATTCATAAGCCGCTTCAGCAATACCAAGTGCCTGTGCTGCAATGCCAATACGCCCAACGTTCAAATTCGCCATTGCGATGCTGAATCCTTTATTTTCCTCGCCTAGTAGGTTTTCAGCTGGAACGCGCATGTTTTCGAATGTTAGTTGAACGGTTTTCGAACCATGCATTCCCATTTTCTTTTCGTTCTTCCCAATGATTAATCCCGGTGTGTCTTTTTCAACGATAAACGCTGAAATTCCACGAGATCCGGCAGCGGGTTTTGTAGAGGCAAAGACGATATACGTATCAGCTGCTCCACCATTCGTAATAAATACTTTTGAGCCATTTAATACATAGTCATCGCCGTCTAGAACAGCTTTTGTTTTCAAGCTTCCAGCGTCAGAACCAGCTGCTGGTTCTGTTAAACAGAAAGCTCCTAAGTATTCGCCACTTGCCAGTTTTGGTACGTATTTCTCAATTTGTTGTTGTGATCCGAAATTCAAAATCGGGTTTGTCCCAACAGACGTATGAACAGACAAAATTACGCCCACTACACTGCTTACTTTTGAAAGTTCATGAATAGCTGTGATGTAGGAAGTAAAATCCATTTCAGAACCGCCGTATTTTTCAGGTGCAGTAATGCCCATCAAGCCAAGCTTACCCATTTTCTTAATAATTTCTGTTGGGAATTCATCGTTTTCCATATTTTCGATAAAAGGAGCAATTTCTTCTTTTGCGAAATCTCGCACCATGTTGCGCATCATAAGTTGTTCATCTGTAAAGTGCAAATCCATAATGTTTCCTCCTAATGTTATGCGTAGCTGTAGAATCCACGACCGGTTTTCTTACCAAGCCATCCCGCTTTTACGTATTGGCGCAATAATGGGCTCGGACGATATTTGCTGTCACCGAATCCTTCATGCAGCACTTCCATAATATAAAGGCACGTATCAAGTCCGATAAAATCAGCCAATTCGAGTGGTCCCATTGGATGGTTCATGCCCATCTTCATGATGTCATCAATGGCTTCTTTTGTAGCGACACCTTCTTGAAGTGTGAAGATTGCTTCATTGATCATTGGCATCAAAATGCGGTTGGCGACAAACCCCGGGAAATCATTTACTTCTACTGGAGTTTTTGACAATTGCACAGTCATTTCTTCCACTTTTTTATACACTTCATCCGATGTCGCCAAGCCACGAATAATTTCCACCAACTTCATGATTGGCACTGGATTCATAAAATGCATGCCAATTACTTGTTCAGGACGGTTGGTTACTGCCGCGATTTCTGTGATTGGTAACGACGACGTATTTGTTGCGAGAATTGCGTGCTTTGGCGCTACTTCGTCGAGTGTTTTAAAAATGCTATGTTTAATCGCCATGTTTTCAACCGCTGCTTCAATGACAATATCGACATCGTGTGCGTCTTTTAAGTCTAGTGAAGATGTAATGCGGCTAAGAACCGCTATTTTTTCTTTTTCTGTCATGCGACCTTTTTCAACATTACGCGATAAATTTTTTGTGATTGTTGCAATCCCTTTATCATATGCTTCTTGTTTCATATCGTTTAACTTCACATTTAATCCTGCTTGTGCACAAACTTGTGCGATGCCAGAACCCATTTGTCCTGCCCCAATAACCATTACGTTTTGAATCGACATGCTTATTTTTCCTCCTTAGGAACGCTGATCATAATCGCGTCGCCTTGTCCGCCACCTGAGCAGATTGCTGCGATACCGATGCCGCCTCCGCGACGTTTTAATTCGTAAGCGAGTGTCAGAATAATGCGTGCACCACTTGCACCAATTGGGTGACCAAGTGCTACAGACCCCCCGTTGACGTTCACTTTTTCAGCGTCAAGTCCAGCAATTTTCGAGCTAGCTAATGCTACTGCTGCAAACGCTTCGTTAATTTCGAATAAATCGATGTCGTCTAACGATTTACCTGTTTTCTGTAATAGCTCGTTGATGACGATTCCAGGAGTTTCTGGGAAACGATGTGGTTCGATTGCGACTTCTGTATGTGAAAGAATGTGAGCCAAAACTTTTTTGTCTTCTTTTTGTGCTCGTTCTTCACTCATTAAGACAAGTGCCGCCGCTCCGTCATTAATTCCAGGTGCGTTTCCAGCAGTAATGGTACCATCTTTACCGAATGCTGGTTTTAGCTTTGCCAATGCTTCAATTGTTGAATTGGCGCGCGGAGCTTCATCCACATCAACTGTAATTGGATCTCCTTTGCGCTGCGGAATGTCGATTGCCACAATTTCTTCTGCAAACAAATCTTTTGCTTTGATCGCACGTTCATGCGAACGAGCCGACCATTTGTCTTGCTCTTCACGAGACAAGTCAAAGTCTTCAGCAGTTGAATTGCCGTAAGTTCCCATGTGAACACGGTCTGGGTGGAATGAGCATGACAAACCGTCATGGACCATGCCGTCAACGACTTGAGCGTCTCCCATACGAAGACCCCAGCGTGCTTTTGGTAAATAATAAGGTGCATTGGACATCGATTCCATGCCACCTGCAACAATAACTTCTTCATCACCTAAACGGATAAGTTGATCGGCTAATGTAACACTGCGCATACCCGATGCACAGACTTTATTGATTGTTTCAGATTTTACGTTGTATGGAATTCCTGCTTTTGTCGCAGCTTGACGAGAAGGAATTTGGCCTTGTCCTGCTTGCAGCACATTACCCATGATCACTTCTTGAACGTCTTCTGGTTGAATAGCTGCGCGGCTCATCGCGGCTTTGATGGCTTCTGCTCCAAGGTCACTTGCTGTTAGCGTGCTCAAGTTACCTCCGAATTTCCCAAATGCTGTACGTGCCCCGTCGATAATGACTGTTTTTGCCATGATGATTTTCCTCCCTTTATGCTTTCTTGAAAACGGTTTCAACTTCTTTCAAAAAAAGAAATACCTCTTATATTGTGTTCGGATATCGTGTAAACTACACGACTCAAACGCCATGCTCTTGCATGGGTCTACTAGCTTCGTGACAAATAAATCGCCCGAATTATTTTTAGTTCATTTAGTGACTGAACGCTCGCTCGATTTTTACCGAAAAGAAAAGGGAGTATTCTACTCCCTTTTTTTATTGCTTATGCTGTTATTCTACTCAATCTTCTGTCATTAATCAATTATTTATTGCTAGCTCATTAATTTGACCAGAAGTACTCAAGAAAATCTTCACGAGGTTGCTAGTTATTGAACAATTGCTTCCGGCTCTGGTGCCATGTTTCCAAGAACCGCCATTTCCAATAGTTCAGCTACATCGTATGTGCCAACTTGTTCTTCGACTTCTTTCGCTTTTGTTCCGTCTGATAACATTGTTAAGCAATACGGACAGCCAGAAGAAATCATCGTTGGGCTAACTTCAAGTGCTTGCTCAGTACGGGCAACGTTAACACGGTGGCCTACATCTTCTTCCATCCACATCATTCCGCCACCAGCTCCACAGCACATGCCGTCTTCACGATTACGTTTCATTTCAACTAATTCTACGCCTTCGATCGCTTTCAGGATTTCACGCGGTGCATCGTAAACATCGTTGTAGCGACCTAGATAACAAGAGTCATGGAACGTAATTCGCTCGTTTACCGCGAATTGTGGTTTTAGACGTCCCTCTTGAACGAGATCAAACAACATTTCCGTATGGTGATAAACTTCAACTTTAAAACCAAAATCCGGGTATTCATTTTTAAAGATATTGTAAGCGTGCGGATCAATTGTGACGATTTTTTTCACTTCCGCTTTTTCAAATTCTTTAATATTAGCGGTTGCTAGTTCTTGGAATAAAAATTCATTTCCAAGACGACGTGGCGTGTCACCTGAGTTTTTCTCTTTGTTACCGAGAATTGCAAATTTCACACCCGCTTCGTTCATCAGTCGAGCAAATGACAAAGCGATCTTTTGCGAGCGACTGTCGAATGAACCCATCGAGCCAACCCAGAATAGGAATTCAAACTCTTCGCCTGCTTTGTTCATTTCTTTCACTGTCGGAATTTGAATATCTGGACGTGCATCTCTCCAATTTTCTTTTTCTTTACGGTTAAGACCCCAAGGATTTCCTTGACGTTCGATGTTTGTCATCGCGCGCTGCGCATCCGGATTCATTTTTCCTTCTGTCATTACTAAATAACGGCGAAGATCGATGATTTTGTCCACGTGCTCGTTCATAACTGGACATTGGTCTTCACAGTTTCGGCAAGTCGTACACGCCCAAATTTCTTCTTCTGTAATAACGTCTCCAATTAAGCTCGGGCTGTAAAGTTCGTCGATTGTAATACCTTCAGCGCCCGCAGCCATTGCCAACTGGTTTCCTTGCGTATTGTTGAATGCCATGGCCGGCACCCATGGTTTTTTCTGCGTCATGACAGCACCAGTGTTTGTCAGGTTGTCACGCAATTTTGTGATCAAATCCATCGGTGACAGCATTTTCCCTGTCCCTGTTGCTGGACACATATTCGTACAACGGCCACATTCTACGCAAGCGTAGAAATCGATCATTTGGCTTTGTGAGAAATCAGTGATTTTCCCGACTCCAAATGATGGCATTGCGTCTGGATCTTCTTCGTCTTCCATTTCTTCAAAGTTGATTGGTTTTAGGCGACCTACATGATCTACTCTGTGGAACCATGTGTTCACTGGTCCGAAGATCAAGTGAGCGTGTTTTGATTGTGGTACATAAACTAAGAACGTCAGCAGGAATAGCAAATGTGCCCACCACATCACGTAGAAAATCGAAATGGTTGCAGCTTCAGGTAACCAAGCAAATGCACCCGCGACTAAAGAAGCAACTGGTTCAGTCCAGGCAGCTTCATGGCCGTGCCAAATCATGTTCATTCCGTTACCGATCAGTACTGTTACCATTAATCCACCGATGAAAATAAGAACAAGTCCTGATTTCCATCCGCGTTTCAAGCGAACAAGCTTTTCAATATAGCGTCGGTAGAACGCCCAAATTACAGCAACCAAAATGGTTAACGTCACAATTTCTTGGAAAAAAGTAAACGCTGGGTAAAGAGGTCCAAGCGGTAAATGTGAATCTGGCGATAATCCCTTAATAATAAAATCAATAGCGCTCGCTTGAACTAACAAGAAGCCATAGAAGAACATAACGTGAATTGTCCCGCTCTTCTTATCTTTCAATAATTTTTTCTGACCAAATACGTTGACCATAACTTTACGCAAACGCTCGTTGAAATTTTCTTCAAACTCGACTTTTTTACCGAGTTGGATAAAATCATATCTCGACTTCAATAAATAGATGAAGAGATAAACTGCGTAAGCGGTTACAGCTATGAATAAAATCCAGTTTGCAATTAACAATGGTTCCATCGCGAGATCCCCCTTGTGTGTATATTCTAAAAATAACTTACTCAAAGTTTACGTGAATGACAGCAGCTTGTCGATACTATGTTCTATATTAAAATATGAATGAGCATTCAGTCAACTTATATTTTGAATAATTTTTAAATTGTCAGAGTTTACTTGTATTTATATAAGAAAAATTTGTTAGATGTACGCTGAAAAAATGCTAGGTACAGAACTCTCTTAACTTTCTACTCTTAAATAAAAAAGCATCATCCTAAAGAATGGATAATGCTTTTCCCTATCTAAACTCTATCTCAAAAAGATTTTCCCCAAAGTAACGCTGAGTGTATTCAGCTTTACTGTGCTGTACACCGACCAAAACACAGGTCGCCGGACCGCCAGAAGTTTCTGTGTTAAGCGCAGTGGATATTCCCACACGACGCTCCATCAACAACTCAAACTCTTGTGCGATTCCTTTTGAGCCGACTGGCCACATGCGTTCGATCAAGGCTGTTTCAAGGGCTGTCTTGAGGAGAACAAGATCCGCAATTTGATCCACCTTAGTCAGCACGTCTTCCCCAACAAGTGGAACACCATAAGCAAACCACCTAAGAGCATCTGCCGGCATAAAATTTCTTTTTCGTTTGCCAATCATTGTTACAGAAATACCCGATTGCAGCGTCGGCATATTGCTTTCTGTACTTCCCGAAATGGAGGGCACTAGCGTTTCTGCTTCAGTAAATAGTTCAGTGAGACCCGTAACGTAATCGTTCCACTCCGCAGCTCCACTAAAGTTATGAAGCAGCACTGCGTCTGGTTCGCTACCTGCAGCCCATTGTTCAAGTAACGCGACGCGTGCCGCAAACTTCGCAGTAATGGCATTAGGCGCATAGATGATGTCGTGCTGTTTTTCACCAATTCCTGCTGCATTGTCCGACGTAATGACAAAGTCATCAATCCATATTTCGTGACGCATAGTGTGAACCTCCACTAGCTTTTAGGACATACGGCATTAAAAGAGCAGCAACTGCTGCATTAATAGAAGCAGCAATTAACAGTCCTGGCACGGACGCATAAAAAAATGCGGGCGATAGTAAAAAGTAAAACGGCACTGCCGCTACTACTCCATTGCCAATAACAAATGCCAGCCATTTCAACCAATGCCTACCTGCTTGATGCAGTTTTGCGAACAGCCAAACAACAAGCCACATTTCGACTGCAATCATCAGGTGTAATGGTCCGAGTGGCATACCGCCAAATAGCGCCGAAATCAAGTGACCAAATGCCGCAATGGTAGCTGCCAGAGGTGCTGTAAAAAACAGCACCGCAATTAATGCGGGCATCGAATCGAGCGCAATAGACGTGATGCCAAGCGGAATTTTAATCATCCCGCCGATTGCCGATAAGCTAATAAATAACGCCGCAAGCGCTAATTTTTTTGTCGTCATCTCACTCGGCCGATTTCTTGCCGCGTCCGCCGCCTTTAAAGACTTTAGCGCTACGAACATATTCATTATCTGGCACACCTGCACGTGAATTGACGACACGCGATGCCGCAAATAGATAATCCGATAAACGGTTTAAATAACGTTGAACGACTAGTGGAAACTCTTCGCCTGATCTCATCAACGTCACTGTTTGTCGCTCAGCACGACGCGTAATCGTACGTGCAATATGCAAAGTTGCAGCTGCTGGTGATCCTCCTGGTAAAATGAATCGTTCAAGTAGTGGCGGTTCTTCCATTAGTTCATCGATGCGTTTTTCTAAAACTTCAACGGGTGCTTCCGTCATCTTAAAATTCGGCTCTTTTCGAACGTCAGCTAAATCTCCGCCGCAATCGAATAATTCGTTTTGTATCGCTTCTAGGTCTTCTAACAAATCGGCGTATTTTTCCGGTGCCAATTCCGTCATCGCTTTGCCAATAAACGAATTCACTTCGTCAATAGTGCCATAGGCTTCTACGCGTGGTGCATCTTTATCCGTACGTGCTCCGATTAAACTAGTTTGCCCTTTATCGCCTGTTTTTGTGTAAATTTTCATCTTGATCCGCCCCTTTTATTGTTTGTGGAATGCCGTACCAAATTCGTGTAATACTTTCTGCTTCATGAAATAAAAATTGATACAACCGGCCAAGAACGTCGCGCATTTCACGCTCGATCCGTTCAGTCGGCACGATGCCGCGATTCAAATCTGTCAGCACCCAAATTTGCAACAGTTGTTTCTGGCCAGCTATTTTCCTTACTTGTTCTATCATATACTGTTCTGAAAAACCTTGTTCAAGTTGTTGTCTCACCCAATTTTCTAAACCTGCAATAACGACGGTTTCTCGAGTTGCTATTTCAGGTAACCGAGCTTCATTCCAGTCAACATTATGGTTTTTCAATTGCTCTTTTACGTATTGCCGTTTGCCGTTAAAGGCTCCACCGAAAACGATGTGCATAATTCACGCTCCTCGAACGCTTGGCGACTCTGCCACGTTAACATGTGGCAACCACCATGCAGCGCAGTTTGATTTTGAAATTTGTCACCCAAAGCTTCAGCAATTAAGTAACGAATCGGTCCCCCGTGAAGAACGAGCGTAATCGCTTTACCTTCTGGCAGTTTCTTCAAACCTCGTTCGACTCGCTCCGCCATGTCAGCGAGACTTTCACCACTTGGTGGTCTGATCTGCCAAGGGTGATCTATCCAGTTCCGATACAGTTGACTACTTTTCAACTCATCGTAAGTTTTCATTTCCCATTGACCGAAATGACATTCCCGAAAATCTCTGTTTGCCTGGTAAACTGCATTGGGAAACAGGATAGCAGCAGTTTCTCGACATCGCTTTAAATCACTGCCCACAACTTTTTTTATCTGCAGGTCAGGCGTGGCTTTAAAGGGCAAAATGGATTCATCGGTCCAACCGATATAGCGTTTTTGTTCATTGCCTCGTGTAGCGGCATGGCGAATTAAACGAAGAACAAAAGACTGATCCATAATAAAATTTCCACTCCTTCCACATAAGCGCCGAACAAATCACCTGTAACACCGCCAAAATTCTTTAGGCACCAAGCGCGGTACAGCCAAAGTGAGACAAGTAATAGCATCAGCAAAATCAGCGCAATCCAACTAGTCGTACTCCAAACGGTCACAGCAAAGCTAAAACCCAGCCATGCAATCGCCAGTAGCCAGACGACTTTGTGATTTGTCCGTTGCTGAAAGAATGCTGCAAGTCCATCAAGTTTTGCTGACTTGGTTGAGCTGAACAAGACCAGCATGCCAATTCTTGAAAAAACAGGAATCCATAAAATCACTGCTAGAGAAACAGAGTCTACCGATTCGGCCACGATAATCACTTTTCCAACAATCGCCAGTAGTAACACCATCGTTCCAAAAGCACCAATCCGCGGATCTGCCATAATAGCTAAGCGTTTTTCTCGGTCTTGATAAGAAAAATAAGCATCGCCCGTATCTGCCAGTCCGTCCATATGCAATCCTCCGGTTACCACTAGGCCAATTGCGACAACGACAAAGCCGATTAGCAATGAACTGACATCCGTCGCATCACGTAACAACCAAACCGACACCGCTAAAACACTACCGAAAAGGATGCCTACTAGTGGCAGCATCGCATACATCGCCGTAATATGAATTTTTTCCATTGGTAATTGTTTTTTCACTGGGATCACTGAAAAAAATTGAAGCGCTAATAAAAGGCCTGTTCTTAGCTGCCGGCTCATTGATCGGCTTCCATTATTTCTATGACTTTCTCCCAGTCGAGATGACGTTTAACATGTCCTGCCCAGCGATCAAAAGGATCCTTCACTACTTCACGTGAAGGTATTGGTAGATTTTTCTGCCTTCGAATGGGTGCGAGAAACGCAGTACGGCAGTGTAGATCCTGGAAAAACCCATGTAGATGTGTGCCCAGTAGCCGATTATGAAAATATCCCTCTCCTATATCTCCACAATGCATAAGCGGATAAGCGGATGCTGTCACTTTACCGTGATGAATTTCATAACCTGCGACTTCAACTTCTGCATGTTCAAACTTTACTGTAGCTCTCTGGCGTCGAACCATTTTCTGCTTTTGAAACTCCACATGCATAGATGGGATCAAGCTAAATCCTTCTTCATTTTCTACTGCTGTGCCGTCGTAACCTTGTGGATCTGTTAAGGTTTCAGCAAACAGTTGAAAGCCTCCGCACAAACCGACAATCCATGTGTTGCCGTACAGTTCACTCAGTTTGGCTCCAAGCTTTTGCTGTTTCCAGTAGCGCAGATCTGCAATGGTGCTTTTCGTGCCTGGTAACAGCAAGATATCTGGATGTCCAATATCAGCAACTGTTTCAGCCCAACGAATGGTAATATCTGGTTCATTGAGAAAAGGTTCAATATCTGTGAAGTTTGACATATAAGGATGTTTGCAGACAACTAGTTCAATCGCATGTTCAACTCTGGATATCTGCTGAACAGCTTGAACTCCAAGCGAATCTTCTTGTTCGATTTCATGACGATCCATATGAGGAATAACTCCGAGTACCGGTATGCCTGTATACGATTCAAGAAAACGGATACCCTCTTCAAAAAGCTGTACGTCGCCTCTGAATTTATTAATGATTAGACCCTTAACTCGCTGTTTTTCGGGTATCAAAGCGAGCGTTCCGATAATCGATGCAAAAACACCACCTCGTTCGATATCGGCTACTAAAATTACCGGAACATCTGCACGTTTAGCAACCGTCATATTAACTATCTCGCGGTCGTTTAAGTTGACTTCAGCTGGACTCCCAGCTCCTTCAATAACTAGATGAGTAAAGTCTTGCGCCAAATTTGCTAGTGCTTGATCGATTGCTTTTAATCCTTTTTCGTAAAACTGTGCTCGGTAATCCATACCATCCATCGTTTCAAGTTTTTTACCAAATAAAATCACTTGCGATTTCATCCCACTTTCAGGTTTCAGTAAGATTGGATTCATGTCTACGGTCGCTAAAACACGCGCTGCTTCTGCTTGAACACCTTGCGCGCGACCAATCTCTTCGCCAAGTATTGTGACGTAGGAATTGTTCGACATGTTCTGCGATTTAAAAGGAGCTACTTCGAATCCTTCATCAGAAAAAATTCGGCAAAAAGCTGTACATATCATGCTTTTTCCGACATCTGATGAAGTTCCTTGAATCATTATTCCACGCATTTTTTCACTTCCTTCTAAATGACAACCCATTTTCCATTTCGAGTGCCTGATCAGCTTGCTGAACGAGCCAAATATGAATACGCCCAAGCCAGCTTTGGTACAGTCGATCTCGCACAAAGTCGTCTAATACTTCATTTGAGACAATTGTCAACAAATGGACTGTATTCAACATTTCCAGAATCGTCTCTTGTAACTTACCCCATTTCTGCTCCATGCAGTCTTCAATGTCAGCACACATATTGCCCGTTTCCCAACCTTCATAAAGTTCATTGGCAAGCCACGTTGTTACGCAGTCCCATAGCACCAAATCGTCCGGTTCAAGCTCTTGTAACACATTTGCCATACTGTAGGCTTGCTCAATAGTTAGCCAGCCATCTTCCTGCCGATCTTTTCGATGACGTTCAATGCGCTCGATCATCTCTTCATCATAAGCTTGACCGCTAGCCAAATAAATCCTCCGGCCCTTGCCAGTATCACGTACAAGCATTTCTGCATAAGCGCTTTTGCCGCTACGAACTCCACCACTGATAAAAACTAATTGACCTCGAGCCATGCTGCAATCGCCTCCCGAAGTTTCTCCATATTTTCCGTTGACTTCATGCCGATTCGGAACCACTTGCCATCCATTCCTCGGAACGATTCCGTGTGTCTAAGGACCATTCCTTTTTTTAATAGTTCTACGAAAAACGCTTGAGAATCATACGGGTCTGGCAACTGAAACGACAAGAAATTAGCGGCAGAATCAGTTGTTCGACAATGATTTCTACTAAAAAACTGCTGCATCTTCTGTCGTTCTGCTGAAGCGGCTCCAATCACCTTGAAGCGATAACTGACTGCTTTCAGACAATCTGCTCCAATCGCAGCAGACAAGGCATTAACATTCCAATGTGCCGCTCCTTGCTTTAATTGATCGATTGTTTCAGTTTGACTAACCGCATAGCCCAGTCGCAACCCAGGAATTGCATACATTTTGGTCATCGAACGAACAATGATAACATTCGGAAATTCCTGTAAAAACGGCATAAACGAAACTTGTTCGCCAATAAAATCGATAAAGGCTTCATCAAGTACCAGTTCGCAGTTTTGAATTAAACAAGCTTGCGCTATTTTTTTAAGTGTTTCGAGGTCTAACAAAATACCTGTAGGATTCTGTGGGTTGCAAATGTACAGCGCCGTGCAGCCTACAATGGCGGGTTGAAGTTTTTCCAACGTCAATTTCCAGCCATTTTCCGGTCCCAGCTGAATCACTCTGATCTGAACGTTTTCCGATTCCAGCGTTTGGCGGTATTCAGAAAATGCCGGTTCGATTAATACTACTTGTTGATTGCGATATCTTCTAGCTAACCAAGTGAAAATCTCAGCTGCACCGTTCCCTATAGCCAGTTGGTCTACTTTTACTTGATGAAATTTTGCAGCTGCTGTGCGAAACGGTTCTCCTTGTGGATCGGGATAAGTTCCGACCCGTTCTAGCATTTTGGGCCACTGTTCTGCCAAGAATGCAGGTGGACCGAACGGATGAACGTTTTCGCTGAAATCCACAATTTGCTCAGGGGGAGTGATTCCAGCTTGTTTATACAGATGTAGTGGATTAGCTCCGTGATTAGGCAATACCAAGCAAGATCCCTCCTAAAACAAATAAAATGAAAAATCCAATGGTGACTCGTTGCATGTGTCCAACAGTGTCATGAATATGTCGTGCTTCTAATGGATAAATCGGGATTCCCATTCGTGCACGGTAAGTCTCGACTCCACGATAACGATTTACACCACCGAGCTCAATGCCCAGTTGCACCGCTGTAGCCGCTTCTAACCAACCACTGTTTGGACTTGGATGCTTGGGTGCATCTTGTAGCCATTTCGCAAAACGTTGATGTAAGGACAGTGCCTGTTTGTTTTCTGTCATGATTAAAATCAAAAAGCCGGTTAACCGACTCGGAATGAAATTCAGCACATCATCGGTTTTTGCTGAAGCAAAGCCAAACTTCTCAAATTCCTCATTATGGTAACCGACCATTGAATCCAGCGTATTGACCGCTTTATACAACCATAATCCAGGTGCTCCAAGCAAAAATGCCCAGAATAATGGCGCGGTCACACCGTCGCTCGTATTTTCAGAAACCGTTTCAACAACGCCTCGCGTTATTTCACTTTCATTCAAGCCAGCTGTATCTCTGCCGACAAT
This sequence comes from Planococcus sp. S3-L1, assembly GCF_030063085.1. NCBI lineage: Bacteria > Bacillati > Bacillota > Bacilli > Caryophanales > Caryophanaceae > Planococcus > Planococcus sp. S3-L1. The sequence continues at coordinate 321,699 of NZ_JASISN010000001.1, read as the reverse complement.
CCAAGATAATTTTTCACGTGCTAACACCATATCTTTATCGATCAGCGGCGTGTAAACATCCATCGCTGCGTCTTTTAAGCTCTTCTGGGCAAGTCCAGAAGCAATCAGTAAAGCTTCTAAGACAATTCCTACAAAAAGGTTCAACGAGTACGCCAGTGCGACAACTAGATAAACAATCAAAAACACGGTCAAGGCAATAGTTCCTACTAACAAAAAGCCGTTTCGGTAGGCGTTTGCCCCCTTGTTCCAGCGACGCGTTAATGTGCTTATTGCTGTGCCGATCCAGCGAACCGGATGCGGCCAATTTGGTGGATCTCCAACCATACGATCGATGGTTAAACCTAGCACTATCGCGATAATATGTGCCATTATCAATTTTTCGCTTTCGCTAGTTCATATAATTTGAGTGCTTCGACAGTACACTCAAAAACGCCAACACCGATTAATTTTCCAAGCTCGGTAATTGGCCCTGCATAAGGCAATTGCTCCCCTTGTTGCGTTGCCGCAACCAAACAACTATCAGTCGATGTTCCGGTTGCAATTGTACCAGTCAGCGGATCTTTAACTTGCTCTTGTTGAAGTGCTTTCGTTTTGGCTTCAGTCGCCGTAATCATTGCTTGGATAAATGCTTCATCCGACAAAACTCCATTAACTAGTATCCATGTGTTGATGGTACCAACGCGTAGCGTACGTTCTACTGCTTTTGAGACATCCACACCGTTTCCAACGCCTGCAGTTACCGCAATGACGACCGAACCAAAAGGACCTGCATATTCTTTAACAATGGCATCTTGCGTTTGAACCGCTGTCATCATTCCTACTGTATCCGTCGTTTTCAAGCCATTTCCCGCAATATACTCCGTCATTTCGTGAACACTATCATCTACATTATAAAACGCATCCACATGGCGATTCATAAAATTCCGGAACCATCCGGAGCCTGCATTGACGACTGCTGAGGAAACCGTTTTTAACGGAATGGGGCTTTTGTATAGCACCATGTCTTTAGAAATCTGAAATTCTTCTGCCCGAATTTTGAAGATGGCTGAAGCATTCTTAACTCCTGGCAATAAAGTGATTTGCGGCTTTGGTAATTCAGGATGTGGGTGATTGCTAACTCGCGTTTTATAGACCCGTTCAATATCCTGTTCGCGAACCACTTCATGTGGTTCACCCATTCGAACAACTTGACCCCGGTCAAGCAACAATAATTGATCGCAATACATAGACGCCAAATTGATATCGTGAAAAATCGAAACAATGGTTAACTCTTTTTCAATAGCTTGCTTTTTAATGGTATCGAGCAATTCCTTTTGATGGTTAATATCTAAGTGGTTCGTTGGTTCATCTAATAGTAAAATGCCCGCATCTTGCGCTAATGCTTGTGCGACGAAAACACGCTGCTGCTCGCCACCAGACATCCGGTCAATTTGCGTTTTTTCATAATGGCTAATGTCCATCAAGCGCATGGCTTCTATAACGGTCCGCTCATCTTCTTCAGACCATGATGAAAACCAGCCCCCTTGATGCGGATACCTGCCAAGCGAGACCGTTTCTCGAACTGTATGGGAAAAGGCGTGTGTATGCAATTGAGGCAATACCGCCATTTTTTTCGCTAGTTCTTTAGCTGGAAAATCTGCAATCGACATACCTTCGATTCGAACTTCGCCGCTTTCAGCTGGCAATACACCACTAATTAATTTCATTAAGGTCGATTTGCCGCTACCATTTGGCCCTAAAATACCTAGAATAGAGCCTTTCTTCACAGTAAAAGATACGTCTTTTACGATATTTTTATCGCCGTAGCCACCTGTTAGATCCTTTATTTCAAGCATTGTTATACCCCTCCTTTGCGCTGCCGGAAAAAGATAAAGGCAAATACCGGTGCGCCGATAAACGCCGTAATGACACCAATTGGCAATTCTGTTGGTGAGATAATCGTTCGTGATACCAAATCACAAACGATCAAAAGAGCGGCTCCATTAATAAACGACAAAGGCAAAACGTGGCGATGATCCGATCCCCATAATAAACGGGTCATATGCGGAACGACCAATCCGACAAAACCAATCGTTCCAGAAACCGAAACAGCGGCTCCTGTTAGTACCGATCCGCCAATCAAGATCGTCATTTTGCTCTTTTTGACATCTACGCCTAAGTGCTGCGCGCGTTCTTCACCGAACAGCATCGCATTTAATTCACGACGCTTTAGCCATAATATGAAAGAACCGATTAACACAAACGGCAACGCCATTCGGACATATGGCCAACCACGCATAGACACACTGCCGAGCAGCCACCCGATAATTTGCCGTAACTCTTCTCCTGTTAAAGCAATCATTAAAGAAATAATTGATCCAAGAAATGAACTAAAGATGATTCCAGTTAAAATGACGGTTTCCATTTTCATCGAGCGATCCACCAGTTTTGCAAAGCTCATAACGGCAAACATCGTCAGCAATGCTCCGATCATGCTCATAACCGGTAAGGTGAAGGGTCCTAAAAACGGTATCGAAATACCAAAAAAGAGCGTCGTCACAGCGCCGACTGAGGCACCGGAAGACACTCCCAGGGTGTAAGGATCGGCCAATGGATTTTTTAAAAGCCCTTGGAACGCAGCACCCGCAATCGCTAACGCTGCTCCAACAAGCCCTGCCAAAATTACGCGAGGCATGCGAATATTCCATAAAATATTGGCCGCCGCTTCATCTGATGACGGATTCCACAGCACAACTGGTGAAATAGAAACCGTTCCAACGGTCACCCCGAGCAATACGGCTCCTACTAAAATCAGCAGAGAGACGCTGTATGCTACTAGATGTTTACTCATTGAAAACATCAGGATAAACTGCCTGTGCCATTTCCATTAGTCCTGCAGTTAAACGTGGTCCTGAACGAGTGAGCATATCTGAATTTAAACTGTAGATGGCATCTTCTTTAACAGCTGTTACTTCTGCAAAGCCGCCACGTTTTTTAATTTGACCGACTGCATCTTCAACATAATCGCCTTCTGTCGTGATCATAACATCCGGATTTGCTGCAACGATTGCTTCTGGGTCCATAATAACCCATCCTTCTAATTCGCCAGCAACGTTTTCCGCATTAATCAATGTCAACATTTCATCCATGAATGTGCCGCTTCCCGTTGTGTAAATGTCCGGTTGGCTGCCGACTTCTAAAAAGACCGTTTTGGGTTCTTCAATTGTTGCTGCCAGTTCTTCGATTTCAGCCACTTGGACTTCCATTTCTGAAACTAGTTTTTCTGCTGCTTCCATCGTTCCTGTCGCTTGTGCAATTTCTGTAATTGAATCGTAAACTTCTTCAAAACTAGCCGCATTTTGAACGACGAATACGTCAAGGCCTGCATCACGTAATTGTTGCAATCCAGCATCTCCAACACCTAGTCCCGATTCGTGTGCAAGCACTAAGTCTGGCTGAAGGCTAATAATTTTTTCTACATTAAATTCTTGTCCCCCAATTTTTTCAACATCCGCTGTTTCTTCTGGGTAGTTATCATAATCGGATACGCCGACCATTTTTTCGCCTAATCCTAATTCATAAGCAATTTCTGTATTCGATGGAATCATCGAGACAATAGCTTCTGGCTCTTCTTCAATAACAATTTCATCTCCGACTGCATCTATGATGGTTACCGGATATTCAACTTCTGCTACTTCTGCCGGTGGTTCTGCTGGTGTTTCGACATCCTCTTCAGGTGTTGCCGCATCTCCACATCCTGCTAGTAAAACGGCTGCTAATCCCGCTGTTGCTCCAAACTTCCAAAACTTGTTCATCATTAAAATCCCCCTAGAGTGTCATGTTTTTGTTATAAAAATCGCTGCAGGCGGACGCTGATTTGTGGACTACTTAAAACTGACACAAAACAAAATCCCCCGCAAAGTTCTGCGAGGGATTGAAAGGACGCCATAAAAAAGCATGCGCATCCAGCCTTTCCTCGCAGGCATATGGGTGTGTTGTCATAAAGGCAGGTCTCCTGGCTTGTGATCATTGGTGTTTGCACCTTCCCAAAGCATTGCTTCAGTGGCATATTGCAAATTCCTCTCACATACAGTGGCGGGACCGCGCCGGAGTTGAACCGGCTTCCCTTTTAACTCATGTTCTTAGACATAAGCACCTTTATGAATCGCTATAAAGTTCGAATTCTGTTTCATTATACACGTAACCGTTTAGCTTTCGCTTACATTTTTTCAGGAGCTCTAACGCCGACTGTTTTGAGTGCATTCGCTAACGTTGTTTTCACAGCCGTGATCAATGCCAAACGAGCACTTGTCATTTCGGCGTTTGCTGCATCTAATACTTTATTGGCATTGTAGAAACTATGGAAATTTGACGCCAATTCTTGAATGTACGTTGTAATGCGGTGAGGTGCACGTTGTTTCGCTGCATCTGCGATGACTTGTGGGAAATCCCCAATTTTTTTCAACACATCAATTTCTTTTTCAGAAGTCAACAAGTTTAAATGCTCTTCTGAAGCTAGTAAACCTTGTTCTTCTGCTTGACGCAAGATTGAGCTAATACGAGCATGCGCATATTGCGAGTAATAAACCGGGTTTTCGTTGGACTGAGAAACAGCCAAATCCAAATCAAAGTCCATATGCGAATCGCCTGAACGCATCGCGAAGAAATAACGAACGGCATCTAGTCCAACTAGTTCGACTAGTTCGCGCATCGTTACCGCTTTTCCTGTACGTTTACTCATCTTCATTTTTTCGCCGTCTTTGTACAATTGCACCATCTGAATAATGCTCACTTCAAGTGTATCACGGTCATAACCAAGCGCTTCGATCGCCGCTTTCATCCGTGGAATATAACCGTGGTGGTCAGCACCCCAAACGTTGATCAGCTTGCCAAAACCGCGTTGCAATTTATCTTCATGGTAGGCAATATCCGGCATTAAATACGTATACGTGCCATCATTTTTAATTAAGACACGATCTTTGTCATCTCCAAATGTTGTTGACCGGAACCAAGTAGCACCTTCTTCTTCAAAGACATGACCATTTGCACGGAGCTTAGCTAATGCTTCATCGATTTTACCATTTTTGTATAAGGATGATTCTGGGTACCATTCATCAAACTCAACGCGGAAGTTTGCTAAATCTTGCTGCAGTTTAGCCAATTCCACTTTTAACCCGTGTTGACGGAATGTTTCAAAACGCTCTTCATGCGTCATGCTGACAAATTTTTCGCCATGTTCTTGAACCAGCGCTTCTGCGATGTCTTTAATATCTTGGCCACGGTAGCCATCTTCTGGCATGCTGTCGCCTTTGCCAAGTGCCTCAAAATAACGCGCTTCGATCGATAAAGCCAAATTGTTAATTTGGTTACCGGCATCGTTAATATAATATTCACGAGATACATCATATCCAGCCAAGTCTAGAATGTTGCATAGCGAATCGCCGACTGACGAGCCACGCGCATGCCCTAAATGCAGGTCTCCAGTTGGATTAGCCGAAACAAACTCTACTTGGATGCGTTCATTGCCGCCTGCCGTTGAACGCCCGTAATCTACTTTTTGCTCTAGTACGGTTTTGACAACGTCCTGCAAATAATCTTTTTTGATTGTAATGTTGATAAATCCGGGTCCAGCAATATCTACTGTTTGGATGTTCGCTGCATCTTTATCAAGATTTGCTACAATCGCTTCGGCAATTTCACGAGGTGGCTTTTTCGCCAAACGTGTTAATTGCATCGCAATATTCGTTGCATAATCGCCATTTGTTTTATCTCTCGGTGTTTCCAACTGTACTTCAACTGATTCTGTTGTTAACTCTGCTTTTTCGATTGCTTCCGCAAATGCTGTTTTAATGGCGTGTTGAACTTGTTCTACTGCATTCATTATTTAGCCTCCATAAATTGTATTTCCATTTCGTATTCACCGACATGTTCTGACCCTAATGCCATATCGTATCGAACCTTGAATCGTGTATCACTGATCAACAGTTCATGCGCTTTCGTCGTCAACATAAACGATCCTTGTTCATTTGTCAGATTGCCGGTTTGTTCTTTATGTAATAAAAAAGGGAGCCGCATCTGCAAGCCGCCGCTTCTCATAATCACCGCTTCATTTTCTTGAAGTTTAACCATCGTCCGAATTTCAAGGTCATCTTGCTGCTCGGCATACTGCAAATAGCGCAGCTGGTTTTTCTCCGTTAATGTTCCTCGAGATTCCAATACCATTACTTGTTCTTCCATTTCCGGCTGACGGATCGTCGTTGTCAGTTTTATTTGTACTGTCTTTTGCATGTCTCTCCGCCTCCCCGTCAAATAATAACCTTCTCATTATAGCCCGATTCACTCGGCTTTTTCAATACAGCACCTACTTGTTTGCACCAGTTCTTTTTACCGGGACGTTGCGAATGGAGAAATTCGATAAATTTATAGCAAAAACCGACCCTTTATTTTAGGGTCGGTTTATTTTTCATTCGTATGATTGGGTTTATCTTGACTGAAGTCCTAATAGTTTAATCAATGGTTTGATGGTTAAGCCTTGAATGACTAAAGAAAACAGGACGACCGCAAACGTTAGGATTAAAATCGTTTCACGTCCGTCGAAACTTGCCGGGAGACTTAATGCTAAGGCAATCGATAAACTCCCTTTTAACCCGCCCCAGTTCAATAAAATCCGCTCTTTACGATTTAAGTCTTTAGCCGGCATTGTACTGAAAAACAGAGCAACAACTCTCGCCACTAAAACAATCACAATGGCCAACAAGATGATCAACCATTGACCAGAAAAATCGATATTGCGAATTTCCAATCCGACAATCAAGAAAATTAACGAATTCGCAATAAGTGTGATGACGTCCCAAAATGTATTAATCGCATTTTTCGTTAACTCTGACATCCCGATTTTACCGCCGTAATCATTAAAAACAAACCCTCCTGCTACTACAGCGATGATTCCAGACACGTGTATATGCTCTGCGATAAAATAACTCCCGAAAAATAATAATGCAGAGATGGCAATTTCAAAAGGATAATCGTCATAAAAGCGAATAACTTGTGAAAAGAGGTACCCCAGAATGACACCCACCAATATGCCTCCTACAGCAAAACGAAGAAATAGCAACACACCACTGCCTAAGCCTGCCCAGCCCATATCAATATAAGTCAGTAAATAAACAGACGCGATTTGAAATAAGACGATCGCAATTCCGTCATTAAAAAGAGATTCGCCTTCCATAATTGTGGAAAGCTTTTCTGAAACCCCTGCAGATTTAAAGATGGATAAGACACTGATTGGATCGGTTGCGCTCATCAATGCCGCAAACGTAAAAGCGACTGCTAAAGGAAGACCTAGCAAAAAATGAGTTAAAAACCCAATCACAACAAATGATATAAATGTTCCACCTAAAGCAAGGCCTAATACGGTCTTTCTTCGTTTGTATAAATGATGAAAAGGAAGCTTTAACGTAGCATCACCAAGCAGGATAGGTAAAAACAAAGAAATGATGATCACTTGGAAAACTTCCGATTGTGTAATAAATTCTTCGGCCATGTCAATGAATGGAAATGGTAAGCTAGTCGTTCCCAGCAAAAGACCTACCAGAACTAATGCAATGGTGTCTGGTTGCTTGATTTTTCTGGCAATCCCGACAACTGTAATCGCAATGGCCAATAACACCAAGATTTGGATGAATACCTCATCAAACTCATGCATAAGTCACTGTCCTTTCTTTTTTATTGCTTTCTTCATCTATATCTCTAATTGGATTTTAATAAACGTAGCGCCCACTATTTCTGGAACCAAAAACAGACGGGAAAACAATTCGTTTTCTCCGTCTGCCTTATTTTAATGTTACTTCGTATAGGTAGTGACAAAAGAAGGTCGCGGAAAAATATTTGGTCGTTTGTCTATCCCTTCTTTTGTACCACGTTTTGCATGTGCATGACCATATGCTTGTGACTCTTGCCAATCTTTAAACGATTTCTCGTCTTTCCATAAAGTTAAAATAGTATAAGTATCCGAATAAAGCGGACGCAGTACACGTATTGCTGCAAAGCCAGGTTCTTTTTCTACCATTCCAGCTCTGTTTTGAAAACGCGATTCAAAAAGATCGCGACCTTCATCTGTTACCGGAATATTGTTAAAAACCGCGTAGCCGCCGTCCTCAATATGGCCCACAGCGTTTAACACTTCATACGCTTCTGCGTTGCGTAAAGTTGTCCCGTCTCCTGCCTCGTAAAGCACAACAGCTTCTTTCTCATTCTGTAACTGGATCATGTTCGCATTTGGTTGGTCTGCCTTAATTTGTTCGACTTGAGCTTGTGGCCCCGTCCATTTATACAATTTCATGCTACGCACCTCTTCTACTGGATTCTTTTTTTCATTTTACCGTTTTCAAGAGAAGTTTTCTAATTTAGGCTCTTGCCACCATAAGAAAACCCGTCTAGAAACATTCCAGACGGGTTTGACGGTCTATTTAATTGGCTGGAAAAACGCCGCTTCGCTAGCGCGTCTTACGCCCGTCGAATCTACACAGCCGCTTGCGCTTTTCTTATTGGCTAGCTCTAGCGGCTAGTCCCTCGGGGTCTTAAGTCAGCCCACTGCGGAAATCAAGATTTCCTGCGTGTTCTGTCTTAAGCCTGTCGGGACTGAACAGCCGCTTGCGCTTTTCTTATTGGCTAGCTCTAGCGTACAGCTCTTTGGGTCATAAGCCGTCTCGACTGTGCGGCAAAGAACGCCGCTTCGTCGATCCGTCTTATGCCCGGCAGAGATACATGTGCGCTTTCGCTTTTCTTTTTGGCTAGCTCTAGCGGCCAGATTCTAGGGTCATAAGTCACTCTAGCTGTGCGGCTGAAAAAACGCCGCTTCGCTAGCGCGTCTTACGCCCGTCGAATCTACACGGCCGCTTGCGCTTTTCTTATTTCACCCAACCTAAAATCATTTCGCGCATTAATTTGCTTGCTGTGTTCGCTGTTTGGTCGGAATGATCGTACACGGGTGCTAGTTCTACAAGGTCAAAACCGACGACATTGACACCTGATGCTGCGATTGCATGGATAGAAGCTAGTAATTCGCGAGACGTGATACCGCCTGCGTCAACTGTTCCGGTTCCTGGTGCGTGTGCAGGGTCTAGTACGTCCATATCAATCGTGACGTACACATTGCGCCCTTCAAGCGTTGGCAAAACTTCTTTTAACGGCTCGAGCACTTCAAATTTCGAAAGGTGCATGCCGTTTTCTTTGGCCCAGTCAAATTCTTCTTTCATCCCTGAACGAATACCAAATGAATAGACGTTCTTCGGTCCGATATGATCTGCGATTTTGCGTATCGGTGTCGAATGCGAATATTCTTCACCTTCGTAGTTTTCGCGAAGGTCTGTGTGCGCATCAAAGTGAATAATTGCCAGATCATCGTATTTGCTAGCGACTGCTTTCATTACGGGCAATGACACCAAATGCTCGCCGCCCATGCCCATTGGAATTTTTTCGTCCGCTAAAAGAGTGTGTACATACGTTTCGATTTCCACTAAGCTTTTTTCCGGATTACCGAATGGTAACGGAATGTCGCCTGCATCAAAAAACTTAACGTCTCCTAGCTCACGATCAAGGTACGGGCTATATTCTTCTAGTCCAATTGAAACTTCGCGAATTTTGTTCGGACCAAAACGAGATCCCGGACGGTAACTAACTGTCCAGTCCATCGGCATGCCGTAGAGAACGGCTTTTGATTCTTCGTAATTCGGGTGGCTTTTAATGAATACTTTTCCTGAATACGTTTCGTCAAATCTCATGTGTTATTCTCCTGTCAAATCTTTCACGAATTTCGGTAATACAAACGCAGCGTTGTGTAACTCTGGCGTGTAGTATTTCGTGTCGATTTCATGGAAACGTTCTGCTGGTACTTCTAGTGGGTTGTACTTTTTCGAACCAATCGTGAATGCCCATAAACCGCTCGGGTACGTTGGGATATTCGCCAAATACAGACTAGTGATTGGGAAAATTTCTTTTACATCACTTTGCACTTGTTTGATCAAATCTGCTTTAAACCATGGGTTGTCTGATTGGGCAACAAAAATTCCGTCTTCTTTTAAGGCTTTTGAAATTCCTGCATAAAAACCTTTAGAGAACAAGTTTACAGCGGGTCCAACAGGCTCTGTTGAATCTACCATGATGACGTCAAATTCGTTGTCTGATTCTGCAATGTGCATAAATCCGTCTCCAACGATCACTTCTACGCGTGAATCTTCTAAGCCTGACGCAATGCTAGGCAAGAATTTTTTCGAGTACTCGATTACTTTTCCATCAATGTCGACAAGTGTCGCTTTTTTAACAGACGGGTGCTTTAAAATTTCACGAATTACGCCGCCATCACCACCGCCAACGACTAATACGTTTTCTGGGTTCGGGTGTGTAAACAAGGGAACGTGTGCAACCATTTCGTGATAAACAAATTCGTCTTTTTCAGAAGTCATGACCATGCCGTCTAAAAATAGCATATTGCCCCATTCCGCTGTTTCTGCCATTTCAAGATATTGAAAATCTGTTTGTTCTGTATGAAGGGTTTTATTGATTTTCATCGTAATCCCAAAGTTTTCTGTTTGCTTTTCTGTATACCAAAATCCTGCCATCTATAACCAAACTCCTTTTCATTCTGAATAAAATCCACTTAAAAAAGTATAAGTGTTTTCCAAAAAAGTGCAATATTTATTTCATACTCCTCTTTACCCGCTCAAAGCTGCACTACACTAAAAATAAAAAGGTTTTCTGTGCAGGGAACTTTTTCCCTGCACAGAAAACCTTTTTAAATCCTGATGGTGCGGAGAAAGAGACATGAGGCATTGGGCTTGGGTTTTATCGCAATGGCTCACGGCACTTGCTCGCTATCAGGTGTCCTAGCTTTCTATTGAAAAGCTGTAGTTCTAGTGTACTGCCTTTTATAAACAACTTCAACCGTACGGTAGACGCAATTTTAAATGTCACAATCTGTTCAATAAAGCATTTTTTTATTAGACAAAAACATTTATTTATTAGCGACCCAAATCTTGATGAAGTTGTTCTGTGCTATTGTTCCACATTTCTGCATTATGCGATGCTAAATAGTCGGCCAGTACGCGTTTTGATGGCTCATCCATTTGGTCCACAAGAATTTTGCGTTTCATTGATTTGTCCATGCGGTTCACGTGATCTGCTAAAATTTTGTAGCCTCTTCGTTTTTCACGATTGACGACCATTTCACACGCTGCAACTCCGGCGTAATAAGGGCCTACCGGATTAAAATCGATGGTGATCCACACAAGCCAATAATCTTTGCCACCTGCCGAATCTTCTCGGTTAGTTGTAAATTTAATGCCGCGCTCTACTTCACTGCGGGCATGCATGGCACCGATATCAATAAACGCTTCTTGCTCTTCTACGTCAATAAATAAGGGAGAAACATTCTCCAAAGATAGAGATCCAATGCCATAACCTTTATGGCCGTCCGTTGGATCATTTTTTATAATGGTAAATCCTACTTTTTGTTTTGGTTTTTCTTCATTCGCCATTGTCTGAATCCTCCGTTCTGCTATGATGATAGTATTCTTAAGAAAAGGAGCTGTATTCATTATGCCATACGTTACTGTAAAAATGCTCGAAGGTCGCACAGAAGACCAGAAACGCGCACTTGTTGAAAAGGTATCCGAAGCCGTTTCTGAAACGACAGGCGCACCAATCGAAAACGTAACCGTCTTTATCGAAGACATGAAAAAAACAGATTACGGCACAAAAGGCAAACTCTTTAGCGATCAATAAAGAAAAGTGAAAGCAGCCGTGTAGATTCGACGGGCATAAGACGCGCTGGCGAAGCGGCGTGTTTTCAGCCGCACAGCTAGCGTGGCTTATAACCCGAGAATCTGGCTGCTGGAACTGGACAACTCGAAAAGCGGAAATGGCCGTTCAGCTTCGACAAGCATAAGACGCGCTGGCGAAGCGGCGTGTTTTCAGCCGCACAGCTAGCGTGGCTTATGACCCGAGGAGCTAGGCACTTGCAACTGGACCATAGAAAAGTGAAAGTGCCTGTTCAGCTCCGACAGGCATAAGACGGACCAGCAGTGTGGTGCTCTCTGCCACACAGTTGGGTTGGCTTATGTCCCGAGGAGCTAGGCACTTGCAGCTGGATCAATAGAAAAGTGAAAGTGCCTGGTCAGCTCCGATAGGCATAAGACGGACCAGCAGTGTGGTGCTCTCTGCCACACAGTTGGGTTGGCTTATGTCCCGAGGAGCTAGGCACTTGCAACTGGACCATAGAAAAGTGAAAGTGCCTGGTCAGCTCCGACAGGCATAAGACGGACCAGCAGTGTGGCGCTCTTTGCCACACAGTTGGGTTGGCTTATGTCCCGAGGAGCTAGGCACTTGCAGCTGGATCAATAGAAAAGTGAAAGTGCCTGGTCAGCTCCGACAGGCATAAGACGGACCAGCAGTGTGGCGCTCTCTGCCACACAGTTGGGTTGACTTATGTCCCGAGGAGCTAGGCACTTGCAGCTGGATCAATAGAAAAGTGAAAGTGCCTGGTCAGCTCCGATAAAAGCTAGATTAGACATTTCCCATAAAATAGCCAAAAAACTCCCGTTACGGGAGTTTTTTCGTTTGCTGCTTGTTATGAACTCAATTCCGCAATAAAGGCAAAAGAATCTTCTATCTCTTCTACTGTAAAGTTAAGTTTTCCTTTGACGATGTGTAGCTTGTCAATTTGTTCCTGATGAGGTAAATTATCGAAATACAAGAGTGTTGCGGTTAACTCTAAAAAACGGCCACTTTTGGCGTTCAGTTTTTCAGCAGTCGCTGGGTTTTCTAAAATAGAGGTGCCCAAAACCTTGCGAAACTCCTGACCTTCTTCTGTTACCGTATATTTATATTGAACATAAGAACCTTTATCCTCCAATGCCTCTGATAAAAATCCCATGTCGCATAACTCCTCTACACGAGCAGTCAATTCCTCTGAATACGGTCCATAAATATGAAACTCGTATTTTTCCTGAAACGGAATGTCCAGCTTCTTCATGATGTAAATCATTTTCTGCAATTTCTTGCGACCGGTTACACCTTCTGCAGTGGCAATAAAATCCACAATTTTTGCGTGTTCTTGGAGCAACTAGACCCCTCCTTCTCGAAGCATTTCCAAAATCTGCTGCTTGATGGCTGTCTTTTTGCCGTCGATCAACAGTTCAGCTGGAAAATACAATTTATAATCCGTTCTGCGTTTACCTGAAATCGCATCCACAATTTGTGACAAGCGTGATAATTCTTTAATATCACCATTTGGCATTAACAAATGAATTGGCAAACGTTCCTCTTCTTCACCCGGGCGATAAAAATCATAAGGCAAGTCAGAAGTTGAATCATCAATCAAATAATACTCTGGGTCTATGCCGGCAGAACGAAACAATTCGGTCAACTCGCCCAGCTTCTTGTAATTCTTGGCTGGATCAAAATCGACATATTGAAACAAACGCCTGTTGACAAATCGGTCGCACAAGTCCGAAAGAATCGGATCACGTTCGGTCATCCATAATTGAAAATAAGTCATTAAGACGCCTTCATCTAGCGCCAAATAGTCTTTCAACGTAAAACTGCGGTCAAAAAATGATAAGAAATGAGTTGGAGGTTGTTCGAATTTATAGCCATTTCCACTCAATTCTTTCGCCCGTTGAAGGATTTTCCGTAAAATCACTTCTGCACTGCGCGCAACTGGATGGAAATACACTTGCCAATACATTTGGTAGCGGCTCATGATGTAATCCTCAACTGCATGCATCCCACTCGATTTGATCACCACTTGATCACCTAGTGGGCGCATCACCCGTAGAATTCGCTCCATATCAAAATGACCGTACGAAACCCCCGTATAATAAGCATCGCGCTGAAGATAATCCATGCGATCCGCGTCGATTTGACTAGAAATCAACGACACAACCTGTTTATTTGAATACGTTTTAGCGATAACTTCTGCCACTTTCGTCGGAAACTCTGGTGATACGTTCTGAAGAATTTCGTTAACCTCAGTATTTCCAAGCAGGATTTTCCGTGTAAATTCTTCGTGATCGACAGAGAAAACTTTTTCAAATGAATGCGAAAACGGACCGTGTCCCAAGTCGTGAAGAAGCGCTGCGCACAACACTACTAACCGTTCATTTTCATCCCATTCTGGACGACCGTGAAAAATATCATCCGAAATCCTGCGGACGATTTCATAAACGCCAAGCGAATGGTTGAACCGGCTATGTTCCGCCCCGTGAAAGACTAAATATGAAGTGCCCAATTGCTTGATCCTGCGCAAACGCTGAACTTCGCGCGAATTGATCAAGTCCCAAATCACTTGGTCGCGCACGTGGACATATCGATGAACTGGATCTTTAAAGACTTTTTCTTCGGCTAATTTTTGTGTTGCGTAACTCACCCGCGCACCTCCGTTTTTTCATGTAACAGCTATTCTACACCAGTGCCACAATGCTATTCAAGAGGACGTTCTAGCATTTTTCGGTTCCGCTCAACTACACGATCTAAATAAAATCCGTATAACTCTGTTTCATCAGGCTGTAGCGCCATCGGTACTGGTGACCCCATCAAAGCATGTAAATCTACAACAACTTCTTGGACAGTAATTTGTCTTGCCAATAGTTCACTAAGCGATGCCATTGTTTCTGGTTTTATTTCAGGATAGGCAAACTTTGTTTCTTCGCCTTGGAGTCCCGCTTTGTAAAAGTCACGAATGACCTCTGCACGCTGTGCGCCACTACCTTCAATACATAAATAAACTTGAACAGCGATGCCGCGACGAATTCGGCGCTGTGAAATGCCCGCGAATTTCCGACCCCCAATGCTGAGATCGTAAGAGCCTGGACAATACGATCCCACGATTTCGTAGGCGTCAATATCCGCTTCAGGGAATAATTCACGCACCAAATCGAGCATCAAGTCGTAACCCGCTGAGATATCGATGGCGTTGTCTTTTTCCGATAGCACGAGCGAGATGTTTAAAACGCCGGCATCCAGCACAACTGCCAGTCCTCCTGAATTCCGTACAATCGGCGTAAAGCCATGGTCTTTTAATACATCCATGCCTTTTTCAATATGCGGCAAACGATGATCTTGGATTCCTAACACTACCGTATCGTCGTGCACCCATGTTCGAACGGTTGGCGTGCTCTTTCCCGCCCCCACCAACTCGCATAATGTGTCGTCTGCTGCAAATGATTCAAGCGCAGAGCGACTTTTCGCGCTTAACGATTGATCCCAAAAACGCCAAGCTGTTTCTTCAAAAAATAACGGCATATTTTTTTCTCCTCTTTCTGCAATTCCATGTCTCTAGTTTACTCTTTTCAGCAAGCACTGAAAACCCATGGACGTCATGTCAAATTAGTGACAGCCATTTGTTTTAAAGGAAGTTGTATGGCCAGTGTGATAAACTGATTGATGAGAGATTTACATTAAAAGGAGTGTTTGAGTAATGAATGAAGCTGCAATTACATTAGACGGCTGGTACGTTCTCCATGATTTCCGCTCAATGGACTGGGTTTCGTGGAAAATGCTAACGGACGAAGAACGCCAATTCGCGATCGACGAATTCCAAGCATTCATGGACAAAATCAACCAAGCTGATGAAAATAAAACCGGCGCACATGCCTTGTATTCAATTGTTGGCCAAAAAGCTGACTTGATGTTAATGATGTTACGTGAAACGATGGACGAATTAAACGAACTTGAAACAGAATACAACAAATTGACATTGATTGCTTATACAGTTCCTACGTACTCATACGTTTCAGTTGTTGAGCTTTCTAACTACCTTGCCGGAAAATCAGATGAAGATCCTTACCAAAATCCACATATCCGTTCTCGTCTATACCCAGAACTTCAACGTTCGCAGTATATTTGCTTCTATCCAATGGACAAGCGTCGCGACGGTGATGATAACTGGTACATGCTCCCAATGGATACACGTAAAGAATTAATGCTATCTCATGGTAAAATCGGCCGTAGCTATGCTGGTAAAGTCAAACAGATCATTTCTGGATCTGTCGGCTTTGATGACTACGAATGGGGCGTTACTTTGTTTGCAGACGACGTTCTTCAATTCAAAAAGTTGATCTACGAAATGCGTTTTGACGAAGTCAGCGCGCGTTACGCAGAATTTGGTTCATTCTATGTAGGCACACGCCTAGATGCCGAACGCACAACTAAAATGTTAGAAGTTTAATTGATCTATATTGAAAAGTCGCCCTTTAGGCGACTTTTTCTATTTGAATTTTTGTGACCGCACCTCGTGAAGAGATTTCCAGCAAACTTTTATGAATTTATTCCAATTATTTGGATATACTGTCCGAATGGAACAAAATACTGTCCGTTTCGCGACAAATACTGTCCGAATTCCATCGAATACTGTCCGAATCATATACTTTACTGTCCAAACGGCAAAACGACTCAAAAAAAGGGCAATTCGCGCGAAGCGAATTGCCCTTTTCAACGTCATTATAATGCTTTAGCTGCAGCGATAATGACCATGATCCAAGCGGCGATAAACGCAATGCCTCCGATTGGCGTAATAGCGCCAAGAACGCCGATTCCCGTCAAACTTAATACGTATAAGCTACCTGAGAAAATAACAATTCCGGCAAGCATTAAATAACCGGCCCAACTTAATGAACTGAGTGATCCGAGTAGCGTTGAACTCATCAAGATTGCGACAACGATCAAGCCAATCGAGTGAAACATTTGATACTGTACGGCAGTTTGCCATGTATCCAAATACTTGTCTGCAACACGACCTTCTAAAAGGTGTGCGCCAAATGCGCCGAACGCTACAGATAAAAGAGCGTTAACCGCTCCAGCAATTAAGAAAAACTTCATAGTTAACTTCCTCTTTCCATTTAAAATTCAAACAGCGAATCGCCGTTTGCGTCTTCTTCTTTCAGCTTGTTGACGGCAGATACTGTCTGCGTTTGCGGCTGAGGGGAAGAAAGCGGCACGGCACGTGGGGTTTGAATGTCGCTCATCGGTTGCTCGTCTTCTAACAACAAATCGCATAATGCACGAATGGCTACGACTGAGTCGCGAAACTTTGAAGAATCGCCATCCCGAGCACGCGTCGTATGCTTGTCGATTTCATTTAAAATACGCGTCGTATCGATGGCCATGATACAGCCCCTCTCCGTTTTGATTTAATTCCAGTTTAACACGTCCACCTGCTACAGTTCAGTCCAAACAAAAATCAATAGGCTGTTGTCCGCGGCTTTGTAACAGACTGTTCACTTTTGAATAAGGCCGACTGCCAAAAAATCCACGATGGGCGCTGAGCGGACTTGGATGAGGCGCTTCAAGCACATCATGTTTATCGAGGTCAATCAGTCGTTTTTTCATTTGGGCAGGTTTGCCCCATAATATAAAAACAATTGGCTCTTCGCGCTCGGACAATTTACCAATCACGCTGTCCGTAAACGTCTCCCAGCCTTTGTTGCGATGCGAATGTGCTTCTCCTGCTCTTACTGTCAATACGCTGTTCATCATTAAAATGCCCTGGTCGGCCCATTTCGTTAAAGTGCCATCTTTTGGTTTTTCGCAACCAATATCTTCTTTTAATTCTTTCAGCAAATTCCGTAAGCTTGGCGGATGCGCTACTCCGGGTAAAACAGAAAAACTAAGTCCATGTGCTTGGTTGGGACCATGATATGGATCTTGTCCGAGAATAACGACTTTTACATCGCGATAGGCAGTATGTTCAAAGGCCGACCAAATATTTTCCATTGCAGGATAAATCGTTTGCTCAGCGTATTCTTCTTTCAAAAACGCACGCAGCTCCAAATAATACGGTTTGTCGAATTCTTTACCGATGACCTGCTGCCAATCGTTGTGAAAAATTTGTTTTTTCAACTCCATCACTCCTCGAACTCGACTGTAACATCATAATTGACCAAGCCGAACATCTCTTGAACAGAACGCGCAGCATTATCTTCGGCCGTCTGTAACACACCTTGGCCTTCGGTTTCTTGAAGCATCAACTTTTTAGCTTCTTCTGCCAGTTCGTAAGCTTCAGAAATGTCAGCCCCGCTGCGAAACAGCCCTTCATACGAATAAACTTCTACTTGATCCATGAACAATTCCGGTCCTCCTAGAAATTCTGCTGGGGGCAATGTTAATGTCGCTGTTTGAGCATCTTCATCGAGTACTATATCGTCTTCAGATACTTTGGAAAAATCAATTCCAGCTCGTACTGACCCTGGAATAACAACCAATAATTGCCGTTTTGTACCAGGCAAATCGAGGCCAATCTCCTGACCAAATAATGAATTGTCCTCGCGTTCGATAATCACTTTCGAAAAAGCTTCCGCTGTGGACAGTTCATTCAAGTCCTGAATCTGTTCTAAAAAAGCGCCTTTACTTTCTGTGAAGGTGCTGCCTTTAATCATCCAAAAAGCTCCAAGGGGCAAGGCCACTAAAAGTAATAGTAAAACCACAATGAGCACTAAAAAAGAATTGCGAAAAACACTCATCATCAGTTTGGCATATTTCCAGAAGCCAGATTCTTTCGTATCCCCTTGCTCTTTCATTTCTTCTAACAACCGTTCGATTTCAGTCATCCGTGGATCTTTAGCCAAAATATCCCCTACTTTCTTATGTTCTATTTATCCAGCTTCATGGTACGATTGTCCAAAGGAGCGATTACGATGGCCGATTGGCGCGAAAAGATTACGAGTGTTTCAAAAACGAAAGGCACAACAGCTCCTGAAAGCGCAAAGCGCGCTGGACTAGGCTGTTTAGGTGTAATTATTGCTGTTGTTTCTATTCTAACATTACTTATTACGATTGGTCTTTTCAAAAGCGGCTTTGTTTTAATGGGCATTTTTGCGACTGCCTTTTTGCTTATTTGCGTTGCAACTACCGTTTTACTGCTTGTCCCGAATAAGCGTAATTCGTTGTAAACACTCGAAATTTTGTTAAAATAGTGGCAAAGACAATCCAATTTAGAGGAGCTAACCTAATGACACTCAAAAAAACCTTAACCATTGCTGGATCAGATACTTCTGGCGGTGCAGGCATACAAGCAGACCTTAAAACATTCCAAGAACACGGAACTTATGGCATGAACGCATTAACGGTCATCGTCACAATGGATCCTGAGAATGGCTGGAGTCATGGGATTCATCCGATCGCATTAGATACACTAGACGCCCAGTTGAAAACAGCGTTTTCTACAGGGGTTGACGCTTTGAAGACTGGTATGCTCCCAACTGTAGACATCATTGAAATGGCCGGCAAAGCCATTGCAGACTCTGGAATCAAAGACGTTGTCATTGATCCCGTTATGGCTTGCAAAGGGGAAAACGAAGTGTTGTTCCCTGAAAATGTGGATGCCATGATAAAGTATTTATTGCCAAACGCCAAAGTCGTGACACCCAACTTGGTAGAAGCAGGAAATTTATCCGGAATGGGCGTGTTGAAAACTGTTGAAGACATGCAAGCGGCCGCTGAAAAAATTCACGCACACGGCGCAGAATTTGTGGTCATCAAAGGCGGCAAACAGCTCCAGCATGAAAAAGCAGCAGACTTATTGTTTGATGGCAAAACACATTATTTACTGACATCTGAAAAAACAGATACCACTTATAACCACGGCGCAGGTTGTACGTTCGCTGCTGCGATTACCGCGAACTTAGCAAACGGGCAATCTGTTAAAGACGCTGTTCTAAATGCGAAATTTTTTGTCGCAACAGCAATTCAGCACGGCTGGAAGCTGAACGAATACGTTGGTCCAGTTATGCACGGTGCCGCTTCGAAATTCACAAAACCTGAAGTCATTGTGACTGAATTATAAGCAAGAACAAACGCGTGCCGGATTTTCTTCGGCGCGCTTTTTTTGCGGTCCAATTTTGTTGCTGTTGAAATGAAGTGCGGTTGTTAGCCTCCTATCTGCGGGCGAATTCTCAGGACAATCTTAGCTTTACAAAGCAACCTAATCGCATTCTCATACATAATTCCTTATACTGAAAGAATACCGATTTTATAGGAGGAACATCATGGAATTAGTTGAAGTAAAAAAATTACAAGTCCAGCTGGATGCTTTTGCCGGTAAAGATGTTTACCTTCATTTGGAAACAACCAACGGCTCTTATGCCTCACATTTTAACGAAAGTTTTTTCAACGCCGGTGCATTTATCCGGAACGTTGTGATCAATTACGAACTTGGAAAAGTGGTTGGTGACAGTCCACACCGTGTTGGACTAAAATTACCGCATGGCTGGGTCTACGCACAAGGCATTACGCATTACGAATTAGACGAAGAGGGTCGGCTGTTGCTTGCCGGACACGCCGGAGACGGAAAACTAGCGGTTGCGCTTGAAATTAGCGAAACACCGTTTAGTTATTAAAGGAGGGACACATAATGACAATTCCACACGAACGTCATGTGCTGGTCGTCTTCCCTCACCCGGATGACGAAGCATTTGGTGTTTCCGGAACGATCACGACACATATTCAACAAGGCACCCCTGTTACATACGCTTGCCTAACACTTGGCGAAATGGGACGCAACTTAGGCAATCCGCCCTTTGCTACGAGAGAATCGCTCCCTGTAGTCCGCAAAAAAGAGCTTCAAGCTTCTGCAGACGCAATGGGATTAACCGATCTTCGAATGATGGGCTTGCGTGATAAAACCATTGAGTTTGAAGATGATGAGAAAATGGTTAAGATGATGACGGATTTGATTGAAGAACTCAATCCTTCAAAAATCATCACCTTTTACCCGGACTTTGCGGTCCATCCAGATCATGAGGCAACAGCACGCGCTGTTGTTCGTGCTGTCCGCCGAATGAAAGATCGGCCAACACTTCACGGCGTAGCTTTTGCAAATAACACGGTGGAGATGCTCGGCCAACCTGATGTCGTTTTTGACATCCGTGAAGTCCGTGAGCAAAAAATGAATTCCATGAAAGCTCATATTTCACAAACAGCTTGGATGCTGGAAGAAATGGAACATAAGCTTCAGCAAGGTGATACTGCTACAGAAAACTGGTTAACCAAAGAACGTTTTTATCATTATCGCTGGCACGAAGATTTCGAAAAATCCTTCTAAAAAACACCCTTCAACTTTTTCTCAGTTGGGGGGTGTTTTTTTAAGGCATTTTCAGATAATATAAACATTGGTTATAAAAGCGTTTACATAGGGGAAAGCGTTGTATAATCAGTTATTATTATGTGTATTCATGCACGGAGAAAAGGGGAATTATTTGTGAAAAAGTTTTCTACTTCAACATGGTTATTGTTTTTGATTCCTTCTTTACTCGGAATCCTCCTGTTTTTAGTGCCAATTCCAACTGAAGATGGCTGGATGGTAACTATAGCAGTTCTTGCTAACCTTATGGCTGGAGCGATCGAATCCATCGTACCGTGGATTATGATGGGCATTTTAATCGTAGCCGCTCTCGGTTCATTGTTCTTTATCACTAAAAAAGTTAATGAAACTGACTATGTTTCATTTATCGACAAGCTCTTTAATGTCAATCTATTTTGGACGATTGTTCGGATTCTCGGCGCGGTTTTTGCGGTTATGGTGTTGTTCCAAGTTGGTCCTGAACCTATCTGGAATGAAAATACCGGCGGACTTCTTTTATCTGGAGATGGTTTACTGTCTTTCCTTTTCACTATTTTTCTTTTTGCTGGATTGTTTCTTCCCCTCTTGATGAACTTTGGCTTATTGGAATTTTTCGGTACGATAATGGTAAAAATCATGCGTCCACTTTTCCGCTTGCCAGGTCGCTCATCTATTGATGCTTTGGCGTCATGGGTTGGAGATGGTACCATTGGTGTTTTATTGACAAGCAAGCAATATGAGGCAAACAGATATACGCAGCGTGAAGCAGCGATTATCGGAACCACGTTCTCCGTTGTTTCGATTACTTTTGCTATTGTAGTCATACAGGAAATCGGCCTCGGCACCTATTTCCTTCCGTACTACGCTACTGTTATCTTAGCAGGTGTTATTTTGGCATTGATCATGCCACGCCTTTATCCACTGACAAACAAATCGACTACGTTCATGGACGGGTCACCTCAAGATTCTCAATCTGAAGATGTTCCACAAGGCTATAATGTCACTTCTCACGGAATTGAAAATGCTTTGACAAAAGCTGAAGGAAATCGTTCAGTTAAAAAGTTTTTTGAGGATGGTTTTAAAAACGTACTAGATATGTGGATTGGTGTTGCACCAGTTGTAATGGCATTTGGTACAATTGCATTGATTTTAGCCGAGTATACACCTGTATTCAGCATTCTTGGTACACCGTTTGAACCCTACCTGCGATTGCTCGGTGTTCCAGAAGCAGCTGAAGCCGCTCAATTAATGGTTGTTGGCTTTGCTGATATGTTCTTACCTGCTATTCTTGGTGCAGACATCGAGTCTGAAATGACACGTTTTGTCGTCGCTACCATGTCCGTCACACAATTGATTTACATGTCCGAAGTTGGTGGATTGTTACTTGGATCTAAAATCCCTGTCAACATCCTGGACCTGATCATCATCTTCTTGCTTCGTACAATTATCGCTTTGCCGATTGTTGTAGGCGTTGCGCACTTGTTGTTCTAATCTACACAAAATGCCATCCGCAAATTGCGGATGGCATTTTTTATTGTCTTAAACTAGTTGAAGCTTTTTTTTTAGCTTTTCTAACATATCGACAGTCATTGCATCTAAGTCATATGACGTTTTAAAGCCCCATTCGGCTTTCGCAGCCGATGCATCGATATTGTCTGGCCAGCTATCTGCAATTTCCTGTCTCACCGGATCAACTGCGTAAGACATTTTAAAGTCGGGAATGTGCTTTTGGATAGACGCTGCAATTTCTTCAGGCGTGAAACTCATTGCTGTTACGTTAAATGCGTTACGGTGAATTAACTGATCTGAATCTGCTTCCATTAAGTCGACAATCGCTTGCAGCGCGTCAGGCATATACATCATGTCCATAGCTGTTCCTTCTGCAATATATGAAGTGTAGCTTGCTTTTTCAATTGCTTGGTAATAAATATCGACTGCATAATCAGTTGTGCCGCCGCCCGGTTGTGCTACGTTCGAAATGAGCCCGGGGAAACGAACACCGCGTGTATCGACACCAAATTTCGTGTGATAATAATCGCAGAGCAATTCACCAGCTACTTTATTAACACCGTACATTGTTGTTGGACGCTGTAACGTATCTTGTGGCGTATCTTTCTTAGGTGTTGAAGGACCGAACGCTCCGATAGAACTAGGCGTAAAAAATTGCATACCTAGCTTGCGAGAGGCTTCAAGTGCATTTACAAGCCCCCCCATGTTCAAGTTCCAAGCAAGTAATGGTTTTTCTTCAGCAGTCGCTGATAATAGAGCCGCCATATGAACCATCGTGTCTGCACCGAAATCTTTTGCTAAATCGTACATTCTCTGTGCATCTGTTACATCCAAAATTTCAAAAGGTCCTGATTGATCGGCAGTTTGACGTATATCTGTTGCTAAGACATTATCATTGCCATATATGCTGCGCATTTTGCCAACAAGTTCTGACCCTATTTGTCCTAAAGCACCCGTAATCATAATTCGTTCCATTTCCAACACTCCTTTTCCCCAAAAACATTTGTCCTGTCCAAAAACACAAAAATATCCCTATAAACCTTGTCAATTAAAGCTTTCCTATTAAGTCATTATAAGATGTTCTTTTTAAAAATACAAATATTTTCTTCAAAATCCACCTGAATAGCTACTTCTATTGATGAAATAGCCTTTGTAAGTCTTTGATCATTGATAATCCAAAATTTCGGACTTATTTTCTATGTCTGCACGGTTGGAGAACAGGAAAAGACATGCTATAATAGACCAACTTTAGGATTTCTTTTGATTAGTCAGCAATTGTTCTTTTTTTTAGCTTTAAAACCAACTATACAAGTAGGTTAAATAAACTTTATATTTTGGTTGTCTAGCTTAGGAAAAAAATAAGAAGATACACATTCAAAAAGAAATTATCTAGATTAAAACTACAAAGGAATTGAGGAGATTATTGATGAAAAAATTTAGTTTAACGTTTTTATTAGTAGGAATAATGTTCGTTTTAGCTGCTTGCAGCGGTTCAAAGGAAGAAGATCCAACGACAGATGATGCCAGTAAATCCGAAGACGATGTATTGGCTAAAGTCCAAGAAGAAGGAACGTTGGTCATTGGTACAGAAGGCACATATCCGCCTTTCACGTTCCATGATGCCTCAGGAGAACTCACTGGTTTTGATGTTGAAATTGCACGTGAAGTGGCTGATCGCCTCGGCGTAGAAGCTGAATTCCTTGAAACACAATGGGATGCCATGTTTGCGGGGTTGGATGCTGGCCGGTTTGATATGGTAGCCAATCAAGTCGGTATTAATCCAGAACGCCAAGAAAGCTATGAGTTTTCAGATCCATACATTACGTCGACCGCAGTCCTAGTAGTCGCTGAAGATAATAATGAAATTAAAAGCTTCGAAGATTTAAAAGGTCAGTTGTCTGCACAATCGCTCACAAGTAACTACGCTGAAACAGCAACTTCTTTTGGCGCAGAGCTTGAAGGGGTTGAAGGATTTAACCAAGCGATTGAATTATTGAATTCTGGTCGCGTGGATGCAACCGTTAACGATAATTTAACCGTTTTGGATTTTCTGAAACAACGTCCAGATGCGAAAGTAAAAGTAATAGATAAATCAGAAGATGCTGCACAAAGTGGGCTACTATTTAGAAAAGGCAGCGGCGCAATAGTAGAGGAAGCAAACCAAGCACTAGCTGACATGATTGAAGACGGCACGTACGATGAAATTTCAGAAAAATGGTTTGGTGAAAATGTACTTGAATAGTATTTTTTCGGATCCGGTCAGAATGGAACGACTTGTGGATATTGCGCAATCCTCATTTCTTCCTTTGATCGAAGCAACACTTCAATTTACATTACCTTTATCGATTATCTCTTTTATTTTCGGTTTGATATTGGCGGTTTTGACAGCGCTGGCTCGAATTTCCACAGTTAAGATTTTTCAACTTATCGCACGTGTTTATGTTTCCATTATTCGTGGGACACCTTTACTCGTTCAATTGTTCATCTTATTTTATGGATTGCCGACACTTGGCATCACAATCGATCCATTCCCAGCAGCAGTCATTGGTTTTTCGCTGAACGTCGGCGCTTATGCGTCTGAAGTGATTCGAGCAGCGATCTTGTCCATTCCAAAAGGGCAATGGGAGGCAGCCAATACCATTGGCATGTCCTACACGCAATCGCTGCGGCGCGTCATTTTGCCACAAGCATCGCGCGTTTCTTTGCCTCCCTTGTCCAATACCTTTATCAGTTTAGTCAAAGATACGTCTCTTGCTTCCCTAATTTTAGTTACCGAAATGTTCAGAGTCGCACAGCAAATTGCCGCAACCAATTATGAATTCCTGCTATTATACGGTCAAGCGGCATTGCTGTACTGGGTCATTTGCTTTGCCTTGTCATTAGTCCAAGGCAGGCTCGAACATCGTTTTGACCGTTATGTTTCCAGATAATACACGCAGGTTACTGAATGCAGTAAGGAGTTCAATATGATTTCAATAAAAAATTTGCATAAAAAGTTCGGTAAACTCGAAGTATTAAAAGGCATCGATACAGATGTTCAAAAAGGACAAGCAATTGTCGTGATTGGTCCCTCTGGTTCTGGAAAAACGACATTTCTACGGTGCCTAAATACGTTGGAAACCCCAACTTCGGGTTTAGTAACAATTGGTGAACAAACGGTCGATTTCGCTAAACCATTATCAAAAAAGCAAATCATGGCTTTTCGTAAACAATCCGCCATGGTCTTTCAGCATTATAATTTATTTCCTCACATGACCGCTCTTGAAAATGTCATGGAAGGACCCATTACTGTTCAAAAACAAAACAAAAAACTAGCTAAACAAAAAGCAGAGCAATTGCTCATAAAAGTTGGGCTCGGCGAAAAAATCAATGACTACCCGTTCCAACTGAGTGGTGGTCAACAACAGCGCGTCGGTATTGCGCGAGCGCTAGCACTCGAACCGAAAGTCATGCTCTTCGACGAACCAACATCTGCACTCGATCCCGAATTAGTTGGGGAGGTGCTACAAGTTATGAAAGATTTAGCCGCTGAAGGCATGACGATGGTTGTCGTGACACACGAAATGCGCTTTGCCAAAGGCGTCGCTGACGAAGTATTGTTTATGGACGAAGGACGCATCGTCGAACGCGGCAAGCCGGAAGACATTTTCAATCACCCAACTGAAGAACGAACCAAACGCTTTTTGAGTTTAATTCAAGATACGGATTAACAGAAAAGCGCAAGCTGCCGTGTAGATTCGACGGGCGTAAGACGCTCTCGCGAAGCGACGTCTCGTCAGTCGCATAGCGAGAGTGGCTTAAGACCCTAGAATCTGGCTGCTTGCGCTGGACAACCAGAAAAGCGCAAGCTGCCGTGTAGATTCGACGGGCGTAAGACGCTCTCGCGAAGCGACGTCTCGTCAGTCGCATAGTGAGAGTGGCTTAAGACCCTAGAATCTGGCTGCTTGCGCTGGACAACCAGAAAAGCGCAAGCTGCCGTGTAGATTCGACTCTTATAAACAGAAAAACTCGCACCCCTTGTAAGGGATGCGAGTTTTTCTGTTTCTACTCAATTACACATGACTTTACTGTTAGTTTGTCTAGCTGTGCTTGATCTATTTCTATACCTAAACCCGGCTTGCCTGATAACAATACATATGGATGTTCATAAGTTAAATCGCCAATTTCTTCGCTAAAGAGCAATGGTCCGGTTAATTCTGTGCTTTCGATATTGATACGTGCCATCGCAACGTGATAGCCTGCTGCTGAAGCAACAGATGATTCTACCATCGAACCGATTTGGCACAACATGCCAGCGGCTTCAGCAGTCTTCGCCATTTGCGTAGCATAGAAAATGCCGGCACATTTCATTAGCTTAATGTTAATAACATCTGCTGCTTGCAAACGAATAATTTCTAGCAAGTCTTCCATCGATTGAATACTTTCGTCAGCCATAATTGGGACGGCTGTCTTTGACCGGACTTCTGCTAATCCGCGAATATCCCCCATACGGATTGGCTGTTCAATCCAGGCAATGTTAGCCTCCTCGAGTTGTTTAATCGCTGCGACTGCAATGCCTGGTGATTTCCATCCTTGATTGACATCAACACGGATTGGCACGTCGCTACCGACTGCTTGACGAACAGCTAAAATTCGCTCTACGTCTTCTTTTGCTTGTCCTTTGCCTACTTTCAATTTCAAGGAAGCATAACCCATTTCGACAGCGTGCAACGCTTTTTCCGCCATAATTTCAGGCGCTTCGATGCTCAGCACTTTGGGATAATCCAAATATGCAGTTGCTTGTCCACCAATTAAATTGTAAACTGGCTGTCCCACTGCTTTGCCCATTAAATCATAACAAGCAATATCCACAGCGGCTTTTGCAGCTGAGTTACCTGTCATTAAGGCAGTCATTTTCGAATGAATCGCTTCGATGTCGAATGGACTCAGCCCGATAATTGCCGGGAGGAATTGTTCTTTCAACACTTCAAATGCCGAAGTAAAATACTCTCCCGTGACATGCTCATCTGGAACTGCTTCGCCGTAGCCGGTCAGTCCGGTATCCGTTTCTAATACGACAATCAATGCTGGCATATCTGGATAAGTTGCGTAAGAAATAATAAATGGTTCGTTGAGAGGAAATCTGACCGCGTGTAACGTCGCTTTTGTAATTTTCATTTAAGAGCCTCCAATGGATTTAACTTGTTGTATACTTATACTATAGTGAACTTTATGAATAATTGATAATTTATTTGATAATCAAAGGAGTTTTGAAAATGACAATCATACAACAAATCGATTCGTTGTTCGAAGAGATGGTAGAAATTAGAAGATACTTACACATGAATCCTGAGTTGTCGCATCAAGAAATCGCGACTCCTGCTTTTATTGCAGAGCAACTAGAAGCAATGGGCGTTGACGTTCGTCGTAATGTTGGTGGACGAGGGGTCGTTGGAACAATTCGTGGTGGCAAACCGGGCAAGACGATCGCGTTCCGTGCCGATTTCGATGCGTTGCCGATTGAGGATCAAAAAGATGTCTCGTATAAATCTACGGTCCCTGGTGTTATGCATGCTTGTGGACACGACGGACATACCGCTGCGTTACTTGGTTTTGCAAAAGCGATGGTCGCGATCCAAAAAGATTTGCCTGGAACCATCGTGTTAATCCATCAATTTGGTGAGGAACTATCACCAGGCGGGGCACGTGCCATGATTGAAGATGGTTGCTTAGACGGGGTCGATGCAGTTTTCGGTGCTCATTTGCAGAGCAAGATGGATGTGGGTCGCGTTTATTTGCGGGATGGCTTTTTGCAAGCTTCTGAAGATGCTATCAAAATTACCGTCCACGGTTCTGGAACTCATGGCGCAGAACCTCATCAAGGCATCGACCCGATTTTAGTAGCGAGCCATATTATGGTCGCGCTTCAATCCATTGTTAGCCGTAACGCCAATCCATTAAAAGAATTGGTCGTTTCTATCGGTAAATTCCATGCGGGTGATGCTGATAACGTTATTTCAAGCAAAGCTGTTTTAGAAGGCACCATTCGTGTCTTTGATCCTGAGCTTCGCATACTTGCAGGACAACGTTTACGGGCAATTGTGGAAAATGTCGCCATAGCGATGGGCGCCACTGCCGAATTGATCATCGAAACGGGCTACGACTCGCTTTGGAATCACCTCACTGAAACGGATATTGTTCGTGCCGCTGCACGCGGCGTGCTGGGAGATGAACATGTAGTGGAAATCGATCCGATTATGCCAGTTGAGGATTTTACGTATTATACGCAAGCTAAGCCAGGCGCGTACTTTTTTGTTGGCGCCAAAATGGATGATAGCGAATTGGTTTACCCGCATCATCATGAAAACTTTGATTTTAATGAAAATGCCATGTTGGTGACGGCAAAAGTCTTTGCTGCGATTTATTTTGAGGCGCAAGAAAAGGCTTTGGACAGTATTCGGGTTGATTTGGACAGTATTTGAGAAATTCGGACAGTATTTTGCACGATTCGGACAGTATTTGGTCCAATCTGGACAGTATCGCCTTTATTTGGAAATAAAAACAAGCCAAGCGGCATGTCGCTTGGCTTGTTTCGTATTTTTTAGTTGATAACGCCTAATGCTTTGCCGACTTTTTCGTAAGTCGCGATCGCTTCATCTAACATTTCTTTTGTGTGAGCCGCTGTTGGCATATTGCGTACGCGTCCCGTGCCTTTTGGAACTGTTGGGAAGACGATTGATTTTGCATAAACGCCTTCTTCAAATAAACGCTTTGAAAATTCTTGTGTTAACTTCTCGTCGCCGATGATGCAAGGTGTGATTGGTGTTTCGGAATGACCGATGTCAAAGCCTAAGGCGTCTAGACCTTTTTTCAAGTAATCGCCATTTTCCCATAGCTTATCGTGCAATTCTGTTGAGTCAATGATCATTTGTACCGCTGCAGTAATCGCTGCAACGTCTCCTGGAGTTACTGCTGTTGAAAACAAGAATGGACGTGAACGCACTTTCAACCAATCGATCAAGTTTTTCTTACCAGCTACGTAACCGCCGACAACGCCGACTGCTTTAGATAAAGTTCCCATTTGCATATCGATTTCTTTTTCAAGACCGAAATGTTTTACCGTTCCTTTACCTTTACCCGTTACGCCTGATCCGTGTGCATCATCCACATACGTAATCAAATCAAATTCTTTTGCGATTTCCACGATTTCTGGAAGTTTGGCAATGTCGCCATCCATCGAGAAGACGCCGTCTGTGATGACCATCACTTTATTGTAAAGACCTGATTCTGTAGCCTCTTTTGCTTTCATGCGCAAATCTTCCATATCCGAGTGTTTGAAAGCGATGATTTTCGCTTTCGATAAACGGCAACCATCGATAATCGATGCATGGTTTAATTGATCCGAAAGAATCGCATCGTTTTTATCCATTACAGCTGAAATCGCCGCCATGTTGCAGTTAAAACCAGATTGATAGGAAATTGCTGCTGCTGTTCCTTTGAATTCAGCAAGCTTTTCTTCTAGTTTCACGTGTAGGTCAAGCGTTCCGTTAATCGTACGAACCGCACCTGCTCCGACGCCATACTTATCGATTGCGTCTTTTGCTACTTGTTTCAAGTCTTCGTTTGTCGCAAGTCCTAAGTAGTTATTTGAAGAAAGGTTGATCAGATCTTTGCCGCGAACTTTAATGATCGCGCCGTTTGGTCCTTCAACCGGGTCAATTTCATTGTAAAGACCTTGCTCTTTTAATTCTGTTAAGTTCTCATCTAAAAATGCATCTAGTTTTTTTGACAATGTCCTCTTCCTTTCAAAACGAAATTCTGTCTCTATCTTACCATACCGCCATTTTTT
Source organism: Planococcus sp. S3-L1 (assembly GCF_030063085.1). NCBI lineage: Bacteria > Bacillati > Bacillota > Bacilli > Caryophanales > Caryophanaceae > Planococcus > Planococcus sp. S3-L1. The sequence goes on along the minus strand of NZ_JASISN010000001.1, from coordinate 291,271 downwards.
CCAAAAGAAAAAGCGGACCGAGGTCCGCTTTCTACTCATTTTAATGCATACGCTAGGTCTTCAATCAAATCTTCTACATCTTCTATTCCGACTGAAATTCGCACCAAACCTTCTACAATACCTAACTCTGCACGGCGGTCAATTGGAATCGATGCGTGTGTCATTTGCGCTGGCACAGAAATTAAACTCTCAACTGCCCCTAAGCTTTCGGCCAACGTAAAGTATTTCAATTTCGCCAGTAATTCTCCTGCTTTTTCTTTACTGCCGACATCAAACGAAATCATGCCGCCAAAGCCCGTCGCTTGTTTTTGCATTAGTTCGCGACCTGGGTGGCTTTCGAGTCCCGGATAAATGACTTTCCCAACAACGTCGTGCCCTTCTAAAAACTCCGCAATTTTTTGCGCATTAGAGTTCGCTTCTTCCATGCGCAGACCTAAGGTTTTCAGTCCGCGAATGAGTAACCAAGAATCTTGTGGTCCTAAAATTGCACCGATCGAATTTTGCACAAAGTGAACTTCCTCAGCAAGTTCCGCTGAATTCACAACAACCAGTCCTGCCACAACATCACTATGTCCACCGATGTATTTTGTTGCGCTATGCAAGACAATATCTGCACCTAATTTAATTGGGTTTTGTAAATAAGGCGTCATGAATGTATTGTCAACAATCGTTACTAAGTTTTTCGACTTCGCAAATGCTGCAACAGCTTCAATATCCGTTACTTTTAGCAATGGGTTGGTCGGTGTTTCAATGAAAATCGCTTTTGTGTTTTCTTTTACAGCGGCTTCTACTTCTGCTAGGTTTCCAGTATCCACAAAAGTAAATTCTAAGCCAAAGCGGTTTAATACTTTATTGATGACACGGTAAGTTCCACCGTATACATCATCGGTTAACACGATATGGTCACCTGCTGAAAACAACATCATAACTGATGAAATAGCGGCCATCCCTGAGCCAAATGCAAATCCAGCATGACCGAATTCGACATCTGCTATCAATTCTTCCAGTGCGTGACGTGTCGGGTTTCCGGTACGTGAATATTCATAGCCTTTAAATTTCCCGACCGCTTCCTGCTTATACGTGCTCACTTGGTAAATCGGTGTCGATACAGCGCCTGTTGCTTCGTCGCCGACAATGCCACCGTGGATTAATCTCGTTTTTGGCTTCATTGCTGTTCCTCCTCAAAACTTCTATCGTAAATATGTTGACTCATATAGCGTTCACTTGAATCGGCAAACACTGTCACGATATGACTTCCAGGCTTCGCATTTTCGGCTTCGCGTAACGCTGCTACAAATGCCGCTCCTGACGAACTACCAACCAACAAGCCTTCTGTCTTCGCTAGTTCTCGAACTGCCATGAATGCATCTTTGTCCGTAATTGTATGAATCGCTTCAAAATAGCTTTTATCCATATAATCCGGCAAAAATTCCATGCCGATGCCTTCGGTCAAATGAGGTCCTGATGACCCACCGTTTAATATTGAGCCTTCTGGTTCCACAATGACCGTTTTTATCGATGGCTTTTGCGATTTTAAATAGCGAGCAGTCCCCATAAAAGTTCCACCTGATCCAGCACCCGCAACAAAAATATCAATTTCTCCGTCTAATGCAGTCCAAACTTCCGGACCAAGTGTTTGAACATAAGTTTGTGGATTCGCCGGGTTGGAAAATTGAGAAGGTGAGAAGGCATTTTGCTCTTTAACCAATTGCTCGGCTTTTTTGATGGCACCTTTAATGCCTTCTGCCGTCGGTGTGTTAATGACTTCTGCTCCTAATGCGCGCATCAAACCTTGTTTTTCTTGGCTGAATTTTTCGGGTACTACAAATTTCACGTGATAGCCTTTGCCAATTGCAGCAATCGCTAATCCAATGCCGGTATTGCCAGCAGTTGGCTCTATGATTGTGCCGCCTGGCTCTAAGACACCACGCTTTTCAGCATCTTCAATAAGCGAAACGCCTAATCGGTCTTTGACGCTTCCGCCTGGATTGAAATATTCAAGCTTGGCAAAGATGCGGCAACCGTTTGGGATTTTACTATGTGTTAACTCTAGTAATGGTGTGTTCCCGATCAATTGTTGAATGGTCGTTACATAATTCATCAAGATTCTCCTTAGTTCGCTGTTTCAGCGAATACTTGAGTCCATTGATCTTTTTTCGCTAACATTTCACGCGCCAATTCTTTCGCGCCTTCTAAGCTATGACTCGCAGCCCAACCACATTGAACTTCATTGCATGCTGGCACTTCGTCTGCTTCTAAGACGTCTTTTAATGTATTTTCTAATATTTGAAGAATTTCATCATAATCATCCAAATTAATAACAGACAAATAAAATCCTGTCTGGCATCCCATTGGCCCAATATCAACGATGTTATCAGAATGATTGCGACTGTGTTCAGCCATCATATGTTCAAGCGAATGAAGTCCAGGCATTTCCATATGCTCTTTGTTTGGTTGCTTGAAACGGATGTCGTATTTGCGAATCGTATCGCCTTTAGCTCCTGTTTTTTCTCCAGCTAAACGGACATATGGTGCCACTACTTTTGTGTGATCCAAGTTAAAGCTTTCAACATTCATTTTTTTCATCTCTATCGCTCCTTAGATTTTAGTTGCTTCAATCAGAAAGACATAGTTGTTCATCTTCGACAACTTTACGGTAAACCCTGCTTTTGTAATCAACTCTTCTAGTTTTGGAACCGTCGTGTAGTATTCACGGTTCAAGTCTTCTACTAAATTAAGATGACCTCTATTTTGTTCAAACGCAATTATTTCCTGTTTGGCTCTTTCTGAAACGAATACAGTGTCTGCAAAAATTACTTTTCCGCCTCTTGGCAGTTGATCGGCATAAAGTTGAAAAGCTTGGGCTTTTTCTGTATCCGTTAAATGATGGAACGCATAAGAACTGACAAAGCTTTGCGGTGAAATTCCGGCTTCAAATTCCAAAAAATCTCCGTCGATTACTTTTAAGTCTGCCATTTTTTCTGCAGTTACTTTACGCATCGCTTGGTTGGGTTCGATTCCTACTACTTGCAGCCCGCGTTCAAGAAGTTTTTCAGTCAAATTTCCGGTACCGACACCAAACTCGATAACTGGCTCACTGGCTGCATCAGCCACTGCCTGCAAGATTTCGTTGTATTTTAAGAAGACGTCTTTGTATTCCTCGTCTTTTCCACTAACTGAATCATCATAGGTATGAACCCACTCATCAAATATTTCTACAAATTCTCGACCCATAAAATCCTCCGTTAAATTCGTATTTTACAAAACCAATAGACTTACTAGGTTTTATTTATAACATATTGCCGTATGGGTTTCAACTATCATGAGTTGTGAAATGCATTAGTATCTTTAATTTGGATGCGTTAAAATTGAGGCACAAAAAAGCCCGGCAACCAATGCCAGGCTCTACTTGTAGTTAGACTTCACATCACTTTAGAATAAGTTACACACGCCTAACTCTTAAACTTTCAGAACGGGCGGCAGATTTTCTTTTTCACCGATCAGTGTTACTAACAATCTTTCAAATTGTGGCAAAGAAACTTGTACAATTCTACCAGTTAACAAAGCAACGGCAATGGTTCCAATGCCAACAGGTCCACCGAGCAACCAACCCAGTAATGCCACTCCTACTTCAATTCCTGCTCGAACGACACTAATACTAAGTCCTGTCTTATCAACGAGCAGCATCATCAAGCTATCCCGAGGACCTGCACCAATTTTCGGTGATACGTAAAGACCGACGCCGTAGCCTGAAATAATAATTCCGGCAGACAAAATCACAATTTGTCCGACCAAGGTTTGAATATCAGGAATTAAAAAATTAAAAACATCGATAAAGACTCCGACGAGCAACATATTTAAAAAAGTACCGATTTGCGGGATCCTTCGCGTAAAGAAAGCCGTACTCCCAATCAGTGTGAAACCGGCAATGACTGACCACGTACCAATGGTCAGTCCAAATTTTAAATACAATCCGACGTGTAGCACATCCCACGGCCCAATTCCTAATTTGCTGCCTTTTATGGTCATTGTAAAGCCAAGAGCGAGGACAATCAATCCAACGATAAAGAACAGCCAGCGATAAAATAGCGAACGCTTCATCAACATCCTTCTTTCTTTTATTGTGATATGAAAAATCCACCCATTCAACGCGAATGGATGGATGCTCTATTGACTTGATGCTGTCAACTCGGCAAACTGACCAGTTGTTGCAGCCAGCAGTTCATTAGGAGCTAGTTTCAGCTGAACACCAATTTTACCAGCAGAAACGATTATTTCATCTAGTTGTCCAGCTTCTGAGGAAATGAAGGTCGGGAACGGTTTTTTCATGCCAACAGGAGAGCAACCCCCACGAATATAGCCAGTTAATGTCAAGATTTCCTTGACCGGTAGCATTTCGATTTTCTTTTCACCAGTGGCTTTGGCGGCTTTTTTAAAATCCAATTCTTCTGCAACGGGTATGACAAAGACGTAAGCCTGTTTTGATGCCCCCGTTGCAACCAGCGTTTTGTATACAAATTCTACAGCAAAACCAATTTTTGCAGCGACAGAAACTCCGTCTACTTTGCCGTCTTCTGTACGGTAATGAAGCAGTTCGTAATAGATTCCACTTTTATCAAGCATACGTGCTGCATTGGTTTTCACCATTTTCTTCGCCATAACCTCTCCCCTTGCTTTGAAAAGATTCTTTAGTCACAGCATATCATCATACGCCTCAAGATTCTATTCGCTTTGACCTAATAATTTTTTCAAGGCTTCGGCCATTGCGGTATTTTGAGGGGCTTCATCTTGCTGGTTCAAGTATTTATTGACGTCTTTTTTGTTGGCTTTGGATTGACCGGATTTTTTGCGTTTCTCAAATGCTGATAGTTTTTCACGATGACCACATTTGCAGACGAAAATCTTGCCGTCTCCTTCACCTTGCAATTCCAATTTTTTATGACAATTTGGGCAGCGCGCATTGGTTTGCATCGCTACTTGTTTTTTGTAACCACATTCACGATCTTGGCAGACGTTCATCTTGCCACGCTTACCGTTGACTTCAAGAAGCGGTTTCCCACAATCCGGGCACATTTTGCCAGTAATGTTATCGTGTTTGAATTTCTTATCGCTCTTTTTAATATCTGACACCGATTTTTCAGCAAAGACAATCATTTCTTTTATGAAGTCATCTTTTTTCAATTGGCCTTTCGCAATTTTCGTTAATTGCTGCTCCCAATCGGCGGTCAGTTTCGGAGACTTTAAGTCTTCCGGAACAAGCTCCAGCAACTGGCGACCTTTTGACGTAATCGTCAAATCTTTGCCTTTTTTCTCGATCAAAAAGGTATTAAATAATTTATCGATGACGTCAGCTCGTGTGGCTACTGTGCCAAGTCCACCCACTTCGCCAAGCGTTTGAATCACTTCTTTTGTTTCGCCACTCATAAACTGCGCTGGATTTTCCATGGCGCCAAGTAACGTTCCTTCATTGAAAAATGCAGGTGGCTTGGTTTTGCCATCTGTTAACGCAATGCCTTTGAGTGTCAACGACTGACCTTTCTCAAACGCTGGCAATGTCGTATCGTCATTATCGTTTTCGTCTTTATAAATACGTTTCCAGCCTTCATTGCGAACGGTATTGCCTTTTGCTTGGAACGTTTCGCCTCCAGCCGTTAGCTTGACCGTCGTTTGATCATATTCGTATTGCGGATAAAATACAGCAAGAAACCGTTTGACGATCATGTCGTATAATTTATGCTCTTTGTCTGATAATTCGTGCAGCGGTGGTGTTTCTTCCGTCGGGATAATGGCATGGTGATCGGATACTTTCGCGTCATCAATGACGCCATTTTGCGGAGCCACTGGATTTTTCAAAATCATTGCCGACAAACTGCGGTACTGTCCGACTTGCACTGCTTTTACGCGATCTTTTAACGTATCGCGCATATCACTCGTTAAATGTTTCGAGTCTGTACGCGGGTATGTCACGATTTTATAGCGCTCGTATAAATTTTGCAGCGTGTTAAGTGTTTCTTTCACCGACCAGCTATAGCGCTTATAAGCTTCTTTTTGCAGTTCGGTCAAATCAAATAAAGGCGGTGCTGGCTGACGTTTCGGCGTGATTTTAATGTCCGTTACGGTGCCTTCATGTGTGTTTTCGAGTTTGTTGAATAGCTTGTCAATTTTTTCTTTATCAAATGATTGTGTCGAGTTGCCATCTGTCCACGTGAATTTTGCTTGATCGGTGATGGCTTGCATACCGTAATAAGGTTTCGGTTGGAAGTTGCGAATTTGCTTTTCGCGTTCCGCAATCATCGCAAGTGTCGGCGTTTGTACGCGCCCTGTTGATAATTGTGCGTTGTATTTAACAGTTAGTGCGCGTGTTGCGTTAATCCCGACGACCCAATCCGCTTCTGCGCGTGCAACAGCCGCTGCATATAGATTTTCGTAAGCACGCCCGTCTTTTAAGTTGTTAAAGCCGTCTTTAATGGCTTTGTCGGTTACCGACGAAATCCACAACCGTTTTACCGGTTTATGTGTATTGGTTTTCTCTAAAATCCAACGTGCGACAAGCTCCCCTTCGCGGCCTGCGTCTGTTGCGATGATGACTTCTTTGACATCGCCGCGCTGTAATTGAGATTTTACCGCATTAAATTGTTTCATCGATTGTTTGATTGGCACTAATTTAAATGGTTTTGGAATAATCGGCAACGTATCCATTTTCCACTCTTTAAAATCATTGTTGTATTGCTCTGGCTGCGCATGCGTCACCAAATGGCCGAGTGCCCACGTGACGATATACTGTTTGCCTTCTAAATAGCCGTTGCCTTTTTGTTCGCACCCTAATACACGCGCAATGTCACGTGCGACGGATGGCTTTTCTGCTAAAACGATTGATTTCATTTATATTCACCCTCATTTCTACTGTGATTAGTGTAACATTTTCTGTTGGGACTGGCTTTTCAGAAGTATTTTTGGGGGTTGGACAGTATTTCTCGAATTTGGACAGTATTTCATCCAATCCGGACAGTACTTCCATTAACTTCAAATTCCACTTGCACAACACGCTCATTCTAGCTATATTTAAAGTAATTTCACATAAAGGAGAGGATCGATTGATCATTAAAACACGCATAAAGCCCCCTCAAATTTTCCAACTGGAAAGTTTGCTTCAACGAATGCCCACTGTCCATCCCCGACATCCCCACTGGACAGAAAAACTCCGTCGCATCACCGCCGGATATCACGGCGAATTGCGCGTAGACTCCTTTTGGCACGAAATCGACCTCTCGTTACCGCATTATTTCATCCACGACTTGTTCATTCAAAAAGAGATGTCTTCCCATCAAATTGATAGTGTTCTTGTGACTAGTCGATTTGTATTGGCTTTGGAAATCAAAAGCATTTCTGGCTTGCTCAATTTCGATCCTACTTTGAGGCAATTTTCCAGAACCAATAAAGACGGCAGCATTGATGGCATGAATAATCCAGACGATCAATTGCGCCGCCACGAAAAGTGGCTGGAACAATTTTTACGCAAGCAACGCATCCAGCTGCCTGTTGTCGGCGCCATCATTTTTACGTACCCATCGTCTGTGATTCAATCTCGCGCAGGCAGTCGCATCATGATTCAGTCATCTGGACTACCACACCTCATGGAACAATTGTTGATTCTTCACCCGCACGATGTATTATCTCAAAGAAAAACAGAGTCACTGGCGAAAAACTTACTCGCGCTCTATTCAATAAAACCATTTACGTCACTTGGACTTACGGATTCATTTCCACCTGGTGTGTTATGCCCCAACTGCCCATATTGCCTGCTCCATTATCGTGGTGGAAAATGGCGTTGTAATGCATGTCTGCATGCTGATCCTCTCGCGCATCTTGATGCGCTCAGGCAATACCGCAGTTTGGTCAAACCGACAATCAGCAGCCGAGAATTTCGCGATTTTACAGGAATCACGTCTCCTTCGATTGCTTCGAAGCTCTTAGCGAGCACGAAAATGCCTTATCACGGCCGTTTTAAAGATCGGCAGTATGTGATTCCCGAGGCGTTTTAGCGTTTCGACAGTATTTTCGTAATTTGGACAGTATTGGGTGGAATTCGGACAGTATTCTAGCCAATTCGGACAGTATTCTACTCCTTTTCGACAGCAAGCCCAATTAGTGGAATAAAACCTAAACCCATTTCAAATAAAATCCAAAAAGAAGAAACCTCCCACATCCGGGAGGTTTCTTCACTACCTTATTAATGATTATCCAATGTTTCTTTCGACAAATGTTTGCTCATTTCAGCATATTGCACGAAAACACGTGCCAATTCGCGCAAGCGATTGTGAACGTCTTCACTGACAATCGTATTGGTTTCGTCAAAATGACTCGTATGCGTGTATACATAGTTTGGCGTTACAAGACAGCGGAAGTAATCAAGAATCGGCTTTAACTGATTTTCAATCACTAAGTGATGCTGATACGTTCCACCATTTGCCACGATTGATACCGGTTTGTAACGCATCGTGCGCGGGTGAAGCATATCAAATGTATTTTTCAACACACCCGGAATGGATCCTTGGAAAATCGGTGTTGCGATGATATAGCCATCTGCTTCTTCAAAACGATGAACCATTTCTTGCATGCTGTCATTGTATTCACCAAGCGGTCGCCCATCAACAAACTGATGATCGTAATCAGCTAACTTTAATAATTTTAACTCAATTTCAGGATTGGTTTCATTAATATAAACTTGAATTTGTTCCAGAATGGCACCGGTTTTTCTGCCGATGATCGTGCCGTCTACTAATAAAACTTTCATACTCTCTTGTCCTCCTCAAAATACGTTCTTGCTGTCGACTGCATCTACTTGCAGCATCGCAATAACCTGTTTGTCTTCATCATAACAAACCCTGTTTCACATTACGTACCTTAATTACTTTTGAGAGAGAGATTTCATTCTTTAGCCTGAGTTCCGTTTTTTGAACGTTTGCTTTCTAAACGTTCCTGCGTTCGCTCAGATTCGGGAGAAGATGCAGTAAAGCTGACGATGGTGTCTCCAGCTTTTGGCTCGAGTTTGTTGTTTTCTGCAAAAAACTCAATTTTGCCTTGGGCGTATTGAACAAACAAAGGAATGGTATCGTTAGACCATTTTGTCTTGAAATCTTCATAAGTAAACTGCTCCGACAATTGTGTTTTGCGCATCGTGTAGCCTGCTTCTGCTTTTGTTTCCAACTTATGGATGTTCCATTCTTCTCCAAATAATGTTCGACCACTCAATGAGGAATGAAAATCGCCTGGGTCGCCTTCTTGAATCGCTGTCTGGTAAAGATTTGCACGGCCCATTTCTGGAACAAAATTATTAACGACGAGCGCGTTATACGAATCAGTTCCAGTCGCAACCACCATCGTTTCATACGGCGTTAAATCAACTTCATAATCAGTATGTTCCGATAGAATTTCACCGGCATACGTCTTTAGTCCCATTTGACGGGCTTCTTGCAAACGCCCCCAAGAGGAATCTATAATCAAAACGCTTTTTTCAAGATCCGCTAATACTTTGCCGAGTTTTGTCGCGAACCGGCTAGCACCGATAATAATGACCCCTGGATCGTCAGCTGTCGCAAGTCCAAGCTTTTTGCCAACCCAGCCAATCGTAAAGCCGTGGACAATCACAGTAGAAAAGACCAGTGCAAATGTTAAAGCGGTCAACAACTCCGCATCCGCAAAACCAGCTTCCAGCAAGACGCCTGCAAAATACCCCGAGACGGTCAATGCGACAATGCCACGAGGTGCGATCCAGCCAACCAGCGTTTTTTCTTGAATCGTCAAGTCCGTCCCAATGGTCGACAACCAGATGGATAAAGGTCGAACGATAAACAGCATTGCCAATACAAAGGAAATCACTTGCCAATTAAAGATACCGATCAAGACCTCTAAGCTAAGCGAAGCCGTGAGCATGACGAAAATACTAGAAATCAACAAGACAGAAATATTTTCTTTAAAATGACGCATATCGTTAATAGACGCAATGTTCATGTTGGCCATAATCATTCCCATTGCTGTAACTGCTAGTAGTCCTGTTTCGTGCATTACAATGTCTGACACAACGAAAACCAATAACACTACACCAAATACCATCGGAGCTTTGAGGAATTCTGGAACTTGTCCTTTTTCGAACATCATTCCCATTAGCCATCCTGCTCCAGCACCGAGTGCCACAGCAAACAATGATGCCAAGAAAAATAAGCCAAACGCAGCTGCAGTCTCATCACCAATGGCAAACAACACAAATTGAAACGCAAACAAAGCGAGCAGCGCACCAAAAGGATCCACTACAATTCCTTCCCATTTCAAGATAGCTGCAGGACGTGATTTTAACTTAGCCTGCCGCAACATCGGTAAAATAACCGTAGGTCCGGTAACGATGAATAAGCCACCAATAACAAACGCTACACCAAACGATAGCCCAGCTATATAATGGGCTGCGAGAGATCCTGCAATCCAGGCGATAAAAGCACCAAGTGTAACGATTCGTAAAATGGGTTTGCTAAAGTTACGAATTTCTTTAAAATTTAAATTCAAACTGCCTTCAAATAAGATAATGGCAACCGCTAACGAAATAAACGGATTAAACAATTCTCCAAAACTCTCTGCAGGGTGAATCACTTCAAAAATCGGGCCTACGAGAAGCCCCGCAATTGACATCAGTACAATAGCAGGAAGCTGAAGACGCCAAGCGATCCATTGGGAAAGCACTCCCAGAAAAATAATAAGCATCAAGTCAAATAATAAGGTATCGATGGCAGGTCACTTCCTTTCGTTCTTTTTTGGCATTATACAGGTATTATATATTGAATGGGAATCGTAAAGCATTCAATTTCCGTGTTTTTGTGTTACACTGGTAGAAAAATAAGGGTGATTTTGTGAACAAGCAGGAATTGGAATATGCGATTGCTGAACTGAAGATGGATTATGTAAGCCATCAAGGTGATATCGAAAAGCTCGAAACGACTGGACACGCTGGCATGGTGGAGAAAGCAGAACTACGGTTAGAAAAAATGGAACGACAACTTGCGGAATTAAACCAAAAACTCGCGGATCTGTAACCGCGATTTTTTTTATGATAATGGAGGAATTTATTAAATGAGTTTATTAACAGTAGAAAATTTAAGCCATACTTTCGGTGATCGTACTCTTTTTAACGATGTATCATTCCGTTTGGTCGAAGGCGAACATGTGGGATTAGTCGGGGCCAATGGAGTTGGTAAATCGACAATGATGAACATTTTAACGGGCAAAATCATTCATGACGACGGACGCGTTGAATGGCAGCCACGGACACATTATGGTTATTTAGATCAACATACGCAATTGCAACCAGGACGTTCAATCCGTCAAACTCTTCAAGACGCGTTCTTACCTCTTTATAAAAAAGAAGAAGAACTGAACGATGTCGCGATGCAAATGGGCGATGCGGATCCTGAGCGATTAGAAGAATTGCTTGAGCAAATGGCTGAAGCACAAGATGCTTTAGATGCTGGTGATTTTTACACACTTGACGGCAAAGTGGAAGAAATCGCTCGCGGTTTGGGTCTTGATGCAATTGGACTTGACCGCAATGTTGAAGCTCTTTCCGGCGGACAACGCACAAAGCTCTTGCTTGCCAAACTGCTTCTTGAAAAACCAAAAGTCTTGCTTCTGGATGAGCCGACCAACTATCTCGACGAGGAGCATATTCAATGGCTTGTTAACTATTTAAAAAACTACCCACATGCTTTCCTATTGATTTCACATGATACGGAATTTATGAGCAGTGTTACGAGCGTCATTTTCCACTTGGAATTTTCACGTTTAACTCGCTATACAGCAACTTATGAGAAATTTATTGAACTTGCAGAACTAAGCAAGCAACAACATTTGGATGCTTATGAAAGACAAGAAGACATGATCAAAAAAACTGAGACCTTTATTGCGAAAAACAAAGCTCGTGCTTCTACAACGGGTCGTGCTAAATCTCGCCAGAAACAGCTGGATCGTATGGACCGCATTGATAAGCCTGAAGTTGCAGCAAAACCACAATTTGCTTTTAAAGAAACACGTAGTCCGAGTCGTTATGTTGTGGAAGCGGAAGCTCTATCGATTGGCTATGACAAAGCACTTCTTCCTCCATTAACGTTTATGATCGAACGTGGGGAAAAAATTGCGCTTGTCGGCATGAATGGTGTCGGTAAATCGACGTTACTCAAAACAATGCTCGGCAAAATCAAACCGCTCGATGGTGATGTTCTGCGCGGAGAATATTTGACGCCAAGTTATTTCGAACAGGAAGTCAAAGCACCAACTCATACGCCGCTGGACGAAATCTGGTCAGCTTACCCAAGTATGGACCAGGGCCAAGTACGTGGCGCACTTGCTCGTACAGGTTTAAAAAACGAGCATATCTCACGTCCAATGACGCAGTTGAGCGGTGGCGAACAAGCTAAAGTTCGACTGTGCAAGTTGATGATGGAAGAAAGCAATTGGCTCATTTTCGATGAGCCTACGAATCACTTGGACATCGATGCAAAAGCTGAATTGAAACGTGCGATGCAAGCATATAAAGGCACAATTGTTTTGGTCAGCCACGAACCTGAATTTTACGAAGGACTGGCAACAAAAGTCTGGGATGTTGAAGAATGGATTTCTGCGGGTAAACCGGAAGAAGTTTAAGAACCGAAAAAATGCCTCTTCTGGTTTTCCAGAAGAGGCATTTTTTTAATAAGTCGTTAACTTAAACAGTTTTTGGAAGCCATAAATTCCACGTTGCCAAAAGCTGAAATCATCTTGATATTCTTCGACATCGAGTGTATAAAGCGCATCCTCGTTACTCCATAGCCGATCGAAATACTGAGTCATTTCTGTAGTCAGTTCACTGTCATTCGGTGCTTCGATGCGTAATGTACTTTCAAGGTTGTAGTCATTGAATGCTCGTTCCGTATAATTCGTTGAGCCGCCCATGACGACTGTTTCATCCTGCCTTTGAATCATAATAGATTTTGTATGAAACTGGCCGACGACTGCATTATACCAACGCACTTGCAAATGGTCATCTGATTCGGCAAGCATTTCATTCACTACAGGTCGGTTCGGCAATCCTGTTTTTTCGGTACCAAAAGCATTTTCGTTGGCATCTAGTATCAGGTGCACGTCGACTCCGCGATTAGCCGCATCCGTTAACGCATTGACCACACTCGTCTCTGAGATATAGAACATCGCCAGTTGAATCGAGTCTCCTTTTTTTGTTTGTTCAATATCCGGAAGCAACGCATCTAACACTTTTCGCTCTGTCAGGTATTGAACTTCGTATTGACCTTGTTGTTCAGTTGCTTTGATTCTCGGAAAGTCCGGTCCGCCTGAAAACTGGGACACGGCTTCTTCAGCTGCTAGTATATCATTGATGATCGGACCACTGACTTTGAAAGCCATATTGCTATGTAACCCACTGGCATTGTGAGGGTTTGCTGAGCTGATGATTGCTTCTTTTTCGGTAATGACCGCTTTTCTGTGATTGGCTTTAATATTCATCATTTCCAGATAAGAAGATGCCGTTAAATCAGGTGCATCACTCGACATGCCGTTTGGTATCCATCCCTTTCCACTGTTATCGAACCATTGAAAAATGATACGGTAAAATCCGGAATAAAGTGGTGTGGAATCGCGTAGCTTGTCCAGATCCGTCACAATGACTTCAACGCCTTCAGTTTCTAATGTATCTAGAAATTGGCTGTCATAAGATCCATAACCGTAATTTAATGGATCGGTGATAAAATAGATTGGCAGATTCGGATTTTTTTCTTTTTTATCTAATAAGTGATCTGTTAAAGTTTCTGCTACTGCTGGAAAATCTGTTTTTTGGTCATTGTAATTATCGAAAAGGAAAAGGTCTATGACGATGAATTCTTCTGCTTGATCAATCATTGCGTAAATTTCATTGAATATCTGCAGTTCACTTTCTGTTTCCGTACCTTCTTTGTCTTGTGCATACGACAAGTCATAGATCATTTCAACTTGGTCTACTTTGTGAAGATCACCTGCAGTTGAAACTCCTTCAGGTAAAGGCTTAAATGTCTGCCAAGCGATAACTGCGATATAAAGGAACGCCAGAACACCGAGACTTCTCATAATAATTCTTTTTCTTTTGCTCCCACTTTTAAACTTTCTCTTTTTCATAGACTTTCCCCCTTAAGTCCATTATAACCAGCAAAAGATTAAAATTCTTATAATTTTTTCCATAAAAAAAAGCAACCGAAAATTCGGTTGCTTTTTTAAATGGCTACGACGTACTCGCGTGTCCGAGCATCATCCATCAACATATCTTTTAAGCGTTGTTTGCCGCGGAACAAACGAGATTTCACCGTACCGATTGACACTTTCATGACATCGGCAATTTCAATCAACGAGTATTGGTGAACATAAAAATACAAAATTGTCGTACGGTAAATCGAATCTAGCTCTGAAATTTTATGTCGAATCATAACGGAAACATCTTGTTTTTCCAACAATTCAGCTACACCTTCTGAATCCGAAGCGATTAGATCAAGCAAAGAAACGTCCAAGCCTTCTGGCTGTTGTATCAAGTGCTTGCTGCGTCTTACATTTTTGCGGTAACGATCACGGAACGTATTCATACAGATGGTTGTCAGCCATGCTTTGACATGGTCCACCTCAGCAATAGAGGATTCGTAGCGTACAACTTTTAGCCAAACTTCTTGCATTAAATCTTCCGCTTCTGCTTTATTGCGTGTTAGTTTTAAGCATAAATGGTAGATGTATCGATTGTATTCTGTATATAACGTTTCCATGATCGTGCCCCCGTCCGTTCTGATTGTCCAGCGAAGCCATCAACGCTTCCGCTTTGTCTTATATCCTTATATTGACGGAAATTTTGCTTTCACTCTATCGCTTGTACTTTCATTCTCCTTACAAATGTGTAATATTGGGAACCTGCAATTTGAAATTGTATAAATTGAACTAATAACTGACAGCTGGAAAGTTTCGGTTGTGGGCACTTCTCAAGTTAGATAAGTTAAATGAAAGAAACCGAATTTCTACACCGCTTTAGGCATGACTTCCGTGGGCAAGTGAACTGCCGAACTCACTTGTGCGTCCAGCCAAAGTGAGTTCGGCGCAAGCCCTTGGCAACTGATACCGTGACGTCCTTTCGCACCAGATGCATATCCCAAATCCTATAGGCCCGAAAACACAGCTGTTTTGCGGAATATCGACAAGTAGAAATCATTAGTTCAACCTATTTCTAAATTTCTACTCTGCTCGCTTCCCTACAATAGTATGACTATAGATGATTTCTCTAGTCATCTATCAAAAAAAACCTCTGTCCGGAGACAGAGGTTTTTTTAGACTGAGACTTCTTCTTTATCTGTTTTTGTAATGGTTAAGCGAACAATCCGGTTACGATCCATTTCGTTGATTTCAACGTAAAGATTTTCATAGGTAAACTGTTCGCCTTCTTCTGGCACATGACCCAGTTGCTGCATGACAAATCCTGCAATGGTGTCATGATCATTTGGCACTTCAACGTTGAACATATCGTTGACGTCTTCAATTTCAAGACGCCCATGACAAGACAACATCTTGTCGGTCATTTCAAAAACTAATTCATCATCATCTTCATCTGTTTCATCTTCGATATCCTGACCAATCATTTCTTCGATAATGTCTTCGTGTGTAACGATGCCTAGTGTGCCACCGTACTCGTCTAAAATAACAGCCATATGCTTTTTCTTCGACATCATCATCTTAAAGACTTTTTCCACACTAACCGATTGGACAACGAACAGTGGATTATCGTCCATCAATTCTTCTAAAGTCAAATTCGGATTCATCGACCATTCAATCAATTTTTTCGAATAAAATAAGCCAACGACATTATCCATGCTTTCTTCGTAAACAGGATAACGCGTATAAGACGAATCTAAGATTAGATCGCGAACTTCTTCATAGGTCGAGTCAATGGAAATTCCTACCGTGTCTGTTCGGTGAGTAGACATAACATCTGATACGTCTTTATGAGGGAAATCCAAAACTCCTTTGATACGTTCAGATTCATCTTCTTCAAAAGTGCCTTCTGTCGATGCAATATCAACCATCGTTCGCAATTCCTCTTTCGTCATAGTCGCTTCTTTTACTGTACCTTTTGAAATGATACGAATAAAAATATTTGTAAATTGCGCCAGCAACCAAGTTAACGGCAGCAATGCAACGACCATAAAACTAATAACTGGGAAAACAATATAAGCCACTTTATCAGCAAATGTAGCTGAAATGGTTTTAGGTAACACTTCTCCAAAAATAATTAAAATGACCGTCAAAATGGCAGTGGCAACTCCGACTTCCCATCCTCTAGTAATAGCGATTGTCGTTACCAGCGTTGGCAACATAATATTGGCAATATTATTACCGATTAAGATTGTTGTAATCATTCGGTCCGGCTTCGCAATCAATTTCTGCAGTTTCTGCGCCTTGGCGTCACCCTGCTCTGCGCGAAGATGGACCTTCATCCTATTTACTGCGGTCAATGCCGTTTCGCTTCCCGATAAGAAAAACGACATGAATAAAAAGATACCTAATGCTATAAACAATTTTATTTCCTCCAGTGTCATAAACACAAAATTTTACGAACTCTTTCCGTAGTAAACACTATACCATAGCCAATTTCCACTTGTCGAAAACCAAAACCTGGTATGTTATACTTTTTTTATACGTAAATTTAACGAATCGAGGGATCCTGATGAACATTCAAGCTGTAGACCAATACTTTAAAGACAACCGGGAAACACATTTAGACGAATTAAAAACGTTTTTACGCATTCCTTCAGTAAGTTCTTTATCTGAACACAAAGCCGATATGCACAAAGCTTCAGAATGGCTGGTCACTGCGATGGAACATGTAGGTTTGGAAAATGTTAAAATCGACCAAACTGATGGACATCCTGTTGTTTATGCAGACTGGCTTCATGCAGAAGGCAAACCCACTGTACTCGTATACGGCCATTACGATGTGCAGCCAGTAGACCCTCTACACCTTTGGGAATCAGCTCCTTTTGAGCCACAAGTGCGCGATAACAAATTGTTTGCTCGCGGTGCAAGTGACGACAAAGGACAAGTTTTTATGCACGTCAAAGCCGTGGAAGCTTTACTCAAGTTAAACGATGAATTGCCAGTGAACATTAAATTCATTATCGAAGGTGAAGAAGAAATCGGCAGTCCGAATCTTCCGAAATACGTCGAAGAAAACCAAGAATTATTAAAGGCGGATATCATCGTCATTTCCGATACAGGCATGCAAGGACCTGGGCGTCCTGCTGTATGCTATGGTTTGCGCGGACTTGCTGGTATTCAAATTGATGTCAAAGGACCAAAAGGCGATTTGCATTCTGGTCTTTACGGCGGCGCAGTCCAAAACCCATTGCATGCTATTGTGGAAATCTTACAATCGTTCCGCGACAAAGAAGGCTTAATTCAAGTAGAAGGTTTTTATGACGACGTTATCGAAGTATCAGACAAAGAGCGCGAAGAATTTGCCGCACTTGAATTTGATCTTGAACACGAAAAACAGGAAATTGGTATTTCGGAGGACTTTGGTGAGGTAGGCTATTCTTTTGTTGAGCGAACCTGGATTCGCCCGACACTTGAAGTAAACGGCATTACTGGGGGCTTCTCAGGTGAAGGCATCAAAACTGTGCTTCCTGCTGAAGCTAGCACAAAAATTACCTGTCGCTTAGTGCCTAATCAAGACCCAGACGACATCGTAGCGAAACTAAAAGCACATGTTGAATCCCATAAACCTGCCGGCGTAACTGTTGAAATTACGGAGTTTGATAAAGGAAAACCTTTCTTGACACCGTTCGATCACCCTGCCATTCAAGCAGCCGGATGTTCTTACGAGAAAGTTTACGGAGTACCAACTGCCTTTACACGGATGGGCGGATCGATTCCAATTGTTGCTGCATTCGACGAAATTCTTGGCTTGCCTGTTGTCTTAATGGGCTTCGGACTGGCATCTGAAAATTTTCATGCACCCAATGAACATTTCCATTTGGAGAACTTTGATAAAGGACTTCGCGTCATTAGCGACTACCTTTTCGAAGCAGCCAAGCTAAATTAATCTATTCTATAAAGGCCTTCCTGATATGCAGGGAAGGCCTTTCTACTTTGAGCTATTTTTGGAATTGGGGGACTTTCTATGATTGTTTACTGGCTAGTATCCTATTTAATCGGTAATTTCCTAACTGCTTGGTGGATTGGTAAATGGAAAGGTGTTGATTTACGTCAGCAACGCAGCGGTAATCTCGGCGCTCGAAATGCCGGCGCTATTCTCGGAAAATCAGCGTTTGTTTTGACTTTTCTCGGCGATGCTGGAAAAGGCGCGTTAGTTGTCTGGATTGGTTTCTTTTTTAATTTTTCTATTTGGGCAATGGCTGTCGCCGGTTTGGCTGTTATTCTCGGTCACTTGTTTCCTTTTTGGCTCAAGTACCGAGGTGGCAAAGGAATTGCTGCTTTTGTCGGTGTAACTTTTTGTTTAACACCGGATTTATTTTTAGTTATGTTTATTTTATTTTTGGCGTTTTATCCTTGGTTCAAAAGCGCCACCTTATCCATGCTTGCAAGTTTTACCGGGTTTGTAACAATGGCGTTACTTTTGCAGGTATGGTTTGTCATCTGGCCGCTATTTATAGCGATTATCGTTATTGTAATTAAGCATAAATCAGATATCGAAAAATCATTCAATAGCCGATTCCGCTGATTTTCTCATTCGTTATGAGCAGTTTTTCAACTCGTACTATCGTTGAAATATTATCCATGGTATAGTTTTTGTATTCAAATTATTCTAAAAAAGATAGGGGTTTTTTTATGAAAAAGCTGATAGCGTGGATTATGGATACGACTGGCTTTGTAACTGAAGAATTTAAAGCACATCCGGACGTTTATATCGTTCCACTGAATATTCATTTTGGCACAGAAGAGTTTGTTGACGATGGCATTGATTTGACGAACGATGAACTTTATAAACGTATTAAAGAAGCGACCAGTTTCCCAAAAACTTCTCAGCCATCTGCTGGAAAATTCGCGGAGTTGTATGACAAATTAAAAAATGACTATGAATGCGCTATTGCTGTCCATGCTTCGACAAAACTCAGCGGAACCATTGCCTCTTCTACTGCTGGTGCGGAAATGAGTGACTTTAAAATCTATGCCATCGATTCACTAGCGTTATCCTATGGCTTATCTGGCTTGATTGAACGTGGACTTACGCTTGAAAAACAAGGGCTCGAAGCTATGGAAATTGCGCAGCGATTGGAAAAGGAAACAGCGGATTTCCGTAACTATATTTTAATCGGTAATCTGTCCCAACTTTATAAAGGTGGACGAATGAGTGGCGCTCAATATTATTTGGGAAGTTTGTTGCAGATTAAACCGATTGTTCAGCTGACCCCTGATGGTGAATTAAAACCGATTGATAAAGTTCGCTCACATAAAAAAGCCATTCAGTATTTAATTAATCATGCGAAAAAAGATCATGATGAGTATGGTGTTCAGCGCTTCCAAATCATGCATGGTCACGTCATGAAAGAAGCTGAAAGTCTAAAACAAGAGCTCCTTAAAGAAATTCCGGCTGCTGATATTTTAATTGGTGACTTGAGTTCATCACTGGCAGTTCATGCTGGAGAAGGGACAGTTGCTTTGCAATGGCGAAAACCAGTTTTGTCGAATTAGCATAGGACTAATGACCTTATATTCATTTAATCTTTCTAGACTTTCCAACTGAATCCACCCGTCCTAAAAGGATATTTAGTATTTGTTCTGCTACAATAAGAGTAGAAGAATGATGGTGAGGTGGATTTAATGCAACATGTAGAACGAGAGCTTACTGAATTTGTAAAACTTTGTGATGCAAGAGGCAAATTAAATCCAAAAGCGATTGGATATGCAAAGCAACCTTTGGTAGAAAGTAATTTACGTGGTAATTTTATGCGTAAAAAAAAATGGAATTCATGGTGCATATTCGGTGATGAAATTTTGTTTTCAGCAACTATTTCTCATCTCGATTACGCGACTGTTTGTGTTGTTTATTTCCTTAATTATGAAACGCAACGATTTTATGAAAAAACAGTCATCATGCCATTCACGCGCCATGTGAA
Organism: Planococcus sp. S3-L1; assembly: GCF_030063085.1. Classification (NCBI taxonomy): domain Bacteria; kingdom Bacillati; phylum Bacillota; class Bacilli; order Caryophanales; family Caryophanaceae; genus Planococcus; species Planococcus sp. S3-L1. Next base: position 271,097 of record NZ_JASISN010000001.1, on the reverse strand, counting down.
ATTACCCGAAAACGCATTGGCTCCTTGCTATTTCCGTAGCGATTCTATGACGATTGAATCTATACATAGCCAGAACGCAACTCATCTCACTGTCAACGCGAAAGAATTTGACGGAGAAGATTTAGAAGCGATTTTGGTTATTAGGCACCCTAAAGATTATGACTCGTTGAATGTCGTTGTCCCCTGGAATCGTCATACTTTCCAGTTCACCGGTAAGCATATGTCTTTGCCCGTAACTGGCATGGTTAAAATTGGCAGTCAGAATTTTAAGTTTGATCCTCTAGACAGCTTTGCCGTATTGGACTTCGGACGAGGTGTTTGGCCCCGAGAATCTCTTCGGAATTGGGCGATGACTTCCCAACGTTCGCTCGGAAAAGTGATCGGCTTGAATTTAGGCGGCAAGTGGACAGATGGCACAGGAATGACAGAAAATGCTTTTTTCGTTAACGGTAAGATGACGAAAATCCATGAAGATGTCTTGTTTCACTATGACCGCCAAGACTACAAAAGACCTTGGTTGATTCATAGTAGGTTTTCTGATGATGTCAGATTAACCTTTTCTCCGTTTTTTGAACGTGTGTCCGCAAATGATGCGCGGCTCGTTAAGTCGGAAATTCATCAACTTTTTGGCTATTACAATGGCTACGTACGCTATGCTGATGGCAAAAAACTAAAAATCACGCAACTTCTCGGGTCTATCGAGGAGAATTATGCTAAATGGTAATTCAAAAAAGCCGAATTGGAAAAGTCCAATTCGGCTTTTTTGCCGTTCACTTTTGTGATAAATATCATTTTATTCAGCTTGCTAGTTTTAGTTGTTCACCCAAAATGGGCGAGCATTTTTTCTGGATAATCCGTAAAGATGCCATGAACTCCAATTCTTTGTAATTCCTCTGCATAGCTAATGTCATTGACTGTATAAACATAAACAATCGCGCCTTTTCTCAATGCGTCGGTAGTCATTCTTCTAAAAGCTGATGGCAAGGAAACATTGATCCGCTTTGTCCCAATGACGCGCGCGTAATCATAGACGTCTACCATTACTTCAAATGTTAGGATAGCACTTTCCACTTGTTTTCCTTGCACAACTGTTTGAATGTCTTCGTGATTAAAAGAAGAAATCAATACACGATTCGTAAATCCTCGCTTAGCAGCCAAATCAATTACTCCATCGACTAAGCCGTCATATGGAAAGACATCCGATTTTAACTCGATATTCAGTCGGTGGTTGGTCTCTTGAAAAATGTCGAACACTTCGTCCAACGTAAGAATTTTTTCATCGCTCCACTCTTCAGAATACCAAGAGCCACAATCAAGCTCTTTTAATTCTTTTAACGTTAAGTCTTTTATGTAGCCTTTGCCGTTGGTCGTGCGGTTAACTTTTTCATCGTGGATGACGACAATTTGACCATCTTTGGTCAAATGAACATCAATTTCTACGCCTGTGATTGGCAATTCAGCCGCTGCACGAAAAGCTACTGCTGTATTTTCTGGATAACTACCCGAGCACCCTCTATGTGCATAAATTTTCACAAAAACCCTCCTAGATATCTGTTCGTATTTCCCACAGTTCAGGGAAAAAGTATTGATCTAATACTTTTTTCAAGTAATTAACTCCAGATGAACCTCCAGTTCCTTGCTTGAATCCAATAATCCGTTCTACTGTCTTCATGTGGCGGAAACGCCATTGCTGTAGCCAATCTTCAATATCGACTAATTTCTCCGCTAATTGATACAATTCCCAGTAAGTATCCACGTCACGATAAACCGTTTTCCAAGCTTCACGGACGCTATCATTAGATTCATAAACCATACTGACATCGCGTTGCAATACTTCTTCATCGATCACAAATCCACTTCTTGCCAGTTTCTGAATCGCCGCATCGTAAAGACCGGGAGCATTAAACGCTTTTTCAAGCTGCGCGTGAAGCGGTGCGTCTTTTTCATAAATTTTCAATACGTGTTTCGTTTTATAACCCAGAGCAAATTCAATCATACGGTATTGATAAGATTGAAATCCACTGGCGTTACCAAGATCATCACGAAACTCCATATATTCAGCAGGGGTCAATGTAGACAAGACGTCCCATCCTTGGATAATCTGCGCTTGAATCCGCGATACCCTTGCCAATTGCTTGAATGCTGGCTGCAAATCGTCTTTCGTAATGTTATCGATAGCTGATTGCAACTCATGCAAAATTAGCTTCATCCATAGTTCTGATACTTGGTGAATGATGATAAACAAAGTTTCATCATGATGTCCGCTAACGCCATCTTGTGCTGTTAACAACTTATCTAAATGCAAGTAGTCCCCATAGGTCATACTTTCTTTAAAATCTGTACGAATATTCTTTTCGGTTGCAGCTGCGATATTTTGTCCGTTTTCGTAATTGTTCATTCAAATCACTCCGTTTGTTCTCAGCTTAGGCTCTGCTAGTCTCAGTTGTAAGGTCTTCTGTAAACAATTGAATAACCCCTAAAAATCCGGGAATATACACAGTATAAGCTAAATGTAAGGGTGAAGTCAGATGATTTTTAATAACAAGAATACATTGCCTCTACTGCTATCTTCTGTTTGGCTGCTTGCTGTGTGGAGATGATAAACAGGTAACTGACCCTGTAACCAATGACAATCAAGAACAATCTCTCCATTCCGACAGTAGTTTGGACCAAAATTATATTGGAGGTAACACATTCGGCTTTACTGAGTTTGATGTCAACGTCGACTATCCAGGGATGGACGATGAAATTAAAGTCGAAGTTACGTATCCGGACGGCATAAAAAAAGAATACAAACAAATCAGCAACTGATTTGTTGAGTAGACTGTCAGTTGCAACGTACTCCAGAAAATCGTTCGCTGATGCGGATGATTTTTTGATTATACAGTTTCGTTTTTCCAGTAAGAAATGGTCTGTATTCTTTGAAATCCGGATTTTTCGTAAACATATAGTGCGTCATTATCCGTTTCGACGTCTAGCAGCACTTCCGTAAGTCCCCGCTGAAACGCCAACTGCCGACACCACGTTAAAAACTGCTGACCATACCCACGGCCTTGCTGATCCGGATGAACGGCAAATGCAGTTACCCATAAGGCGTTCTCTTCGATCACAAGCGTTGCAGTCGCGATTAACTGCTGGTCTTTTTGCAGCAGCCAAATCTCTCTTTCTGGATCTACCATATTGTGCTCCATAATTGGTGTCATTGTGTCGTCAAATGACGCGGTCAACAACTCCATTAATTCTTTCGCTGCACCTGCATAAGGAACAAACTCGACACCTTCAGTTTCTTTATCATCTCGTAATGGCTTAGCAGAAAGCACTATTTCATTAAAGTCTGGGTAATAGTTGATACTTTCCATAAACGCAGAAATTTCCATATCTCCGGCGAAAGCCGCTAGTTTACTTTCCGCTTGGCGCTGTTCCAGGGCATGAGAAACACCATCTGCTAAAGCGGTTCCAAGTGAATGTCTTCGGTAATCCGGATGAACAAATAGTGACCATTCATAATGATGCAACCCGACCATATCTGCTGCTGCGGCAAAGCCAATCAACTCTTCTTGATCTGTGTAGGCAATCACGGCAAACCCTCTTGAATCAGCAGCTCTCCACAAGTTGGGATGAAGAACCGTTTGATGCTCAGTCGGCAAGTCGCTCAACAACTGCTCCATATCCCTGGCTGTTTGTTCGTCTACTGGAAATGAAAGGATTGATAACGACAACTCCATCTTACGACCTCCTAAAAGTTTAAATTCCACTAAAGCGGTTTGCAGAAAAAATTTTACTATCTCCCTGTATTTTATCCTATCATACAGTAGCGGAATCCGGTATTCGCCTCAAAAGGACAAATAAAGACGGTTAAACCAAAAAGCCTGTTCCGTATTAACTGGAACAGACCTTTTTTCTCCAATTAGACTATCTGTACTAGAGCGAATCTGACTTGGAGAAACTCATTTTTATGACTTCGCATCTGCCAGCATAGTGGCATAAATACCGTTTTTATTTAACAACTGCTGTTGTGTTCCCGATTCAACCAGTTTTCCCATCTCCATAACCAGCACCAAATCAGCTTTTCGAACGGTATTCAATCTGTGCGCAATGACGAAGCTCGTTCGGCCCGACATAAGATGCTCAAGTGCTTCTTGTATTTTCAGCTCAGTAACGGTATCAATACTGCTCGTCGCCTCATCGAGCAATAGAATAACCGGATCAGCAATCAACGCTCGTGCAATTGACAGCAATTGTTTCTGTCCTTGACTAATCATCGACCCGTCTCCAGTTAAAATGGTATCGTAGCCATCCGGCAGGTTCGCGATAAAGTCGTGTGCATTGGCACCTTTTGCGGCGGCTATTACTTCTTCGTCGGTCGCGTCCAATTTTCCATAGCGGATATTGTCACTGACCGTCGCCTCAAACAAGAAAGGATCCTGCAACACAAAAGCGATTTGTTTACGTAAGGTTTCGCGAGGCATAAAAGAAATCGGCGTGCCATCTAGACGGATTTCACCTTTATTGGCATCATAAAAGCGTGCTAACAATTGCATGACGGTCGTTTTCCCTGCTCCCGTTGCACCAACGAGCGCTACTGTTTGACCAATGCCAACGGTAAAACTGACATCGCGAATAGTCCACGCTTCTTCTGAACCTTCGTATTTAAAAGAAACTTGGTCAAAGACGACTTGCCCTTCTAATTTTTTCTCCACATTCAAAACTTGATCGTCTTTTTCTTCTACCTCATCCATAATCGAGAAAACACGCTCAGCCCCTGCTATTGCTGACAACACCGTATTAAACTGGTTGGCCAGATCGTTTAACGGCCGCGTAAATTGCCGTGAATACTCGGTGAAAATAACGATGACACCTATTGAGATGGATCCATTAAAAGCAAGAATTCCTCCTACACCAGCTACTACCGCAAAGCTTCCGTTATTAAGAAAGTTCATCACTTTTGGAATAAATCCAGCATAAGTCCAAGCCCAAAATCCAGCGTGTCGAAGCCGTTCACTTTTTTCTCTGAAATCCTCCATAACACGCGGTTCTTGTGAAAACGCCTTTATGATTTTTTGTCCAGAAATCGTTTCCTCAATCATGCCATTTAATTCACCAATTGCTTTTTGTTGCTCTTTATAAAGACGGCTAGTTCGTTTCGTAATCCATTGAATGGAAATGTACATGAGCGGAATAATAATCAACGTGAATAACGTCAACAAAGGACTAAGTGTCAGCATGACGATCGCTGTACCTGTTAAAGTTAAAATACTTGAAAACACTTGGATAAATGAAGTATTTAATGTTGAAGAAACATTTTCAATATCATTAGTCATCCGACTCATCAATTCACCGTGTTGTCGCTTGTCAAAAAAAGTTACAGGCAGCCGTTGAAGATGTGAAAAGAGCCTTGTTCGTAATCGGTAAATAACTTGTTGGGCAATTCCCACCATCCAAAAATTTTGCAAATACAAAGATGCGGAATGGCCCATATACACAACAATTAACCATAGCACCACAATGCCCATACCTGCAAAAGTTTGCGGGACAATATACTGATCAATGATAAAGCCGATTAAATAAGGACCTAGTAACGCTAGAGATGAGCTGACAAAAACGAGCGCCAACACTACAATGAGTAAGGTTCGTTGTTCGTCCACTAACTTCCAAATTCGCAGCAGTGTCGATTTCCAATTTTCAGCACGTTCATTTTTCTTTTCTTTGTTTTTACTCAAGTCTTCTTTTGTCAGAATCGGTTCATGACCGAAAGGACGACGAATAGCATCAAACATATTCATCCACCTCCTCCTCTTGTTGGGACATCGTAATTTGACGATACAACTCCGAACTCCTCATGAGCTGTTCATGGGTTCCATAACCTGACACGATGCCATCCTCTAGTAGTAAAATCCAATCTGCTCTCATTGCCGTCCGAATTTTTTGAGTGACTATGAGCATCGTTGCATTTTCACGGTCCAGTTCTGCCCATAATGCAGCTTCGGTTTTTACATCCAGTGCACTCGTGCTGTCGTCTAAAATCAAAATAGAAGGCTTGCGTACCAAAGCACGCGCTATAGACAAACGCTGCTTTTGACCACCAGACAAATTGACCCCTTTTTGGCCAACCCGTGTAAAATATCCTTTGGGGAAACGCTCGACGGTTTCATGAATCTGAGCTTTAATCGCTGCATCAGCCAGTTCATCCTGTGCCACTTCATCTTTCCCCCACGAGAGATTGTTAGAAATTGTTCCTGTAAATAACAGTGATTGCTGTGGCACAATGCCAATCGTTTTGCGCAGTGCGCGCAGCGACCACTCTGTGACATCCCGGCCATGCACCGACACAGTTCCTTCAGTCGCGTCATAAAAACGCGGAAGCAGTTGCAGTAAAGAAGATTTCCCAGATCCTGTCGCCCCCATAATTGCCAGTTTTTCATTGGCTCTTAAATGGAAAGAAACGTCTTTTAGAACTGGTTGCGCAGTTTCAGGATAAGCGAACGATACATGCTCAAATCGGACTTCTCCGCGACGAATAGCTTTGACCTCGCCAATTTCATCTTGTTCATGAACATCTTCTGCTAGCAACACTTCTTCAATTCGCTCAGAAGAAGCTTTTGCTCGTGCAAAAATCATAATGATAAAAGAAAACATCGAGAACGCACCCGTCATTCGCATGGCATAGTTGACGATAGCTACCAATTCACCAATTTGCGCTCCACCACTACGAATCTCAAAAGCACCAAACCATAGAACCGCCAATAAAGAAAGGTTCATGCCAAATAATAAAATCGGCAAAATAATTTCCATAACCCTGAATGCTTTTACCGTATCAACTTTTAACGCTCCCGCCACTTCAGAAAAACGGTTAGATTCATATTTCCCTCGTAGATATGCTTTGATCAACCGCACTGCTTGCAGGTTTTCTTGAACAATACGGTTAACACGGTCTAAGCGTTTTTGAACAAAGCCAAAATAGCTAACGCCTTTTTTAACCATGACGTACAGAAAAATTAGTAGAATAGGAAAAACAATGACTAAATAAAGAGCTAGTTTTGGATTAACGACAAATGCCATAATCATACTGCCCACTACTAGCAAAGGGGCTCGTAGCATAATCCGTAATCCCATGTAGAGAACTTGCTGAACCATCGTTATGTCACTGGTCAACCGTGTGATTAAACCAGAAGCTGGAAATTTATTGAACATGGCCAATGAAAAAGATTGAATGCGCCCATAGAGAGCCTGTCGGAGATCAAACGAAAAGCTGTGTGATGCATGCGCGGCAAAATACGAGTTAACAATACCCGAAATAAAAGCGATGACGGATAAAGCCATCAGTACAATTCCTAATTGAATGATGACACCTTGATCTTTCGCAACAATTCCTTCATCAATGATACGAGCGATGACAAGTGGCTGTATCAATTCAACTATTAATTCCAGAATCATTAAAATCAACGCAATAACAATGTAAAATTTATATGGTTTAGCGTATGAGAAAACGGTTTTCATGTGAATGCCTCCTAAACGTTTCGAAACTCGAACCTTTATACTCAATAGTATGCCATAATTTTCTGATATCGAATAGGAATTTCTATTTTAAACCAGAAAAACGATGCCTATAAAAAGGCATCGTTCTCTTCAAATCAATACAGACTAGAAAACCAGACAGGAATTATCCTATTAATAAGTTAAAATACAACTATTTTGCGTAATATCAGCGAGTGGAAATGATACGTTCAACCTATATAGTGGAGAATTACTCTATAGTTTGTGGCAAATCAACCTGCTTTTTTTCCTTTTTTGGATTTCCAGCAAGCGATAGCCAAGCGACAAATACTAGCATTGCCAGTGCACCAAATAACTGAATCTTCGTCAATACTTGGCCAAACCAGAACATTGAAATAACCATTGCCGTCAATGGTTCAAGTGACGAAAGAATACTCGTTTCAACTGCAGTAATATAGCGCATGCTGCTGAGGAATAGCACAAAAGCAGCTGTCCCGATAACAATAATAGCAAGTATGGACACAGCAACTGCTGGCTCAGCTAAAATTGGCCATTCATCTGATAAAAAGATTGGATTTACTAACCCTAAGAAAATCCCAGCAAACAGCATTGACCAACCGACAACAACTAATACTCCCCATTCCTGCATAAGACGCGCAGGATAAAGTGTATAAAAAGTAAACGCTAGACCTACTAAGATCCCCCAAAAAACAGCTTCTCCGCTAATAATCAGTTGGTCAGGCTTGCCATTAGTTAACAGTAAAAACAACCCAGCTAACGTGCCTAGCATCCCGATAATTTGATAAACAGGTGGCATTTTTTTATGAGTAATGGAAACAAAAACAATAATGTAAACGGGAGCAAGAAACTGCATTAACGTTGCAACTACTGCGTTACTTGCTTCAATGGCCGCAACAAAACTATATTGAACACCGAGCATTCCAAGAATAGAAAAAATCAGCAAAGGTCGAATCCAGTATTTATTGCGAAAAACGGCTGTGATATGAACTCCTTTTAACTTTAGAAATAATAGCAATAATAAGCCCGCAACCGACAGCCGTATCGTAATAAGAAACGGCACCGTGATAGCATAATTATTCATTATCCACTCCATCAAAGGGCCTGTTGCTCCCCACATCATCGCACCAATCAATATCATTGAAATTCCTTTTAAACGATCCATCTCCGCATCCCTCCACATAGAAAAACCAATCCCGAAAGATTGGCCCGTAATTACTCAAAACGACAGATTCAACATCAATCCTGTATAAAAGCAACTGATAAATCCTACACTAAAAAACAGCGACAACCAAGTATTTAATTGTCGGTAAAAGCCGACAACCATTAATGCTAGTAATAACAAACTGAGACCCATTAGTAGAGAGCCGTTCAAAGTCACATCGAGCTCGGCAGCAATGGGAATATAAAACGGACCTGTGAGCTTGTCGATAAACCAGCCGCTTCCTTCAATCCGCAATGTATCATTAACATCATGAGGCGGCGCTTGTTTGCTCATAAAAGCTGTAAACACAAAGACTACCAGTAACAGTAAGCTCTCGACCTTTAGCCAGGTTGGCTGAAAATCTTTTTTCTTGTTAAGAAAACCATTTATGAGAGCGGCTAGCAAAACGGGTACGATGCTTACATGCTTGAGTAACAGCAACTGACCATACGGCAGGGCCCAAGAATTTGTGTAATCCGCAGGTGCTACGAAAAAAAACATAATGATAATTCCGCTGGCAATTACTCCTGCTACACAAAATAAGGCAAGTGGCGTGAACCACATAAGAAACTTGCGCCAGTTCGCTCCATCTTTTGCAAACCACGCTACGTGAAGCAAAACTCCTGTCCAAATCGACATTAAAAGAATATGACTTGAATGAAGAGCAAACCCAACCCATAGATCAATCGTTGAAATGTGGCTGTAAAACCCGACAGTTAATATAAGTAGAAGTAAATAAAAGGCTTGAATATAACGGCTGCCATTTAAATAAATTACTATTGCCAAAATGATACTAAACAATAAGGTAATTAACCATCCTTGTCCTATTCGAAACTCAGTAATAGCATTTTGATAAGCTTCTACTAGCCCCTGACTACTCTGCAAAAATACAGTCAATTCAAACACAGGGACAAATGACAGCAAAGCTATTCCTGCAATACTGATTAGCAACAAAACTTTAGAGGTAGACAGCGATGGTTTTCGGTCTTCTGGTATGAATTGCAACACAACAAAACCTGCAAGATAGGAAAAAGCAATATACAACAAGACATCAGCAAATCCAGTAAAAAAAGTCATTTTTTCTTCAACAGCAATTTATAAATGCCGTAAACCACTAAAATTGCAGCAAGAACCAGTAAGATTGTTACGAGTAGATTGCTGTCACTTTCAGTTTGAGTTTCCGCTACTGTTTCTGAAGCTGCTATAGTTTTTGCTTCTGGCTCTTCTGTCTTTTCAGATACCACTGCAGGCGTCACTTCTTCTTCAATTTCGATAGAGACCCCAAAAGTAATCTCTCCTTCAATCGGATGACCGTCTTCTCCAATGATATTCCAAAGAATACGATAAGATCCGTTAGGCAAGGCCTCATTAAGGGTCCCAACTAACGAATTATCTCCAACGACGATACGGTCAAATTCAAAAGAACCACTTTCTCCCTCGATGGACATGGTGCTGCCTTCTTCGATTTTTGTGCCGAAAACTAACTGTACTTCTTTTAAAGCTTCCATGATGTTCTCGCCTTCAGCAGGTGTCGAAGACAATAAAGTTGTGTGTGCTTGAACTGAAACAGGAACAAGTAAGAGTAGGAATACAAATACAAAAAACTTCTTATACATTTTTTTACCTCAATTTTCATATGATTTATGCCTATTCTCTCACGATTTTCGCGGAAAGGACAGCAAAAATTCTACAAATCTCACTAGAGAATATTTGGAAAAGGATGACGATAGACCTTTTCTTCTCTATAATGAAAGTAAACTACGGTTAAGGAGCGTCAACGAATGAATGAACTGCAAAAAAAACTAACTGACACCCTTGTCTTCAACCATATTCCCTTCCCTATCATCATTAATGACAAAAACGGCTTGATTACGTGGTGTAACCAGCATGCAGAGCGCGTTTTCCAAATACAATCTGAAGCGGTTACAGGAAAAATCTCTCCTTATATGAATCCTGAGAAGGCAGCTCTAAGCAAGCATTCGTGGGATAAGTTATTACATGCCGAGGAACCGGTGAGATTTGAAGATATTGAAATCGAATTAGGCGAAGGAATTAAGGCATATACGACTGTCGTAGCTAAATCCTACACATTCGAAGACCAACAGTTTGTGATGACAATCTATGAAATGGATGAAGCAGATAAAGATGACTCTTCCTCGAAAGAATTAAATCATTTGAGAAATGGTTTAGATGATTCTTTCATGATGCTGTATTTCGATCAAGAATTTTTAATTACCTATGCAAATCCATTATTTTTAAAGCTAAGTAAATGGACACCTAAACGCATTTTAAGCAAGCCTGTATGGCATATGTTTGGAGAGAGCGAAACAGATGTCCGTTTTGTCGACTCAGTTATTACCACTTTACGAGAAGGTAAAATTTGGAACGGCGAAGCAAAAAAAGTAAAAAAAGATGGCGAACTTTACTGGGTAGATCTAACAGCTATTCCTATGCAACTTTCTAATGAAGATACTTATTATATTTTTCTAGAAAAAGACATTACAGCCACTAAACAAGCTCAACAGCATCTTGAGGAAATTGCTTTTATCGATCCGGTCACAGGCTTGGAAAATCGTCATCGTCTTGAGCAGATAGTCAATGAATACATAGAAGAAGGACGCCATTTCTCCTTTATTTTTCTTGATATTGACCGTTTTTATACCTTACGTGATGTGTCGGACACAGCTACTGAAAATGAGTTACTTATTGAATTCACTAAACGTCTACGCATGTATTTTTCCGATTCTATTATTACACGCGCTGGTTTACATGAATTTGCTTTAGTAACGCCATTAAGCAATTGGTTTATTGAAGGATTTCTCCATTATTTGCAACAGCACCCCATCTACTTAGGTGGAACAGCCATGCCACTAACAGTCAGTGGAGCCATTACAAAATATCCGGAAGATCAGCAAAATTTTATGCATCTAATCAAAGCTTCTTATGCGACCATCAAGAAAGTGAAAGATCGTGGAGGCAGCGCAATTTCTGCATTGACATCCGACGATCATGAGCGCTTGAGCCGAAAAGCACATATTGAAAAACGATTAATATACGCATTAGATCGTAAAGATTTGCAGCTTTTGTATCAGCCACAAGTCAATTTGGAAAACGGCAAAGTCGAAAGAGTAGAGGCATTGGTACGTTGGACCGATTCAGAAATCGGCGTGATTACTCCCGATGAGCTAATACCGATTGCCGAAGAAAATGGGTTAATCAATGAAATTGGAAGTTTCGTCGTTGAAACGGTATGCCGACAATTAAAAGACTGGAAATCAAAAGGCATCGATTTGCAAATTAGCATTAACTCCTCAATTCACGAATTCAGAGACAAAGATATGGCGAAGATGCTGCTTGAGCAATTAAAGATTAATGATTGTCAAGCAAGTTCGTTGATGATTGAAATCACTGAAAAATTTGCGCTAGAAGCAGAAGCAGAACGGTCAATCATGACACAGATGAAGAGCCTCCATCAAGAAGGCATAAGTTTTGCATTAGATGACTTTGGAACTGGCTATGCTTCGTTCCGCTATATGCTCATGTTGCCAATATCTTCAATAAAGATAGACCAAATGATTATTCAGTCCATCACCAAACAAGAAAAAATCCAAAAATTAATCAACGGTATGATTCAGTTCGGCAAATCACTTGATTTCCAAGTAACTGCTGAAGGCGTTGAAACCAACGAACAATTCGAACTCCTGCGCGCGATGGGCTGCGACAGCCTACAAGGTTACATCATCGGGCACCCGATGAACGCTACCGAACTAGAAAAATGGCTGGGGTGAAAAGAAAAGCGCACGCGCCCGTGTAGATTCGACGGGCATAAGGCGATGTGGCGAAGCGGCATGTTTTCAGCCGCACTGCCGCATTGACTTATGACCCTAGAATCTGGGCGCTTGCGCTAGACAACAAAGAAAAGCGCACGCGCCCATGTAGATTCGACGGGCATAAGGCGATGTGGCGAAGCGGCATGTTTTCAGCCGCACTGCCGCATTGACTTATGACCCTAGAATCTGGGCGCTTGCGCTAGACAACAAAGAAAAGCGCCCGCGCCCGAAACAAAAGTCATAAAGACTACTCGAAATATAAAAACAGACGTTTTAACAACTTAAAAATGGGTCTGACAAACAAGAATTATTCTTGTGTCAGGCCCATTTTTCTTTGTATTCTTTTTGCCTGCCGCTTGAAAAACAGTTGCATCATTACTTCTGCAAAGACCAGGCCCATTGCAACAGCACCCGAAACCATCAATGCTTCAGAAGCAAATGAGATGGCTTCTAGATAATTATGTTCAACAATATTCCGCATCGCATTATACGCCTTGCTCCCCGGTACTAATGGAATAATTCCGGCGATACTAAAAATAATCATCGGCATACGGAATTTTTTAGCCAGCAAATGCGCTACAATAGAGACAACAAATGCACCGGCAAAAGATGCCTGCACCGAGTCTCCAAAGGCCAGGAAAAATGTGCGGTAAATGAGCCAGCCACTCATGCCGACCAGTCCACAGCTGACCAGCGTTCTACGTGGCGTATTGAAGATGACGCCGAACGCGCCGGCAGCCAAAAAACTGAGAAATGCTTCTAATGGCCAGTTCATGCGATCTCCTCCTTAAAATGATAAAACTACCGCGATTCCTGCACCAATGGCAAACGCTGTTAAAAATGCCTCTGCTCCTTTAGACAATCCCGATACGAAATGTCCTGCCATCAAATCCCGAACCGCATTGGTGATGAGCAATCCAGGAACAAGCGGCATAAGTGAGCCAATAATCAATGTGTCCAAATCGGTCGCAAATCCGCTATATACCGCGATAGAGGCTAAAATTCCGACGATGAAAGCTCCGATGAATTCCGCGAATATCTTCACACGAGTTTCTTCAAGAATGGTTTCTACAATAATAAAACCGGTGCCTCCAAACACAAACGCAAAAGGAAGATCAATCCAACTACCTCCCAATAAAATTAAAAAACAAGCACTTGTTATAGAAGCTGCCAAAGTTTGCACCCATATATGAAATCGATAATTGGTTTGGTCAATGGTCATCAGTTCGTCATAAGCTTGTTGCAATGTAAATTCTCCAGCTACTAACTTTCGCGAAACAGAGTTGACAAGGGCAACTCTCTCTAAATCTGTACTGCGGTTGTTAATACGCACAAATCGCGTAGCCAATTCTTCACTTGGAGAAAACATGATACCTGCTGGCGTCACGAAACAGTGAGAATTTACCATGTTTTGTGAACCAGCCATTCGGATCATCGTATCTTCAACTCGATAGGTTTCTGCTCCACTTTCCATCATAATTCTGCCTGCTAGCAGAAAACAATCCAAGGCGAGCTCACGTCTGGTTTCTCCTACTTGCGTCACATAGTTTGCTCCTCTCGCAGTTGATTTCTGTATTCATCATAACGCAGATAGACAAAAAACTAAACGCCCCGAAGAATCGAGGCGTTTAGTCAATACTTTCGTATGCACATTATCAACTATGGTTTCAACACGACTTTTGTACAATTGTCCTGATGGTCATTAAAAATTTGATAAGCATCGCTAGCACTTTCTAAAGGCATTATATGTGAAATAATTTCACGGGGATCAAATTCTCCGTTTTCAATTTTTTGATAAAGCATTGGCATTAAATGAATTACTGGAGCCTGTCCCATTTTCAATGTGACATTGCGCTCAAACATATTTCCAAGCGGGAACTGATTATAAGTCAATCCGTAAACTCCTGTCAATTGAATCGTTCCAAATTTGCTTACTGCATCTTTTGCGATGTCAATGGCACTAAGTGTTCCGCCCTGCAGCATCAATTTTTGCTGTGCGGCTTCTGCTGGCGATTTTTTGCCATCCATTCCAACACAGTCAATCACAACACGTGCTCCACCTTGCGTGATTTCATGAATCAACGCACCCGTGTTGTCGTGCTTACTGAAATCGACAATCTCCACATTGTTTATTTTTTTAGCGAGTTCCATTCGGTAAGGAATTTCATCTACTGCAATAACGCGACTGGCGCCTTGCATCCAAGCAAATTTCTGAGTCATGAGCCCAATAGGACCACAACCTAGAACAACTACGGTATCGCCTTTTTTTACGCCTGCATGTTCTACACTCCACCAGGCAGTCGGTAAGACGTCTGATAAAAACAGCAACGATTCATCTTCTAACTCCGAGGATTCAGGAATCAACAGGGGTGTGAAATTTCCATAAGGCACGCGCAAATACTCCGCTTGACCACCTGAATAATCACCATAACGTTCCGTCAGACCAAAATAGGCACCGGTATCGAAATGAGGATTGCCGTTTGAGTTATCACACTGGCTTTCCATTTCGTTGCTACAGTAAAAACATTTACCACAACTGATATTGAACGGTAGGACAATGCGATCGCCTTTTTTCACTTTAGTAACGTCCGGCCCCACTTCTTCTACAATTCCCATCGGTTCGTGTCCAATGACCGTGTTTTTGGTTGTCGGTAATGCACCTTGATAGATATGCAAATCTGTTCCGCAAATAGCTGTTGCCGTTATTTTTACAATAATATCATCTTTTTTCTGAATTTCAGGATCTTTTACATTTTTCACTTGCATATCTTTCGTTCCTTGAAACGTTACTGCTTTCATCATTATCCCTCCAATTGTAGTTTTAGAATACTGTTCCTGTTCCCTTTTCATCTTGATTAAAACATAAAAAAAGAAGCGAATAACACTCGCTTCTTTACGTATTAATCGAATACCAAATCGCTGATTGGTTCGAATGTCTCCAATCCATAGCTATGGATTTCGCTAGTAGCTATCGTGTAGAGCTCCTCTTCAATATAGAGAATTCGCTGAATAGCTGAATGCCAATCTTCGTACTCATTATTCGTTTGTTCAACTAAATTTGCCGTTTGTGAAATACCATCTGGAGTAATTGTGTAAATCAATGCTCCTTCACCTTCAAATTCTACATACTCACCAGTAGTTTCATCATATAAGCTAATTGGAAAGCCAAATAGATTTTTCTCTTGATGAGTAAATAAAGCTTTGTGATCGTATTGAAGAGCAGAGTATGTTCCAGGTCCTCCAATAATTTCAGTGTCTTTTTCTAGTGGATTCGCAAAGTCACTGACATCGAATAAGGAAATTTTCATTCCTCCTGCGACTACTCGCGGTTCTCCGTTCTTAACAGGTATTAGCTTTGTGTCATAACCAAAACCAATCAAGTGATCTTCATCCAGTGGGTGTAAATAATTAGAGAAGCCCGGTATCTTCAATTCTCCAAGTACTTTTGGAGAAGCAGGAGTCGAAACATCAATGACGAAAAGCGGATCTGTTTCTTTAAATGTCACCATGTAGGCTTTATCCTTAATAAAGCGTGCTGAATAAATTCGCTCACCAGGAGCCAAATCTTCCACCGATCCCACTTGCTTCATCTGCTCATCCAGTATGAATAAATGATTTTTTGAAGGGCTGGTTAAGTCCCACGCAACGCCTTCCGTTGTAGCTGCTCGGAAATGACCCTCGTATTCATCCATGGAAAACTGATTGAGCAAGGAACCGGTTATTTCTGCAGAAGCTAAAAACTCAACATCTACACCACTCAAATTGAATTTAAAGACTTCTGTATTCGCTTGCTGAGGGAGCCAAACATCCATTCTCGGACTATCACGTAGCTTTTCATTCGTTAACGGAACATACACAGGTGCAGTCAAATAAAGATGGTCTTGGTTCATATAAAGCTGGTCACTGCCACCCAAAAATCCTTCTGTTGAAATATCGTTCGTGTCAGGTGCCGTCAAATCAATGGCTGTGATGACGCTATAACTGCCTTCTGCCGTTCCAGGTAAAATGGCAATGCTGTCGTAATCTACAGGTTCAAATTCGCCTCCATGCTTCGAATCATATTGATGAGGACGAAGTTCAGGCGCCTCTTGTTCTTCTAGCATCCAATAATCGGGATAAACGTTTGTAACAAAGTAAAGAATGTTATTCGTTAACCTAGCGCCGCTCATATTCCCTTCCGTTCCAAACTCACGAAGCAGTTGAGGAGATTTTGGGTTGCTGATGTTGTATAAATGAACAGAAGTAACACCCATCTGCGGTCGGTAGTTATGTGGTAGACGGAAATTATCGATTGGTTGAGCTGAGTACCAACTGCCCATGACTACTAATGTGTCTCCTGATAAGAATAGTTGCTGGGGATACATATCATCATCAAACGACAGCTCCGCTGCAACAGTCATTTTTTTTGGATTCTGAACATCTGTCACAATGACACGTGATTCACTAATAGAATAGATATACGAACCATCCGTTTTTACCGAGTCCGCTTCGTCTACCCCTTCCACTTGATTGTTAGTAGTCGAATAACTTCTTTCTGCATCCATACCAGTACCAGACGCCGTGTCTGTGGATTCTGCTGACTCTTCTCCTCCACTTTCTAAAACAACGCCGCCATTTTGTTGGTTATTTTGTTGCATCTCCAATAAACGCACAAAATAAGCTGTTAATTCTTTCTCACCCGACAACTTCTCCAATTGCTCTTGTACAACAAATAAGATTTCTGTGTCTACTAAACTTTTCATGAAGCTGTTTTTCAATGCAGCTTTTCTAACATGTAATTGATATTCGCCGGTAGTAATTTCTGGTATTTCCAATGTCTTGCCGTTGTTCTGAATGCGCATTTCAACTTCCACACGTTTGCCTTGTGCATCCGTAATGTAGACATCCCCCTTATCAACGGCTTTTAGTTGGAGCGGCGAAGAAAAGCTAGCCTTCCACCCTTGTTCCGTTAAAACAACAGGGGAAGCACTTACAGAGACTTTATCATTGAGAAAAATAACTACTAAACCAATTGCTACAGCGGCAATGACAGCAACGATCCAAATCTTTTTCTTCTTCATGACACTTCACACCCTTTCAGACATCCCTTTTCTCATTAGACAGGGAATCACTGGAAAAGTTACACATTTCACTCAACGTTTTTTAATTCTTCCGAAAAAATAGATATGAATGTTTCTGGCAATTCAGTAGTCTTGCCGCCTCCTTGAGCAAATTGAGCATTTCCGCCGCCTTTGCCTTCCGTCAAGGCTAAGAGTGACTTTAGCACTTCCCGCATATCTCCTTGTGCTTGTTGTCCTTTTGCACAAACGAAACGTACGTCATTTTCTGCCATGCTCATCAACAGCACCGTTGAAAATGGATGCTGACTGATCACTAGTCGAGCAAGTTGTTGTAATTCTTTAAGTGGACGATTTTCGAAAACTCTCGATACGGCACCATTATCTGGTAAAATCGCATTTGCTTCTAAGTTTAACACTTGTTCTTGAAGACTTTTTATCACTTTGTCAGCTACTGCCTTGTCTGTGAGTAGGGCTTCTGCTGCATTCGGTAGTTCTGCCGTTGGAGCATTTAGCTGTGCAACTAACTGATCAGTCGTTGCTACTAGGAAATTAAAATAGTGCAATGCACGATTGCCGCATAAAAAATAAATACGCATACCGCCTTTTGCTTTCTCAGTCGAAATAATTTTCAACTGACCAATACTTGCTGTATTTTTCGGATGCGTGCCGCCACAAGCGTTCAAATCAATTCCAGCGATTTCAACTAATCGAATATCCCCTTCCACGACTGGTGGCTTTCTCAAAGCTAGTTCTTTAGCTTGTTCAGCATTTACCCATGTCGTAGAGATCGGCAGGCCTTGTCCGATGAGGTTATTTGCTTTTTTTTCAATTTCTTGAAGCTGTGCGTTTGTTGCTGTATCCAAATCCAAATCAATGGAAACTCGTTCTTTTCCTAGATGAAAACTTTGTGTCTTTAAGCCTAAATTATCTTCAAATAGTGCACTCAACAAATGTTGTCCCGCATGTTGTTGCATATGATCCCATCTTCTTTGCCAATCTATTTGGATAGAAAAACTTTCTTCCGGTAGCTGGATATCTACGTAATGACGAATCTCACCTTTCACAGACTGTACGTCTACTACTTTGGCTGGTCCAATCTTCCCCGTATCTGCCGGTTGCCCGCCACCTTCTGGATAAAAGCAACTTTGATTTAAAATGACATAGTAGCCGGTTTCGTCTTTGCCGCTGTTCATTACTCGTACGTCTGCAGTTGAAATTTCAGAATCCTGGTAATACAATTTCGTGGTCATGTAAACACCTCTTCTTTAGTAGGTACAGCTTTACTCGCTTTTGTAGTTTATATAATTTGTGTTAGTGGAATTATAAAGATAAACAGACTTACAGGAGGGCAAGAGACATGCCTAAATTCAATCGTTCCGTATTATTGTATAACGGCAATGCAGGACCGTCTACGGTGGACGCTGTTTTAAGACTCGCTGTACCTCATTTGGCTCAAGCATCTCAGTCACTCGAAATAATTCAGACGCACTCTCCAGAGGAATTTGAAACAGCTTGTAAGCTTGCTGCGAAGGATGCAGATGTTCTGTTTATTGCGGGGGGTGACGGTACTGTCCATTCTGCTGTTCGGGCTTTATCGACAATTGAGTCACCTGCGCCCCTTGCCATATTGCCGAGCGGTACGTGCAATGACTTTGCGCGTACGTTGAATATTCCGCTAGACTTAGAGTTAGCAGCATCGGAATTGATCAACGGCGAAATCAAGCAGTTAGATACTGGGAGAATTAATGGAGGATCTTTTCTGAATTTCGCGGGAATCGGTTTGATTACCGATGCGTCTTCTAACATCGATCCTTTCTTAAAAGAACGTTACGGTAGAATTAGTTATTTCATGAGCGCTCTGCAATCCATGCGGCAAGCCACTCCATTTTCCATGCATTTAAAAATCGATGGGATTAGCTATGCTGAAGAAGGTGTTCTCGTACTGGTTATGAACGGCAAATCGATTGGCACTCATAACTTCCCGCTGGCAACGATTGACCCAGCTGATGGTTTGTTGGATTTATTTATTATCCAAACCTCATCCTTGGCTGCATTGCGGGAATGGTTTTCATTAGCTCAGCCTGAAGTTGCAACAGAAGAATTAGAGCATGTCGCTCATTACCAGGGTCGCTCTATTTCCATCGCGACCGATACAGAATTGGATGTCGATACGGACGGCGAAATTTATTTAAAAACGCCACTCGACATCGAAATACTTCCAAGTAGTTTGAAAATGTTAGTGCCAAAAAAGGTGGAACTGCTTATTTGAACGTCAAAAGAGAGGACCCGATAGGAATCCTCTCTTTTTTATAGTTGTCAGTCTTTCTGCTAAATTAGACTGCCATCGCTAGTTTTTTATTGTTGAAGGGCTGAGCGATGAACAGTTTCTTTAATAGCCACTCCACGTTTCGCCATCTCTGCTATATATTCTTCTCCAGGGACGATCATTTCTGGTGGATAAGCGCCTCGCTTGTCTATAATCCCTTTGCCAATCATCTGCGCTACGACTGAAATAGTAAAAGCCGTAGCTCGTGCCATTGCGGTGACACCGGTTTCAGGATTTTTAATCGTTACCATATTGTATTCGTAGCGGATTTCTTCTCCCGCTTTGATGCCCGACACCATTACCCGTAAGACGACCGCGTCCTGTTTGTCTCCAAGCTCTGTTATCGGTTCAAGCACGGCTTTTAAAACAGACCGAAGCTTTATTTCACGTCCGTCCACAGTCACTGTTTTCGTTCGATTAGTGAGACCTAAATCAACTAATAATTTAACCTTCTCGGCATGCCCCTTATAACGCAAAGTTTTGTATTCCAACGAATTGATATCACTGAAAGTATCCGTCAAAGTCGAAGTTCCTCCAGAAGTATGAAAAGCTTCTAGTTCACCAAAATCCTCAAACTTCACATGCTCAATTTCAGATAAAGATTCAACCTCCAATAATTTCCCTTCACGAATGACGTGCGATTTGTCTGTGTAATGATCGAACACGCCTTCTAGTGAAAAAACGTGGTTGTATTCTAATGGTGGTTCTGGATGAACTGGAATTCCACCAACAAATAACCGGATATCGGAAACCTGGTCGAGTTTACTGGCGCCATACCCTGCTAAAATATTAATCATGCCAGGTGCTACGCCCAAATCGGGAATTAGTGTAACCCCTTTTCGCTGAGCTTCATCATGCATCTCTAACACTGCATCTGTAGCACCTCCGATATGGCCGCCTAAGTCTACGGAGTGAACACCACATTTGAGCGCAGTGGCTGCTACTTTTTCGTTAAAAGTATAAAACAGCGCATTAATAACGATATCACCTTTTGAAATAGCTGCCGATAATGCCTCGTCATCACTAGCATCCAATTCGAATACTTCTAGCTTGTTATTGCCGAGTTGCACCTTGAATGCTTCAGCTTGAGCTGTATTTCGATCTGCTAAAAAGACGCGTTCCACAGCCTCGTCAGCAACCAAATCCCTAGCTGCTTGTTTGCCCATTAATCCTGCGCCTAATACGACGATTTTCATCTCCCCATCCCCTCTCAATCAAGCTTCGTTATCGATTTGCGCACGCTGCAACTTCCCACTGTAATCAACATAGACACTCTTCCATTCTGTAAAAACGTCCAATGCCGCAACGCCTGAATCACGGTGACCATTCCCAGTCCCTTTAGTTCCACCAAACGGCAAGTGAATTTCCGCTCCGGTCGTTCCCGCATTAATGTAGACAATCCCGGTATCTAAATCACGTTGCGCTTTAAATGCACGATTTACATCAGCTGTATAAATTGAACTCGACAACCCGTAAATCACACCATTGTTCACATCAATTGCTTCTTCGAAAGTTGCCACTTCGATAATTGATACAACAGGACCAAAAATTTCTTCTTGCGCAATGCGCATTTCGGGTTTAACATCCGTGAACAATGTCGGAGCGTAATAGTTCCCTTTGTCGTAAATACCGCCGGTCAAAATCTCTCCACCAACCAGTAAGGTAGCTCCTTCTTGCTGGCCGATTTCAATATAGGAATGAATTTTTTCGACTGCTTTTCGATTGATAACCGGTCCGATTTTGATGGTTTCGTCTGTACCATCTCCAATTGTCAAAGTTTCCATTTTCGAAAGCAGCCGTTTCTGCAGTTCTTGCTTTACATCGGCATGAACAATTACCCGGCTACAAGCTGTGCAACGCTGACCAGCTGTACCAAATGCACTCCAAAGAATACCTTCTACGGCTAAATCTAAATCAGCATCTTCCATAACGATGACGGCATTTTTCCCACCCATCTCGAGAGATACTTTTTTCAAGTTGCGCCCTCCTGCTTCTGCTACTTTGCGACCGGTTTCTGTTGATCCTGTAAATGAGATAACCCTTACGCCTTCATGTTCGATAAGTGCTGTGCCTACTTCTGAGCCGGCTCCAAAAACAATATTAGCGACACCTTCTGGAAGACCCACTTCTTCAAAAATCTTTGCCATCTCATAGGCCATCATCGGCGTTTCCGTTGCAGGTTTCCAAATAAATGCATTGCCTCCAACAATTGCAGGAAATGATTTCCACGTGGCAATTGCTACAGGGAAGTTCCACGGAGTGATCAATCCTACGACACCAATTGGTGACCGGATGCTCATTGCGAATTTGTCGGCCAGTTCTGACGGGGTTGTTTCGCCGAACATGCGCCTTCCTTCTCCCGCCATATAATAAGCCATGTCAATTCCTTCTTGTACTTCACCACGACCTTCTTCAATCACTTTCCCCATTTCTTTCGTTAACACTTGAGCGAGGTGTTCTTTTCGCTCTTTCATCAGTCGACCAATTTCATATAAATAATCCGCACGTCTAGGTGCCGGTACTTTTGCCCACTTTTTTTGTGCTCCTAGTGCTGCCTTTACTGCTAAGTCGACATCCTGTGCTGTAGACATTCGAACTTGTGCCAGCTCTTCCCCATTTGCCGGATTCAAAACAGGTCTAAATTCCGCATGTTCTGCCTGCTGCCACTTACCATTCACAAAATTAGTCAATTTCATCGCCATTACCCCTCTCGACTACCTATCTTTGATAGCGCTTCCACTTTCATTATTTCACAATTATCTAGAAAATAATAGGAGATATCTGAAATATCTGATTTATTTATTTTGTTGATGTGAAAGTCATGTCATAAGACATGTGTTTTAACTTCCTCCCAAACTTAGATCTTCACCCCTAAAAAAAAGAAACAACGCATTTCCACATCATTTCTCATAAATGCTTGACACTAACGGTGCGTTATAGTGTATTTTAAAGAGAGAGGTGATTAGATTGTACAAAGTACAAGAAGTAGCAAAAATAGCCGGTGTTAGTGTGCGGACGCTTCATCACTACGATAGTATTGGCTTACTAAAACCGTCCAACATCGGAACTAACCGCTATCGTTATTACAATGGGCAAGATTTGAAATTGCTTCAACAGATTTTATTCCTAAAAGAGCTGGATTTTTCACTTAAGAAAATTCAAGAACTTGTCGCTGAAGGTTTTGACCGAGAATATGCACTAGCTCAGCATATCGAATTACTTCAACAGAAAAAACAGCGCATCGAAAAGCTGATTCAGACTGCACAATTGACTCAGCGGGAGTTACAAGGTTCAGAGAATTTGACTGATCAAGAACGTTTTTCAGCATTTGCTAGCAGTAAAGCTGAAAATCTGATTCAACAATACCAAAAGCCCGATATCGGTTCCCCAGATGTGGCACAAGTAGAAACTTCTCAAATTGCTTCTGCTTACGAATCAGATTCAACTGTTGTCGTTGCTCCTGTTGAAACAGTACTGCACGAAGAATCGCCTTCAACTTCTAGTGAGTCCGTTCAAGTGGCAAAAGAAGAGGAAGATTTGGACGAAATCAATCGTGAAGGAGACCGTATCTACAATACGGTCGCAAGCTTAATGCACTTGTCTCCACAAACACCAGCGGTACAAAAAGAAATGAAAGCATACTATACGCTGTTAAATCGTTTTTATGACTGTTCGCCCAAAATGTTCCGTGGATTAGGCGATTTGTACGCGTCAGACAGTCGCTTTGCAAGCAACATTGATCAACATGGCCAAGGCTTAGCTAAATACCTCAAAGACGCCATGTACATTTATGCAGAAGACTTACAAGATGCGTGAACTTATCGGACCGTGTAGCAATTGTGGCAAAGATATCTATTGTCGTGATGGTTTTTTGGATGGAGTTTATGTAGACGGAGAACTGATTTGCTTTGAATGTGAAGAACAGCAAGAAGAACTGACGCAAAAGTAAAAGCTTTTGCGTTTTTTCTTTTTAAAAAAACATGGAATTCTCCTATTATTGACTATATAATTAGCCCATTAACTATGACAGCATATTGGAAACGAGTGATATTTAGATGCCCTTGCAGCGAAGGATCTTCTTATATGGAGCTTTATTTGTAGCATTTATAATGATTTTTGTTGGATTATCGTTTTATTTTACGATTTCAGAAGCAATTGAAGAACAAATGGGAAAACGTGCTTTGAATATTGCTGTTACCACTGCCGATCGACCAGATATAGTGCAAGGCTTTGCTGCTGACAGCCCTCATGTCTCACTTCAGCCAATCGCTGATGAAGTTCAACTACAAACTGGTGCTGAATATGTCGTCATTGGTAATGCAGAAGGAATCCGTTATACGCATCCTCTCCCAGACCGGATTGGTCAGAAAATGGTTGGCGATGATAACGAGCGCGCTATTTCTCAAGGCGAATCGTATGTCTCAGAAGCAGTTGGATCACTGGGTCCTTCTCTTCGAGGAAAGGCACCGATTGTTGATGAGCAGAATAATATCATTGGTGTTATTTCTGTAGGCTTCTTAAAAGCAGACATGACCTCCATTTTCATGCAATATGCCGATTCTATTCTTGTTATTGTGCTAATCGCGATTGCGATTGGCGGAGTTGCTTCAATGATTCTCTCTAAAAATATTAAAAAGATATTATTTGGGTTGGAGCCTGCAGAAATCGCTAGTTTGTTTATCGAAAGAAATACATTAATCGAATCAGTCAGAGAAGGCATCATTATGGTCAACAAAAGCGGTGAAATCACAATGGCTAATGCATCAGCCTATGAAGTTCTATCGTTGCCGAAAGGAAAAAAGCTTATTGGACAACTTATTGATGAAGTACTTCCCAATACCTTACTTCCTCAAGTGCTGCTCACAGGCGAGCAGCAATTAGATCGCCCCATGACCATACGTGGTAAGAAAACGATTGTTAATCGTATCCCCATTGTTATTAATGGTGAAATCGCGGGAGCAGTTTCTAGTTTTCGATTGCAGTCAGACCTAGATGGTCTTCGCAATGAATTGACTCAGATTAGGCAATATGCCGATTTGCTCCGTTCACAGACTCATGAAAACCACAACTTCCTTTATACGATTTCGGGACTGATTCAATTAAACTCACTAGATGAAGCGATGGATCTTATCCATAGCGAAGCAAAAGAGCAGCAATCACTCGTTCAGTTTGTTACGAATCGATTGCAAGACCCTCTACTTGGTGGCATTGTTATCGGTCTTTTCAACAAAGCCAGAGAGTTAAAAGTCAAATTTCTTCTGGATGAAGACAGTTATTTAGAAAAACTTCCTTCCTATCTTGAAAAAAGCCTATTTGTCTCGATTCTCGGTAATCTTGTAACTAATGCCTTTGAAGCCGTTGACTATCTCCCTGAAAATGAACGTTTGGTTAGGCTTCTCTTTGTTGATAATGGCCATGAAATTTTGATTGAAGTTGAAGATAGCGGAAAAGGGGTGGATCCACTCATTCTTTCCACTCTTTTTAAAGAACGGATTTCCACAAAAAATGGCAACGATCGCGGCTATGGCCTAGTAAAAGTTTATAGCAATGTTCACGATTTACAAGGAGAAATAACGATGGAGAATGGCGATTTTGGTGGAGCTTTGTTTATTATTTCCATACCGATCGGAGGAAATGAAGATGATTGAGATTCTCATTATTGAAGATGACAAGCGGATTGCAGACATACACAGGCGCTTTATTGAGAAAATCCAAGGATTTCAAGTAATAGGTGCTGCACATAATGGTGCTGAAGCAAAAGATTGGATACAAGTATTAAAGCCACAACTAATTTTGCTTGATGTATTCTTACCAGATATGAAAGGTACTGACTTGTTGCCTTTTATCAAATCTGAAAGCCCTGAGTCCGATATTATTTTTATCACAGCTGCTTCTGAAACAGCCATTGTCAAAAAAGCTTTTAGAGCCGGCGTTTCTGATTATATGCTCAAACCACTGACTTTTGATCGCTTTCAAAAAAGCCTTCTTGCCTATCAGTCGAAAAGCATGTCACTTGAGAAATCCGATTCCTTGAATGAGCAATCGATCGAACAGTTATGGAACAAAAACCACGAAGCTTATATGGAACAAGTGATTACTCCCAAGGGCATAGACCCAAGTACAATGATTAAAATAAAAGAAAAACTGGCGATCTCTTCAACTGGCATAACAGCTGAAGAGATGGGAATTGCCTGTGGCATGAGCCGTTCAACTGCACGCCGTTATCTTGAACACTTAACAACAGACCAGAAGGCCCGAGCAGAATTACTTTACGGAACAATTGGAAGACCTGAAAGACGCTATTTTTTCACTCCGTGAACTTTATGAACAGTATTAACAATATGCACAGTATCCATCTTATGACAATAAACATCGAATTCATCCTATATTCTGATAAGTTGAAGACAGCGCTGAAAGCGTTGTCTTTTTACTATTATAAAAGGGGATGAATGATATGTTCAAAAAAATGATTGCTGTTTCTCTTGCTGGTATGTTAGCAATTGGTCTTGCTGCCTGCTCATCTGAAGAAAATTCTCAAGCTAGTGATGCTGGTTCGTCCGATTATCCCGAACGTGGACTAACAATTGTGGCCCCTTCTGGAGCGGGCGGTGGCTGGGATTTGACTGCGCGCTCTATTGCAAAAACTATGAATACAACAGGCATCATTGGAGAATCAATTATGGTCGAAAATAAACCCGGTGGTGGTGGAGCCGTTTATATGGCAGAATACGCTACGAAAGAAGTCGACAATGACTACATGCTTATGGTTAAATCTCCACCGATTCTAATCAACAATAGTAAAGCTGAAGGAAACAGTCCATACGGTTATAAGGATACAACACCACTGGCTCAACTGACACGTGATTATGGAGCGATTGTTGTTCGTGCAGATTCTGAATTCCAAACATTAACCGATGTTCTCGACGCGGTAAAGACTGATCCAAAAGCGGTTACATTTGCTGGTGGTTCTGCTCCGGGCTCAATGGATCATTTGGTCGGGATTTTGCCAGCATTTGAATATGGCATTGATCCAAAATCAGTGAAATACGTTTCTTATGATGGTGGTGGCGAAGCCGTAGCTGCATTGCTTGGCGATAACGCAGATGTCATCGCAACAGATGCATCTACGATTGGAGAATACATGAAATCTGGTGATGTTCGAGTATTGGCCGTAAGTTCTCCGGAACGTTTAGAA
The DNA here is from genome assembly GCF_030063085.1 of Planococcus sp. S3-L1. Lineage (NCBI taxonomy): Bacteria > Bacillati > Bacillota > Bacilli > Caryophanales > Caryophanaceae > Planococcus > Planococcus sp. S3-L1. The sequence goes on along the minus strand of NZ_JASISN010000001.1, from coordinate 243,970 downwards.
GGTGACTTAAGCGAAATCCCGACATTCAAAGAAGAAGGTATTGATACTGAATTTACGATTTGGCGCGGTATTTTCGGTCCTAAAGACATGTCAGATACCGCATACAAGTACTGGTCAGAAAAACTAGAAGAAATGTCTGGCAGCGAGGAATGGAAACAAGAACTTGAGCAAAATGGTTGGCAAAGTGAATACAAAAACGGCGAGGATTTCGAAAAATATTTACAAACTCAAGAAGAATTGATTGTTGAGTTGTTGACTGCACTTGATATGCAAAAGTAATTAGAACAGCGGCTTCGGCCGTTTTCTAATTTAAAAGGAGTGAAAGACAATGAGTAAAACCTTCGATCGGTTTGCTGGCATTATTTTCTTACTAATCGGCCTTTTATTTGTCATGGAAAGCCAGCGAATATCCGAGAGTTCTTACGGTTCAGCAGTCGGACCCGATATCTTTCCAATCGGCTTAGGCACTATTTTGATCCTCTTAAGTGCTCGCTTGCTATATGAAACTTTTCGTTACGAGGCCGGTGCAAAAAACGATGAACCGATTAAATACAAAAAGTTTTTCATCATTTTCTTTAGTGCTGTTCTATATGCTGCTTTCTTAGAGACACTTGGTTACGTCATTACGACTTTCTTATTTTTAGTCATAGCCTTTCAAACGATGGAAAGTGGAAAATGGCTTCATACATTGATTATTGCCACCGCATTTTCGTTTGGTGTCTACTATCTTTTCGCCGAATTTCTCGGCGGCTCATTACCGGGATTCCCTGAATTTTAAAACGAAAGGCGGATGGCAATGACTACTTTACAATTTTTAATGGATGGCTTCAGCATCGCATTCCAGTGGCAGAACATTCTCTTTGCGTTTGTAGGGGTCCTTATTGGAACAGCTGTTGGTGTATTGCCAGGTATTGGACCCATGAGTGGTGTAGCTCTTCTTATTCCAGTAACTGCAACAATCACTTCCGGCATGCCGACAGAAGCAGCTGCAGCAAGTTCCATCATCCTATTGGCCGGAGTTTATTACGGTGCGATGTACGGCGGCTCCACTACTTCTATTCTTTTGAACACACCAGGAGAATCTTCTTCTGTTGTCACAACGCTTGACGGTTATCAAATGGCGCGCCAAGGTAGAGCAGGAGCCGCTTTATCGATTGCAGCAATCGGTTCATTTGTGGCAGGAATTGTTTCTTTGATTGGTCTAGTATTATTGGCAGAGCCTTTGTCCAATGTGGCTCTCCAATTCGGACCCGCTGAATATTTTTCACTCATGTTACTCGGACTCGCCGCAGTAAGCGGATTGGCTGGAAAATCGATGACGAAAGCCTTAATGATGACCGTTTTCGGTTTGATTCTTGGCACAATCGGCATTGACGCGGTATCAGGAATTGCTCGCTTTACTTACGATTTACCCGTTCTTTACTCGGGCCTTGAGTTTTTAACAATCGCAGTTGGTTTGTTTGCGCTAGGTGAAGTATTTAAAACGATTTTAGAACGCGAGCATGAAGATGGTACGATTGCTAAAATCGGTAGAATCCTTCCTACTAAACAAGATTTAAAAGATAGTGCAAAACCAATTATGCGGGGATCTCTTTTAGGATTCTTTATCGGTGTACTTCCTGGTGCCGGCGCAACGCTCGCTTCGTTTTTCTCTTATATTGCCGAGAAAAAATTCAGCAAAACTCCTGAAAAATTTGGCACCGGGGCCATTGCGGGTGTTGCAGGTCCTGAATCAGCCAATAATGCTGCATCTGGTGGTGCTATGATTCCACTTTTAACATTAGGCATACCCGGGTCTGGAACCACAGCTATCCTAATGGGAGCACTTATCATGTATAACATTCAACCCGGTCCATTATTATTTGATGATCATCCTGAAGTGGCATGGGGACTTATCGCCAGTATGTTTGTCGGTAACTTGATGTTATTAATTTTGAACATGCCCTTGGTTAAAGTATTTGCCAAAATCATTGAAACCCCTAAAAAATATTTATTGCCCATCATCATAGCGATTTCTTTCTTTGGTGTATATGCTGTCCAATACACCACATTCGACCTCTTCTTACTACTTGCTTGTGGAATACTGGGATATGTACTCGTCAAAAACGATTTCCCTGTGGCACCACTCGTCTTAGCTTTGGTTTTAGGGCCCATGATTGAAAATAATCTCCGCAGAGCATTGACGATTTCAAATGGCGATTTCATGATTTTCTTTACCAAGCCACTGTCTTTAATTCTACTGATGGTAGCTGCTGCTTGGTTATTAATCCCTTTGCTATTGAAATTGAAAGGTCGCACTATTGTGTTAAACGAAGAAGATTGATATAGATTTCTAATACAAAAAAGCCTCCAAAAATTATGGAGGCTTTTTTTTATTAGATTGTTGTTACTTCCTTTAATGCATTTAAACGTTCTTGTACTTGCTCTCCAGTCAACCCGTGCTCGAAAGCATAACGGTTACGTGGATGTTCGCGACACTTGTCTGAACACGAACGCATGTATTTGTGTTCGTTTTCTTCAGAAGTCAACATTTTCGCGTTGCAATCAGGATTTGCACAGTTCACATAACGTTCGCATGGTTCTCCTGTGAAATGGTCTTTGCCGACAATGACGTGTTCAACTTGATTGACAGGTACAACAATACGCTCGTCGAATACATATAATTGTCCATCCCATAATTCACCTTTTACTTCAGGATCTTTGCCGTAATTAACGATGCCTCCGTGAAGTTGAGAAACATCCTCGTATCCTTCTTTTTTCAGCCAGCCAGAAAATTTTTCACAGCGGATTCCGCCTGTGCAATACGTCAGAATTTTTTTGCCTTCAAATTGTTCTTTATTGTCACGCATCCATTCTGGCAGATCGCGGAAGTTTTCAATATCTGGACGAATCGCGTTACGGAAATGCCCAAGATCGTATTCGTAATCATTTCGCGCGTCCAAAACGATGGTGTCTTGTTCTTGCATTTGTTTATAAAATTCCACTGGCTCTAAATAAGTGCCGGTCAGTTCGTTCGGGTTGATGTCTTCTTCTAATCCAAGATGAACGATTTCATTTTTTGCACGCACGTGCATTTTTTTAAACGCGTGGCCTTCAGCAGCATCGATTTTAAAAGCTGTATCCGAAAAGCGTGGATCACTTTTCAACATTTTCATATATGCTTCCGTCTGCTCAATTGTTCCTGAACACGTTCCGTTAATTCCTTCGTTAGAAACAAGAATTCGACCTTTTAGCTCTAGCTCTTTACAAGCAGCCAAATGCTCGGTAGCAAAGGTTTCTGGATCTTCTACCTCGACGTATTTATAATACAGTAAGACATTGTGTGTATGATTTTGCATGAATCATACCTCCTATTTCTTCAATTTGCTTCTGTAGCAAAAAAGCAACAAAAACCTCAACCATTTTATAACAAATAACGAAAAACTTCAACTTTATATTGATTGAACTCATGATTTCTACTTGTTACTATCCCGCAAACCAACTGTGCTTTCGAATCCATAGGTTGCGGATCGTGTAACTGGCGCGATCGGACGGCACGGTGCCAGTTGCCAAAGGCTTGTGCCATGTCTTCCCGTTACTAACGGAAAAATAGACACTACCTTCTTACTTAACAAGTTACTTCGCCTAAAGCAACCAGCGATGTAGAAGATTTGGTTTCTTTCATTTAGCTTATATAGTTATTAAGTAGTAATGCTCGAGGCTGGTCTAAATTAGCGACGCTTTGGAATAATCCGCGAATTTCCTAAGTTTATAAATTGCAGCTAAAATAACCCAATCAAAAAAGGCAGCTACTACAGCAGCTGCACTTTTTCTGCTAGTTAGCAGATTCTATTTTTTACTGATTTTTTTTCTAGACATGCTTTAATGGCTTCAGCATTCAATGCCATCATCTCAAAACGAGTTTGAATCGTGGCACTGCCAATATGCGGCAACACCGTAAGATTTGGCAATGTCAATAAGGGATGGTCTAGTGGTACAGGCTCTTGTTCAAATACATCCAGTCCGGCACCCCATATTTTCTGTTCTTTCAAAGCTTCATATAAGGCCGTTTCATCAACAATCCCGCCTCTAGCTACATTAATCAAACAAGCCGTATCTTTCATCAATGCCAGTTCGGCTGCTCCGATCATCCCTTTAGTTTCAGGTGTCAGCGGCGTTAAAATCACCACGTAATCTGAAACCTTCAGCAATTCTTCAAATTCAGCATAACGGACATCTTCAAGACTTTTACGCGTACGATTATGGTAAAGGATATTCATACCGAAACCTTGAGCACGGCGAGCTACAGCTTCACCAATTCGCCCCATACCAATAATTCCGAGCGTAGCACCGCCAACATTTTGTCCGGTCATTCCCATCGGTGTCCAAGATTTCCATTGTCCCGAACGAACAGTTTTTTCTGCTTCCATTATGTTGCGGGCCGTCGCAAGTAACAAAGCAAATGTTAAATCTGCGGTCGCCTCAGTTAAAACATCAGGCGTATTGGTTACCGTAACACCATGCTTCCGTGCCGCTTCTAAGTCGATGTTATTATAGCCAACTGCTAAGTTGCTAACGATTTTCAAGTTCGGTGCTGAACTAAACACTTCGTTGTCTATTTGGTCAGATAGCATCGTCCAAAGTGCATGCGCCTCTTTTGCTTCTTCAAGCAATCTCTCACGCGGTGCATGAGTGTCTTCTTCCGGCCACATGCGAACTTCATACTGCTCTGCTAATTCAGCTACTGCTTGATCCGGCAGCTTTTGTGTAATAAATACGATTGGCTTCATACCCATCCTCCATCCTCTATTATTAAACAATTATAACAATTTAAAAAACTGCCGGCAATTGCCAGCAGTTTCCTATTCGTTTGTTGTTTTTATTTTTTTGATGTAATACCCAATAGCTACGACAATACTCAACGCTAATAAGACGTACACAACATTGGAATAAAGACCAAACTGATGCATAATTTGTTCCCGGTTGTCTCCCACTGCTCGTCCGATAAACACCAAAACAGTATTCCACAACAAGGTGCCGAGCGTCGTAAAGCCAACGAACAGTCCAAATTTCATATTCGACATACCCGCAGGAATTGAAATTAGACTCCGCACTAAAGGAACCAACCGGCCAAAAAATACAGTCCAAACCCCAAAACGATCAAACCAGCTATCGGCCTTATGAATGTCTTGCTTTTTTACGCGCAACCAACTGCCGTATTTATCTATGATTTTCTCCAGCCGCTCAACGTCTAGTAATAAACCGACACCGTACAAAATTACCGCTCCAAGGACAGAGCCCGCAGTTGAAGCTAAAATCACTCCCGGTATTGTCATTGTGGTCGTCGTTGTCATAAATCCGCCGACCGTTAAAATCACTTCTGACGGAATCGGTGGAAAGACGTTTTCTAGCATAATTAGAAAAAATATACCCAAATAGCCATAATCCGACATGACTGAAGTAATCCATTCTTCCATAACAACACTCCTCTTAAGAAGATGAACGGAAATTCATCGTTATCGACCATAACTCTGAACGGCTTCCGATACGCAACGGCGGACCCCAAAATCCAAATCCGGAAGACACAAGAAAATGTGTCTTTTCGATTAAACGGTAGCCGTAATCCAGTTCGAAAATTCGTTTAGTCAATAAATGATTCGGCCACATCTGCCCTTTATGTGTGTGGCCTGACATGTGCAAATCTGCGCCTAATTCTCTGGGCGTTTTCAAATCGGCCGGCGTATGGTCCATTACGATCCAAGGCACCGTGTCTTTTTCAGGTTTCAACTCAAGCAACGACAGCCGATTGCCATTCGTACGATCTTCACGTCCCGTTAAATAAAAACGATTCGCAACTAAAATAGTTTCATCTCTTAATATTTTCACACCTGATTTATTCATGAGTCTTACGAGCAATGGAATTTTCTTGCCGTAATACTCATGATTTCCTAACACACCGTAAACACCCAGAGCTGGTTTCAACTGTTCCATGACTTCCGACATGCCATAACGCGCATACCAAACCGGATCGTCATCCACTAAATCACCTGCTAAAAAGACAACATCCGGATCAAGCGCATTTGTTTTAGTAACAAAACGTTGCAAATGTTGCTTGCCCGATAAAAACCCTAAGTGAAAATCGGAACCTACGACCATATGAAGAGGTTCCGCCTCTTTACCTTCTACGGTAATTTCAAGATTTCGAACAACCGGACTGTAAGCCAAGTAAGTGCCGACACTAAATAGCAGCAATAACATAATGGCAGTTAATGAACCTACAACAAACACATCATTTTTTAAATCCACCACTAGCACAATGAGATTTGCCACAGGAATCAACAAAATCGCATACTGCAAAAAAGCGAACCAATAAGAACCGAGCACCGTAAATCCAAGCCATCTGTGACCGATTCTTCCAATTACATAACTATAGGCAACCACCAACCACAAAGCCGCAAAAATCCACAGATTTACACTCTCTAAAAAACTCGTTAGCCAAACATAAACCGCCCAGCCCAAATAGGCAACAAGCGCTGTATAAATCAACAAGAAACTACCGATGCCCGCAACTATTTTCATAAAAACGCCTCTTTCTTCTTTTAAAATAAATCTCTGTACGAAAGATACATTTTTTCAATGTGATAAAAAACAGTATAGCATTCCAATTCATATCCTTCACAAAACAACTCTCCCTCGCCCCTCTCTAAGCACCGCCGCGCACAAGGACGAAGCAGAGCTCGAAGACTAGCGTTTTTTACTTGGCTTCTAGCGGGAGCTCTGGCCAAAGCGGTCGGTGCGATTAAATACATCTCCCGGGACTAGCTCACTCTACGTCCCAAGACCTAGTCAAAGATGCAGTCAGAGACCGTATTGAAAAACTCATTCTCTTCGTATAATTAACTTAGAAATCAACGAGGAGGCAAAAAAAGATGAACAAATTTTGGTTAATTACGCTCGGCATCATTGCTGGAATCGTCGTACTCAGCAATTTGGGACACATGATTGGATTGGTCGTATCTTTACTAATCGTCTACGCCGGGGTGCATTACTATTTAAAAAGCACTTCGACATTAGCGAAAGTATGCTGGGTAGCTGTAGGGATTATCGGAGGAATTGCAGCCATTTCGAATGTACCTGCTTTGATTGGCGTCGCCGCCCTTGTCGCATTGTGGATGATTTACCGGAAATGGAATGGCCAAAGCGTTTCTGTCACAGCTGTAAAAGAAAGCGATCCATTTATGAACTTTGAACAACAATGGAACAAACTAACTAAATAAGGAGAGAATGAATATGATAACGTTATGGGAACGTTTTAAATTTGCTGTCGCAACCGACTTGGATGCCGTCGTCGTAAAAAATGAGGAGAAAAATCCACTTGTTCTACTGAATCACTACGTTACAGAAGCTGAAAACCAGACAACCACCACTGGAAAATGGGTTGAACGTCAAGCTCAGCTAAATGGTAAACTAGAGAAAGAATTGGCAGAAGCATCCGCCATGCTCACTAAGCGCCACGAACAATTGGAATTAGCACAAACCTCAGGCGAGTCTGATCTCGCTGATTTTGCAAAAATGGAAGTTCAATCTTACGCTACTCGCGTTTCAGTGTTGCAAAACAACCTAAGTGAAAACATAGCTGAACTAACTGGCTTAGAATACCGCTACGAAGAAATGAAACACAAAGTAAAAGACATGAAAGTAAAGCAACTGCAATTGATGGGCAAAGAAAATGCCACGCGTGCTCATCACCAGATGGACAAAGTGCTAAGTCCTGAACTTGTCGCTGAACGCATTGGCTCTTTTGACGACATGGCTCTATACATCACAACACTCGGTGCTAAAGTTGAAGAGCGGCATGAGCGTTCAACAATGGAACGTCGTTTGGATTCTTTAGAAAAAAATAGCACAACTCCAAAAGAACTTGTCTAAAATAGAGTGAGAAGAAGTTTTTTCTTCTTCTCATTTTTTCTGATACAAAGAAGGAGGCAAAAGCCATGCAACATTTCCCAACAAACAGACAAGCATTTTTTTTGCTAAGTGCTTTATTATTGATATTCGTCGAAGCTGCCTTTTTTGGAAATGGCAGTGTGTTTTTGATCCTTCTTGGTATCGGAACTCTTTACTATGCGCTGAGAAACACCAGTAAATACCGAAGATCCTATTTTTGGATAGGTGCTTTTCTTATCGGCGTTTCTATTTTGTCTATGTGGAGTCTGAGACTGATGATTTTCGGGCTTGCCATTTACCTGTTGCTTCGTCTATGGAAAGGGCAAGCATGGCTTCAGACTACCCCTTTACAAGGTTCCGCAGATACAGGTCTAATCCAGAATAAAGTAATGGCCGCTCAAAGCACGCCAATCGAATCTTACGAGTGGAAAGACATTCATGTGCAAGGTTTTATCGGGGATATCCTTGTAGATACTACACATACTGTTTTACCTAAAAAACCTTCATTGATTTCCATACGACAAGGTTTTGGAAAAGTCCAAGTTATCGTGCCGTATGAAGTTCCGGTACGCGTCTTTTATTCTACACTTTTGGGGGAAGCTCGTTTTTTCAATGGGGATAGCCAGCGCATTCTCAATACCACCATTCACGCGGAAGACGGCTATCCTGCGGACGAAGGCAACAGAGCTGAGTTGATTGTATCCGTGACTACTTGGATGGGGGACGTCGAGGTGATTCGTAGATGAGACAGATTGTGCCACGCAGCCTGTTTTTCACATCTCTCTTTGCCTTGATTATCTTCAGTATTCTATTTGCTTTGCTTGGTTTGCCGTCATTCAATAGCTGGTCTGTTCTGTGGGAAGATTTTATCGCTGGCCTTCCTTTGGGCATTTGGTTGCTCGTTCTGATGCTCGCTCTGTCCGTCGGCATATCATGGTGGACCGAATCTTTGTCGCGATCAAAAGTGCAGGAAATCGAACAGATTTTCCAAGCCCTTTTGCGCAATGAAGACAAAACGGTCGTTCAAGCTGCCCAAATGAAAACCTTGCCGCGCAATTTGTCGAGTTCCATTCTAAAATTGCAAAAGTTATTAGAATCACAGCGTAAAAGCTTGACTCGCATTGCCAATGAACGTGCAGAAACGCAGGATCAGATTATCCAGGAGCGCTTAATTATGGAACGTCAACGGCTTGCTAGAGAGCTTCACGACTCCGTTTCTCAACAACTTTTTGCTGCTTCCATGCTGCTGTCATCGATGACTGAAAGCGAAGAGGTGCAGCCTGGACTGTTGCAGACAGAAAAAATGATTCAGCAAGCTCAGTTGGAAATGCGCGCACTGCTTTTGCATTTACGTCCCGCCGCTCTTCACGACAAAAGCTTGCGTCAAGGATTGTTTGAATTGGTTAGTGAACTTAAAGAAAAAGTCTATTTTACGATTGATCATAAATTAGAAGAAGTGCCCCTGCAAAAAGGAGCCGAAGATCATCTGTTCCGTATTGCGCAAGAAACTTTATCCAATACATTGCGCCATTCCAAAGCAACCGAAGTTCATATCTTGTTTGTTGAACGCGATAATTTTGCGATTTTGCGTATTCAAGACAATGGTGTGGGATTTGAAAGTGAACAATCCAAATCGACTTCTTACGGCCTTAAACATATTGAAGAACGCGCCATCGAAATTGGTGCTACGAGCAAAATTGTTTCTGTTCCTTCTGAAGGGACCATTGTGGAAGTAAAAGTTCCAATTGAAAGGAAGAAGCCTAATGATTCGAATCTTGTTAGTAGATGATCATGAAATGGTCCGTATAGGTGTCTCTGCTTACTTGCAGTCTCAAAAAGATATGGAAGTTGCTGGCGAAGCCACAAACGGGCAAGAAGCCGTGCAATTGGCATTGGACTTGCGACCTGATTTGATCCTAATGGACATGGTGATGCCCATTATGAACGGTGCAGAAGCGACAAAATCCATCATTGATCAATGGCCAGAAGCCAAAATTATGATTGTCACAAGCTTTCTCGACGACGACAAAGTCTATCCTGCACTTCAAGCCGGAGCCGTTAGCTATATATTAAAAACTTCAAAAGCTTCACGGATTGCTGATTCGATTCGTGAAACGATGAATGGCACTCCCGTACTTGAGCCAGAGGTGATGACAAAAATGATGAAGCAAATGCGTCATGAACGGGTTCTACACGACGCGTTAACTGAACGTGAGATGGAAATCTTGTTGTTGCTAGCTGATGGTCTGACCAACCAAGAAATTGCCGATCAATTGTTTATTGCCTTGAAAACAGTGAAAACACATGTCAGTAATATCTTGGCAAAACTTGAAGTTCATGACCGGACTCAAGCAGTTATTTATGCATTCCAGCATAAACTCATCTCTCCACTTAAATAAACCCCTCAAAAATGGGAATGTGGAACTCATTTAATCGTCTTATAATTGGATGCTCATAAATACACACCAATCAATAAAAAACTCCCAAAGCTACAAGTAGCTTTGGGAGTTTTCAAATAATCTTATAGATTTGGTTTGTCGTTCTCTTTTTCCATTTTCTTCTCAAGATTTTCAAGCTGACGTTTAGCAAACTCACGTCCACCCATACCGAAGGAAATAGCAAAGGCTACTGCAAGTCCCGCAATAATGAACAGGAAGGCAAGGTTAACGATATTTGTTGCAAAGTTCAACTGGTCAAGTGTCATAAATACAGCAATAATAATAATCGCATATTTGACAATTGTACCAAGGAAACGGTTACCTGAAGACTGCTTCACGTAGTTCCCAAGCACACTTCCCCCGATTAATCCAAGACCCAGAATAATTAGCGAACTAATCAGAAGTGGTAAGTATGCGATTACGGCTTCACCAATCCCGTTTAATACATCAAGCTGTAAAACATTCATAGCTTCTACAGTAAAGAAAATGATGATGATCGCTTGTACTACTTTGCCAATGATGTTCGCAATATCAACGCTCGGTGTTTTGGTTTTGTCTGTGTTCAAATACGTTGAGAAGCGATTGATACCTGTTCCGTTCAATAGGCTAATCAACAAGTCTCCCACAAATTTACCGATTAATACACCTACTAAGATCAAGATGATCGCTACGAAAATATTCGGGATCATGTTTAGAACTTGGTTGAGCATATTGACAATTGGTTCAGAAATCGAACGGATGTTTAATGTTTCTAACGCAATGGTCAAAATCGGAATCAAGACGATAACGAACACTACATTAGCCAATACATTAGCTAGAGTTGCTTTGTCTCCAGCGTCCATTCTTGTCGTACTTGTCGAAGCACCACTTGTTTTGTTAGTAAATTTATTGAACCATTTATCAATATTTATCGCTGTTAAAAGACTGAACACAAGGTTCTTCACAAATTTGGCAACAAAATAACCAATGACTAAAATGATGATGGCCATGAACAGATTAGGCAGGAATGCCAATAACTTGTTCATCATGTTTGAAATTGGCTGTGCTACGTTGTTCATATCCAAAGCTTGCAAAACGCTCGGAATAAACAAAATGAAAATGAGGTAATAAAGAATTTTCCCTATGGAATCCAACATGCTGTCTGCACTTTCTTTTGTTTTCGCCATATGTCCTTTGACCATGGCCCGGTCTGCACCTGCTTTTTTTAACCCTTTGGTGAAAATGGCTCGTACAATTGTTGCGACAATCCACGCGATAAGCAGTAATAGTAACGCGCCTAAAACATTTGGAATGTAGTCAATAATTGTATATCCGACGCCTCTAAAAGAATTACCAATATCATTCATACAATCGTCCTCCTTTTTTTGTATAGTATTCACTAGTACTATCCCCTTACTTTCCTATCGCTAAACGCTTAATATATTAAAATCTTAGTCGCATAGAAAAACTCTTGTTAACGAGCAGTTCGAAGTCTAGATGTTAAAGTTCTAAAGAAAAAACAAGGTAATTGATGATGAACATCGTCTACTAACATTCTTTTTTTAACGAACACACGATGACACCGATGGTTTGAGGTAGTCGTCTTCTTCTATTATAATAAAAGAAAAGAGGAGGAGATCCCATGTACATGACAGTCCAGGAAACTGCCACTTTTTTATCCATGCCCGAAGAACAAGTAAATCGTTACGTATTAGAAGGTCGTATCCGCGCAGTTCATGACGGGGAACAATACATCATCAATACCTCTCAATTTGAAGCGCATTTTCAACAATTGGAACAAGCCAAGCTAGCGCTAGAAGAATGGCGCACTATGCCCATACCAGAAGATGTGGATATTAAAGACGAAGACTAACTTAAGTACACATAGAAAAGCACCTAATGGACGCGTATCCTTTAGGTGCCTTTCTGTTATCGAGGATAATTTTCAACGTCTTGCTTGCGAAACAGTGCGAGTAGAAATCCACTAATTATCTGGTGAGCTCAGGCACTACTAGGCTTTTTAGCTTATTCTCGATAAATCCGCTCCATTTATCAAATTCAACGAGAAATCCATCATGGCCAAATTCTGTTTCAACGATTTTCCAACTTGCCGTCTTTTGTTTTTCAAGCCACGGAGCCATTAGCTCACTTGGATACAACAAATCGCGCGTAAAAGACAAGGAATAGACGGGAACATCTAGTACAGCATCTTGGATATCATGTGTATTCATAGCTCTCAGCAGTAATACATAGCTATTGGCATCAAAACGACCGGCTAATTTCTTGCCTTGATAATTCAAATATGACTGCACATCAAATTCTTCGCCATCGCCACTACGACCAAAGCGCCGATTGAACATATGACCGCTTCGATAAGTAACCATTCCTGCCATTCTAGCAACATGAAACCCCTTCAAAAGAGACGCATCTACATAGTCTCCATTATTAAAATCCCCATCACTTTCAATCGCCAATATGCCAATGTGATTAAACGCCACTCCATAGTCACTGTAATAGGGAGTGACAGCTAGCGGAAAAATCGCATCCGTAAAATCTGGATAGAGGTTTCCCCATTCTAAGGTTTTCATTCCACCAAGGGAACCGCCAATGACTCCTGCAAGGTGGTCAATTCCCAATTCTTTTAATGCACGATATTCCGCTCGAACCATATCACGTATTGTCAATGTTGGAAAGTCAGCTCGGTAAGGAATTCCTGTTTTCGGATTTTTCGATAAAGGACCCGTCGATCCGTGACAGCCTCCGAGTACGTTAAAGGTAATCACTTGAAAAACAGTTGTATCCACGGGTTTTCCTGGTCCGATTAATCCTGCCCACCACCCTGGATTTTTTTCAGTACCGACTGCGTATTGGTTACCTGTCAATGCATGGCAAATCAGGATCGCAGGAGCTGTTTCATCTCCGAGACGTTCGTATGCAAGTTCCACATCATCTATCGTCTTAGTAGAGTCCAGGATTAATGAGCCAATGGATACTGTTTTCATGACGATCCCTCCTTATACCTTTTCCAAAACTGCTGCCTGTATGGCCTGTTCCAAATCAGCGATTAAATCTTCTGCATTCTCCAATCCAACAGACAAACGAATCAACTCTTCCGTTACGCCAGATGCAGTTAACTCTTCATCGTTCAATTGCTGATGTGTCGTAGAAGCCGGGTGAATAATTAGCGACTTGGCGTCTCCTACATTGGCTACATGAGACCAGAGATTTATGTGATCAATCACTTTACGTCCTGCTTCTCTTCCACCTTTGATACCAAAATTGACAATCGATCCATAACCTTCATTTTTCAAGTATTTCTTCGCCAATTCATGAGAAGGATGTTCTTCAAATCCAAGGAAGTTTACCCACTCGATTTGTGGATGCTTTTTTAAGTAGTCTGCAATAATTTGAGCGTTGCTATTGTGTTTTGGAATCCGTAAATGTAAAGTTTCTAATCCTTGCAGTAAAGCATGAGCACTATCCGGGCTCAGTGAAGGGCCAAAATCACGTAATAATTGAACGCGAAGTTTTGTCGCAAAAGCTGCACCTGGTACATCAATGCCGTACCGCAGTCCATGATAGGTTTCGTCAGGCTGTGTATAATTTGGGAAACGTGGATTGTCCCAATTGAATTTCCCAGCATCCACCGCAACGCCACCAATTGTCGTTCCGTGTCCGCCAATCCACTTTGTCGCAGAATGAATGACGACGTCTGCACCAAACTCAATCGGGTTGCTGCCGTAAGGAGAGGCAAATGTATTATCGATCAATAACGGCAATCCGTTAGCATGGGCAATTTCTGCTATTTTTTCGACATCAAAAACATTCAAGCTTGGATTACCAATAATTTCACCAAATATCGCTTTTGTTTTATCTGTAATTGCTGCTTTAAAATTTTCTGGATCGGTCGCATCGACGAATTTTGTTGTAATGCCATAGCGTGGTAGCGTGTTAGCAAACAAATTGTAAGTGCCACCGTAAAGACTGCTATCTGCTACGATTTCATCACCCGCTTCTGCAATGTTCAAAATGGAAAAAGCAATAGCGGCCATTCCTGAAGAAAGAGCAACTGCTGCAGTACCACCTTCTAGTAACGCTACTCGTTGTTCAAAGACATCGACTGTCGGATTCATAATGCGTGAGTAAATATTGCCTGTATCTTTCAGTCCAAAGAGGTCTTGTGCATGCTGTGTATTTTTAAAAACATACGAAGTGGTTTTATAAACAGGAACACCTCTAGAGCCTGTCGTTGGATCTGGTTGTTGTCCTCCGTGTAATAATAATGTTTCTGGTTTAAAGTTTGTCATTTTCTATTCCCCCTGTTTTTTTAGTAGTAACACATGCTAAAGGGGACGAAAAAAGCCCCCTTCGCTAAGAAGAGGGCCGTAAATTACGGAGTTTCCTCCTCTTATCTCTCAGAACCTGAAAATCGATTCTGTAGGAATTAGCACCTTTACAAACAAAATGTCTGTCGGTTGCCGGGCATCACAGGGCCTATCCCTCCGCCACTCTTGATAAGAGTATTTGATTTAATTTTTGATCTTGTTGTGAAGTATAAAAACTTTATTGGCGTTTGTCAAGCTTATTAGTCAAAAAATTTTGAAACCTTGCCCACTTTCAAACGTTATCTTTTAGTGTAGAGGAGGAATTAATGATGGTCATTTGGATTTTGCTCTTATTGATTACAGGTTATTTTATCGGTTGTTGTCATGGTTCACTTGTTGCACAAGCCGTATCAGGCGTTAACATCAAAAATTCGGGCGTAAAAAATTCCGGTGCTTCTAATGCAGCCATCGTGCTGGGCTGGAAATATGGTTTGCTCGTTGCCTTTATTGACGTTTTCAAAGGCTTTGCTGTTGTTGCGGGGTTACGTTTGTTAGTGGACTTAGGTAGCTTTTCAACTGCAACAATCTGGACCCTCTTGTTCGTTGCAGGAGCTGCCGTAATAGTTGGTCATAATTTTCCGTTCTATATGAACTTTGACGGCGGAAAAGGTACAGCATCTGTAATAGGTGTAATGATAGCGCTTGACTGGAAGCTCGGGTTGCTCGGATTATTGTTATTGATCGTTGTTTCACTAGTAACAAATTATCTTGTCATTGGCGTATTCGTTTTGTACGCCGTGTATTTTGTAATTGCCTTTATCCCTGCAGTCGGTCTATGGCCGTTACTAATAGCGCTAGTCCTGTTCATGATGGCTGTATGGAAACATCGAGAAAATATTATACGAATAAAGAGTGGCAATGAACCTACAGTATCATCAGTTTTTCGAAAGAAACCTACCCCGTCCATTTAGAAAGGAATACAATGAATTTTGAAGATGAAAAAATAAATTTCAATATTCATCTTGACTTTTTTGTTATTCCGCCATAAAGTAGGAATCACGAATCGAATAGCATACATCACTTTCTTATCCAGAGAAACCGAGGGACAGGCCCTATGACGTTTCGGCAGCAGATTTGTTTAACCGCAAAAACTGTGCCAACTCCTGCAAATGCATCCATGCATTTGGAAGATGAGAATTAGATGGTTTCAACAGGAGCCCTCTTTTTTCTTATGGTTAAGAAAAAAGAGGGCTCTTTTTGTCTAGTTTCTCGACGGATTGTGAGCATTAACGATTTGAATAACAATACAGCATGAGGAGGTCTACTTACTATGATTCAATTCGAAGGCGTCGCCAAAACCTACCAATCAGGTAAACAGGAAATCCATGCATTGAATGGCATCGATTTAACTGTCGAAACCGGCGAAATCTACGGAGTTATTGGCTTTAGTGGAGCCGGTAAAAGTTCATTAATCCGCACAGTAAACTTGCTCGAACGTCCTTCTAAAGGACGTGTATTAATTCACGGAAAGGATATTTCGACGCTATCTAGCAAAGAAATTCGTACTATCAGAAAAGATATCGGTATGATTTTCCAACATTTTAATTTACTCCATTCAAAAACGGTTTATCATAACGTTGCTATGCCGCTCCTGTTAGCTAACACATCGAAAAATGATATCGAAAAACAAGTAAAAGAGTTGCTCGATTTCGTTGGACTTGCAGATCAGGCGCAAAAATATCCAGACCAGCTGTCAGGTGGACAAAAGCAACGCATCGGCATTGCTCGTGCTCTTGCAACGAATCCTTCCGTTCTGTTATGCGACGAAGCAACATCAGCACTTGATCCACAAACGACGAAATCGATTTTGGACCTACTTCGCAAAATCAATAAAGAATACAATATTACCATCCTGCTCATCACACACGAAATGGGCGTCATTCGAGAAATCTGTGACAAAGTGGCCGTGCTTGAAGCAGGGAAAGTTATTGAGCAAGGAAGCGTCTTTAACGTTTTCTCTAATCCACAGCAGGCTACCACCAAACGATTTGTTCGCTCTGTTATGAACGACGAGTTGCCTGAATCGCTGCTAGCACAAATTCAAGATAAACAAAATAATCAGGTCATATACCGGTTGCAGTTTACTGGCACATCAGTCGGTCAACCCTTCATGTCCCGAGTGTCACGTGACTTTAACGTTGATTTGAATGTACTATTCGGCAATATTACCGAATTGCAAGGTGTTCCATACGGTAACTTAATTGTCGAATTCTCTGGAGAGTCAAGCGAAGTGGAACGTGCCTTATCTTCTATTAGGGACAGCACTATTCAAATAGAGGAGGTCATTGATTATGTCAGTTAATTACGAACAAATTTTGGAAGCTTTATGGGAAACCGTCTATATGACAGGTGTTGCTTTTGGATTTTCGCTATTGATTGGCTTTCCTCTCGGTATCTTGTTAGTCGTTACACGTCATGGACATTTGTTAGAAAATGAAATTGTGTCTAAAGTATTGAATGTCGTCATCAATATTTTTCGCTCTATTCCTTTTATTATTTTAATGGTTGCTATTATTCCATTAACTCGGCTCATTGTTGGTACATCGATTGGTACAGCTGCAGCCATCGTTCCACTAGTTTTCTATGCGGGGCCATACATTGCTCGGTTAATTGAAAACTCTTTGCTTGAAGTCGATAAAGGTGTGATCGAGGCCGCACAAGCAATGGGTGCCTCTCCATTGCAAATTATTTTTCGCTTCTTGATTCCCGAAGCGTTAAGTTCACTTGTTCTTGCTTTGACAATCGCTGTAGTTGGACTTATTGGTGCTTCTGCAATGGCTGGCGCTATTGGCGGCGGTGGTCTTGGGGACTTAGCCATTACATACGGATATCAACGATTCGACACGGTCGTAATGTTCATCACAGTAGCTATTTTGGTCATACTGGTACAAGGCGTTCAATCTTTTGGAAATGTATTATCGAGGCAAGTCAGACGTAATTAGTAAAATACACCTTAAAAATGGAGGAATTACTCATGAAAAAAATTTTAACAGCAACATTATTTTTACTACTGGTATTCATTTTGGCTGCTTGTGGAGACGATAGCAATGCACAAGGCAAAACGACCGTAACACTTGGCATTAGCGGTTCGGATACAATGATTTGGGATTATATTGCGGACAAAGCGGAGAAGGAAGGAATTGAGTTGGAAATTCAAACTTTTTCTGATTATGTAGCTCCGAACCTAGCGCTAGCTGAAGGGGAACTGGATTTGAATGCGTTCCAGACGATTTCTTATTTTGATGAATTTGTTGCTGAGCATAGTATTGATATCGTGCCGATTGGTTCGACCGTCATTGCACCGATGGGCTTGTGTTCTGATAAATACGAATCTATCGATGATATTCCTGAAGGTTCACAAATCGCAACTCCCAATGAAGCGACCAACATGGGCCGCGCACTATTACTTCTCGACGAAGCAGGATTGATCACACTTTCTGACGATGCTGGACTTACTGGAACGGCAGAAGACATTATCGAAAACCCCAAAAATATTGAAATTGTCCCTATGGTGTCTGGTCATACACCACGTGCAATGCCTGATGTGGCTGCTTCAATTATCAACAATGGTGTTGCCGTTGATGCGGGATTAAACCCAACTAAAGATCCAATCGCTCGCGAAAGTGATACGGCTAAACCGTATATTAACTTGATTGCTGCAAACGCTGAAGACGCTGATAATGAAGCTTACCAGAAAATCGTCGAGATTTATCAACAGGAAGATACCGCTGAATTTATTATTGAGCATACAAAAGGTGCTCAAATTCCAACTGTTGTTACAGTAGATGAGCTTGTCGATTACCAATAAGAAGTTATCTATATAGGAGGAATTCCAATGACCCTTATTAAGGAAGCAAGACAGATCATCTCTCAATCCATCGACTCGCAACGTACGATATATATTGAAACAAGCCAGGCAATTCACGCCAAACCTGAACTTGGTAATGAAGAGTTTTATGCGAGTTCTTTATTAATTGATTTGCTTGAAGACGCAGGATTTACCGTTGACAAAGGCGTCGCCGGTCACGACACTGCTTTTTTTGCCAGTAAAGAAAGCTCACTTTCTGGGCCAACAATCGCTTACCTTGCTGAATATGATGCACTGCCTGGAATCGGTCATGCCTGCGGCCACAACATTATTGGAACCACTAGCGTCGCTGCCGCCATTGCATTATCAGAAACCTTAGACCTTATAGGTGGCCGAGTTGTCGTTCTTGGAACACCTGCAGAAAAAGGCGGTCCAAATGGTAGCGCCAAGGGCAGTTTCATTAAACACGGCCTGCTCGAAGGTATTGATGCGGCTTTGATGCTACATCCTTCTGGAAATTCAGCTGTCACCGGTCCTTCCCTTGCTGTTGATCCATTGGAATTCCACTTTTACGGTAAGCCCGCGCATGCAGCAGGCTCTCCTGAACAAGGCATTAATGCACTTGATGCGGTCTTGCAGCTATTTAATAGCATCAATGCTTTGCGTCAGCAATTACCTTCAGATGCACGTATCCACGGGATTATCACTCATGGAGGTGATGCACCGAACATCATTCCTGAATATGCGGCGGCACGCTTTTATATTCGGGGTGATTCTTGGAAGAAAACAGCTGACACTGCTCGTAAAATTCGAGCGATTGCTGAAGGCGCGGCATTGGCAACTGGTGCTACAGTGAAAATCGAACGTTTCCAAAATGAAGTGCGTGACTTGGTCATTACACCCGCTTTGGATGTGATTGTTCGTAGCGAGCTTGAAGCACTAGGTGAGGCGGTAGCAGATTCCCGGATTTCTGGCCTTGGTTCTACCGATGCTGGCAACATTAGTTACGTAGTCCCTACTGCACATGGCTATATTAAAATTGGTCCCGAAAGCCTAATTGCCCATACTGCTGAGTTTCGTGAAGCTGCTAAATCAGAGCAAGGCAATAATGCGTTGATCAAAGGCGCTAAAGCATTAGCTACTACTGGGTATCTATTGCTGACAAAACCTGCTCTATTAGAGGAAGTACAAGCTGCGCATACAAAAGCATTAAAACTGAAAAAGCAAAACTAATTGAACGATGTCCCTTGCCGGGCGTCGTTTTTTTGTGACCAGAATTTT
The DNA here is from genome assembly GCF_030063085.1 of Planococcus sp. S3-L1. Taxonomy (NCBI): domain Bacteria; kingdom Bacillati; phylum Bacillota; class Bacilli; order Caryophanales; family Caryophanaceae; genus Planococcus; species Planococcus sp. S3-L1. The sequence continues at coordinate 224,153 of NZ_JASISN010000001.1, read as the reverse complement.
CACCATTTTCCCACTTCGTGCTAAACTACTACTATATGGGTTGAAGTTGCTGTTCCATAACTCTAAAAAGTCGGTAACACCATTCAACTTGTACAGAACTTATTCTAGGAGGATTTATACATGTTAGAGACTTTAATTGAACGACTCGTTCGTTACGCCAAAATCGATACACAATCCGACTTCACTAGTACCACCACCCCTTCTACAACTGGGCAGTGGGACTTGCTCCGTGAATTGGAACAGGAAATGAAAACCATTGGCTTGACTGATGTCGATATGGATAAATCCGGTTACCTTTTCGGCACGCTTCCGGCCAATACCGACAGAGAAGTCCCTGTAATTGGTTTTTTGGCACATGTTGACACTGCGACAGACTTTACTGGAAAAAACGTTAATCCGAAACGTATTGATAATTATAATGGACAGGACATCTCACTAAATAGCAGCATTACGATGACTGTGTCGGATTTTCCTTCTTTAAAAGACTACGTGGGCCATACGCTAATCACAACAGATGGCACGACATTACTTGGCGCAGACAACAAAGCCGGTATTGCTGAAATCATGACTGCAATGGAATATTTAAATGCTCATCCTGAAATTGAGCATGGAAAAATCCGCGTCGCCTTTACACCAGACGAAGAAATTGGTCGCGGCCCACATAAATTTGACGTCGAACGCTTTGGTGCACAATATGCATACACCATGGACGGTGGCCCTCTTGGCGAGTTGCAGTACGAAAGTTTTAACGCAGCGAGCGGGAAACTGACCATTCAAGGGAAAAGCGTTCATCCGGGATCAGCAAAAGATAAAATGGTCAATGCGCAAACAGTAGCTATTCAATTCCAACAGGAAATGCCGAAACATGAAGTTCCTGAGTTAACAGAAGGCTATGAAGGATTTATTCATTTGAATAATTTTGTTGGCGATATTGAAACAGCGGAATTGAGCTATATTATCCGTGATTTCGATAAAAATAAATTCGAAGATAAAAAACGGCATATGGAAGAAGTTGCGGAAAAGCTCCAACAGCAATATGGCAAACAAGCCATTCTGCTAGAAATTGAAGATCAATATTACAATATGCGGGAAAAAATCGAACCCGTTATGGAAATTGTCGATCGCGCAGAGCACGCTATGACTGCATTAGAAATCAAGCCGAACATTGTGCCTGTTCGTGGCGGTACAGATGGTTCTCAATTGTCGTACATGGGGCTTCCAACGCCGAACATTTTCACAGGTGGTGAGAATTACCACGGAAAATACGAATTCATTTCTGCGGAAAATATGGAGAAAGCAACACAGGTAATTATCGAAATTGTAAAGTCCGCGGAATAAATAAAAAGGTACATTGGACAGGATCCAATGTACCTTTTTATTTAGATGATACTTCTACCATTTTGTGCAAGGGCATAGTGAATACCATGTTGAAGAGTTTGAAAGCATTGGAACTTTGATAAGTTGATGCCTGCCTCTGTGATGGTCATACTCATTTTTGCCGAGATGCCAACCAATATCGTTTGTGTACCAATCAACGATGCCGCTAACCCTAGCTTTTCAATCAGCATCGCCGCATGTTGCGTAAAATTATTATTTAACCCTGTCAAATCTAAGATCAAATACTTAGCTTTGTGATTCGGCATATTCTGGAGCGTTTTGACTAATAACTCTTCTGCACGAGCCTCGTCATATGTCCCAAGTAGTGGCACAACAACAATCCCTTGAAGAACTGGAATAAGCGGTGAAGAAATTTCTTTGATCATTTCATTTAATTCTTTTGTCTTTTCATCTACTAATCGTTCCAGTTCGCTGATTTTTTCCGCTTCTTTTAGCCGAGAAAAGTGGTGGATATTTTTTTCAATCGTTTGTTCTGAAGGAAAGTATTGAATAATGCTTTCTTCAAAACCGTCTATTTGATGGTGCACAACTTTATACCAAATATTTTCGTTAAATAAAGAAGAAAAAATTCCGGCATAATGGGCAGGCAAAAAACTGCCTCCTTGCGTCTTTTTTTGTGCCACATTAATTATATGTTCCCAGCTGTTTTTTAAATGCACTTCAAGCGTAAGTGTTTCCTCGTTTAGTTTTTTTATTTCTGCTAACCCCCATCCTGCGGAGGCGTATGTATTTGTAATTAAGTTAGAAGCTTCTGTTACAGAGACATTTTCCATGTGTCGAAAATATTCTCCTACTAGTAGACCTTGACGAAACCCTGTCGTTTCTAGTACAACGTCCGCCGCATCTTTACCAGAAATTTCTTCTATAGAATCGAAAAAAAGTTTCATCGCTGTTGCTGTCCAGAAAAGAATTGATTCTTGTCCTTCAAACAAAAAACGTCCTTTGGTTAAATCCCATTCAAAATTCAAACCACCTACTGTTATTGCTGATTTTACATCCATTTTAAAATTCCTCCCGCTCGTTCGTTTCAGTTTATCATAGTTCTTATTTTTTCAGAATGATTTTAAGTACCCTATTAATCGGTTGCTCTATTGCCAACATGTTAAGGCTGAAACCATTGTTTGGGCATATAGAAACTGTGGTCTCTTGTATGTTTCAAAAGTTTCATTTAAGGAATATAAAGACTAACACAAAAAAGAAAGAGGTGCTTGACATGTCAGACAAAAAACCATTTAAAGATGAAGATCGTAACATAAGCGATGGCGGTCCCATGGATAATCCTGAACAGTACAAAACGGATAAAAAAACACTTACGGAAATGCACAAAGAAGAAATGACTGTCGATACCATCCCGATGGAAGATCTAAAACAAGAAAAGCGTGAAGAAAGTGATAAACGCGGAACGAAAAGTAATTCTTCAAGCGAAGAAAAATTCCCAGAATAATAACTATGAATGTTCATAAAAGTAAGTACTTTTTTTAAAAAACCATAGAGACTATTCTCTATGGTTTTTTTATGCTATGATTCTCGTTTGAACAGGAGTGAAAGAAAATGAAAAACTGGATTTATCCACTTATGGTCGTCGTAGCAGCAAGCTGTTATGGAATTCTCTCAACTATTATAAAAGTCGCAATGAAAAATGGTTTCACAGCCGCTGAAGCCGTGACTAGTCAATATTTTATAGGGTTCGTATTAGCTGCCCTTTTATTTTTTATAACACAGCGCAAAATGCCAAGAATTAAAGGTTGGAAAATCTTACTGCTGTCCGGCAGTTTCACAGCTGCTACCGGTATGGTTTACGCACACTCTCTTAACTATCTTCCCGCCTCACTAGCAGTTGTTTTATTGTTCCAATTTACATGGATCGGTATGTTCCTTGATTGTATCGTCAATCGGCGATGGCTGAAACGAACAGAAGTCTTTTCTTTAATCTTATTATTTACAGGAACACTGTTTGCCGCTGGAATCATCGGAACAGATCTAAGCGCGATTCCTTGGCAAGGATGGGCTTGGGGAATTGGAGCTGCTTTTTGTTTTTCGGCTTTCATGTTTGTCAACGGCAAGCAAATCGACGGTATGGACACGTCAGCTCGTCTGTTTTACGTATCACTTTTCGCAGCGATTATTGTTGGCTTTTTTCAAACACCCGAAATTGTTTGGAATGGACAATTATTCGCTGAAGGTTTGTGGGTTTACGGCTTGTTACTCGGGTTTTTCGGTATTATTATGCCTATTTACTTTTTCTCCATCGCAGTTCCGCGTGTTGGTTCAGGACTTGCCTCCATTTTAAGCGCCATGGAATTGCCAGTAGCTGTTCTCGCATCGGTTATTATTCTGGACGAAGTGTTGACACCCCTTCAAATCGGAGGAATCTTCATTATTTTAATTGGTATGGTGCTGCCAAGTGCATTTAATCGAACACCTAAAATAATGGAATAGAACAAACATAAAAGATCCGCTCCTTCTAGCGGGTCTTTTATGTTTAGTTAAAGTTTAAAAAGGAATAGATAAATACAAAGACAAAAGGAGTGATATGGATGAATCAAGAAGACGTTAAAAAAGCAGCGTTAAAAATTTTAGAGGAAAGTTACGTAGGAACTCTCGCTACAATTAAAGACAATAAGCCTCATTCGCGTTATATGACTTTTTTTAACGATGATTTTACACTTTACACCGCCACCAGTAAAAAAACGCAAAAAGTCGACGAGCTAGAAGCTAATCCTCATGCTCATATTCTTTTGGGATACGAAGGCGAAGGAGTTGGCGATTCGTTCTTAGAAATTGAAGGAACCATGTCGATACATGATGATCGTGAAATGATTGACAAAGTTTGGAACGAGCATTTGGAAGGTTGGTTTGAAGGACCTGATGATCCAAATCTTGTTATTTTAGCCATTAAACCTGATCGCGTACGGTTAATGAATAAAAAAGGGCAAGAGCCGCAAGCTCTGGAATTATAAATATGAAAACGGCTCAAGAGATTGAGCCGTTTTTTTATGTCTTTAGAATTTCGCGGAGCCCTTCTCGATTAAACATGAGGTCTTCAAGCGTATATTCATCCAGTACTGATAAATATGCGTTGAGTGCTTTGCCTAAAGCACCACGTAGTCCGCAAATTGATGAAATGGGACAACGATTTGTAGCTGAATTAAAACATTCAACTAAATCGAAGTCATCCTCCATTCTTCTTACTACTGTACCAATATTAATATGTTGTGGAAGATCTGCCAGACGAATACCACCACCTCTTCCTCTTACTGTATGAATAAATCCAGCTTTTCCAAGCTCAAATGTAACTTTTGTTAAATGATTTTTAGATATATTGTAAGCGTCAGAAATTTCTTGGATGGTCGTTAACTTTTCTGGATCTTTTGTGCCTAAATAAATCAAAACACGTAATGAGAAATCAGTATACATGGTCAATCTCATTTTACTCACCTCTTCTGATTGTTTATTATAGAGACTTTTTGGTTCTTTCGAAAGCAAATGAACCTCAAAATACGAAAAGGAGTGTTTACTATGTTATCAGAACAAACTCGGTCAATTGTTAAGTCGACTGTACCCGTTTTAGAGGAATATGGTGTGGCAATTACTACTCAATTTTATGAAAATCTTTTTGTGGCACATCCTGAATTATTGAATATTTTCAATCAAGCAAACCAAGCGCAAGGTCGTCAACAAGCTGCACTAGCTAATGCGGTTCACGCAGCAGCCGTTAATATCGATAACCTCGAGGAAATTCTTCCAGCAGTTGTTCAAATTGCTCATAAACACGTGAGTGTCGGTGTCTTGCCTGAACATTATCCAATTGTTGGCGAATACTTATTAAAAGCTATGAAGGAAGTACTCGGGGATGCTGCAACTGATGACATACTTGAAGCTTGGGCTGAGGCTTATGGCGTTATTGCAGACGCCTTTATCGGTGTTGAAAAAGACATGTATAAACAAACGGCAGAGCAGGAAAATAGCTGGATTTTCTTTAAAGATTTTATTGTGACACGTAAAGTAAAAGAAAGTGAAGTCATTACTTCCTTTTACATGAAACCTGCAGATGGATCTGACGTACCGCCTTATACACCCGGTCAGTATATTTCGATACGGCTTTCTATGCCTGGTGAAGAGTTTTTAGTTATTCGACAATATAGCCTTTCTCAAGCACCGAAATCAGATGAATTCCGTATCTCGGTAAAGAGTGAAAATGACAACGATCCAAATGGCGTCGTTTCTAACTACTTGCACAGCGGTGTCAATGAAGGTGATCACGTTGAAATTAGTGCTCCAGCCGGAGTCTTTGTCCTCGACATGACGAAGACATCTCCGGTCGCATTTATCAGTGGCGGCGTTGGCATCACGCCGATGATGAGTATGTTTGAAACAGTTGCAAAATCTACACCAGAGCGTCCGACCACCTTCTTACATGGCGCTCGTAATCCACTGCAGCAAGCATTTGATAATGACATTCAAGTATACGCTGAGATGATGGACGATGCTCGCTATAAAGCTGTTTATTCAGATGAACCCAACGGCTTTATTACCCGGGAAATGCTTGAGGAATATGTCGATCCTGCAAGTGATGTCTATGTTTGTGGACCCGCGCTATTTATGGAGATTATGATTCGTGAATTACATCGCATGGGCATTCCAGAAGAACAGATTCACTACGAATTTTTTGGGCCTGCTATGGATTTAAATACGAATAGTGAATAAATGCATTCCAGTCCAGCTTATGCTGGACTTTTTTTATGCGTAGAGAAGTGTTTAGGTGAAATATGAAGTATTTTGATAGATTTGGACAGTATTTTCCTGGTTTGGACAGTATTCCTCGCCAAACGGACAGTATTTGAATGAATATCGACTGTATATCCATTTAATGGTTTTTTTAGTTTAACGACCAAAAAATATCGTGTGTCGAATCCACCCCATGCCTGTCGGAGCTACACGGTCGCTTCCACTTTTCTTTTTGTCCAGACTCCAGCGACCAACTCCTCGGGTCATATGTCAACTCAACTGCGTGGCACAGAACGCCACACTGCTGATCTGCCTTATGCCTGTCGGAGCTACACGGTCGCTTCCGCTTTTCTTTTTGTCCAGGCTCCAGCGACCAACTCCTCGGGTCATATGTCAACTCAACTGCGTGGCACAGAACGCCACACTGCTGATCTGCCTTATGCCTGTCGGAGCTACATGGTCGCTTCCGCTTTTCTTTGTTGTGACTTTTCTGTGAAATTAGTTGTGTCCAAATTTTAAAGATGTATTTTAAATATATCTTTAAAGGAATTAGAGGAGTATAGTCAAGATATAGAAAACAAAAGGAGAGATTGATTATGTTATCACAAGAAACAAGAGCGATCATCAAATCCACAGTACCGGTATTAGAAGAACACGGAACAGCGATCACGACTGTATTCTACAAGAACATGCTTGAAGCGCATCCTGAACTTTTAAATATTTTTAATCACGCGAACCAGAAAAAAGGTCGTCAGCAGGCTGCATTGGCAAACACGGTTTATGCTGCAGCTGTCCATATCGATAATCTAGAAGCTATTCTTCCAGCAGTTGTCCAAATTGCTAACAAACACGTAAGTTTGGGAATTAAGCCGGAACATTATCCGATTGTTGGAGAATATTTATTAAAAGGGATTAAAGAAGTTTTAGGCGATGCAGCAACCGATGAAATCATCAATGCTTGGGCAGAAGCATATGGCGTAATCGCAGATGCCTTTATCGGCGTTGAAAAAGAAATGTATGCAAAAATGGAATCTCAAGAAAACGGCTGGAGTTTCTTTAAAGACTTTTCAATTGTCCGCAAAGAAAAAGAAAGCGAAAGTATCACTTCTTTCTACTTGAAACCAGCTGATGGAAAAGATGTTCCTGCTTATCAGCCCGGCCAATATATTTCTTTACGCATGTCAATTCCGGGAGAGCGGTATTTGTTCAACCGTCAATATAGTCTTTCTCAAGCAGCTCAAGCAGACGAATTCCGTATTTCCGTTAAACGCGATGCAGACAATGATCCAAACGGCCGCGTTTCTGTTTATCTTCATGACGAAATGAATGTAGGCGATCGCTTTGAAGTTAGTGCTCCTGCAGGTGAGTTCGTTCTTGATACTGAAAAAACTACACCCGTCGCATTTGTAAGTGGTGGTGTCGGCATTACACCGATGATGAGCATGTTTGAAACTGTGGCTACGTTAACTCCAGAACGTCCAACTGCATTTCTTCACGCTGCGCGCAATGAATCTATGCATGCTTTCGATAAGGATATTCAGAAATACGTTGCGACTATGACTGATGCACGCTATAAAACGTTTTACTCTGACCAGCCACAAGGCTATATTACACGCACGGTTTTAGAAGAATACGTCGATATCACAGGTGATGTTTATGTATGTGGACCTGTTCCATTCATGGAAGCCATGATTCAAGAACTGCAAGCACTCGGCATGAAAGAAGAACAAATTCACTTTGAATTCTTCGGTCCAGCAATCGCTCTTCAAACCGTATAATTTTTTCTAAAAGCTGCCTATTTACTGGGCAGCTTTTGATATGCACTTATTTATCATTATGTATAGCAGTGGCTCCAATCACCATTTTACCTGCTACTAAAACCATTTATAAAATGCCAATGCCCTGACGTCGGGCATTGGCGTTTTTATTTCAGAAATTCTAGCCGATTGCCGAACGGATCAAAAACAAAAAATCGTTCGACACCTGGAATGCTATTGTCTTCTTTCAATTCAATTTTGTTTACTAATAAGTGTTCCTTTAACTTCTCATAACCAGCTACCTGAAATGCCGGATGTGCTTTTTTTGCTGGTGAAAAAGGCTCTTCTACGCCTACATGCAATTGCTGACTACCAAACTCGAACCAGGCACCTCCTCTACCTTTTAGCGCTTCTGGTTTTTCAATCTCTTGCATTCCCAAAATCTCCGCATAAAAGTTTCTTGCAACTTGTTCTTCCTCTGCAGGTGCTGCAACTTGAACGTGGTCGATTGTTAAAATAGAAAATTCCATTTCCTCACTCCTTTTCCTCAGTTTAATCGACTTCTCAATAAAATAATAGGCGAATAGCTCTTGTTAGATTGTTTGATGACTTTGCAAACTCTTCCCTTTTAACGTAGCATAATAACTGAAGAGGTGAATCATGGTGACTTTCCCGCAACAAGCCAAATACTTGCTAAGCACGCAATCTGTTGCAACAGACCGCATTCCACAACAGCCGCTTAGTCAAGATGTCCCCACAATGATCGAAGAATTAAAACACTGGTGTGGAACTGACAACGCCGGCGTCGCAGTATCTTATTTTTTTCGACAATATGCTCTTTACGTAACCGCTCAGTTTAGCCTAATCGATCAATACAACGGGTATTTTTCCGTCGATTGGCGTGAATTAGCATTTGACCGTGTTCATAATTATGGACTTCCTCTTTTACAGGTCCATGCGAAGTCGTCGACATTTCAACCGATTGACGCACACAGCAGGTTCCAAGCGTTTCATGATATTCTTCATAGACAAGTAAACGAGTTGCTCAATGAATTTAAAAAACACATAAAAATCTCTCCTATCACTTGCTGGGAAAACGTGCTCGGTTCTGTCTTGTGGTTTTACGCTAATCTAGAAACCCGAAATCCACGAAAAGTCGCAGCAGACTTAGAATGGCTTATGAATGAAGAAAATTGGAAGCCAATTAAAACTTCTTATCTTGCGAAATTACTTGGTGACACTTCCTTGCAACAAGCTGTTTCAAAACCGCTTAGAAAAACCTGTTGCTTGTACAAAGAAATGCCATCTTTTAATACGTGCACATTTTGCCCTAAACCTAAATAAAACACCTCAGCAAAGTTGCTGAGGTGTTTTATTTATACTTCGAATACTTCGTGTAGAATTTTCCCAGAATCATTATTCATCAAGTTTTTATAGACACAGCTTTTTGGTTTTTGTTGAAGTGTTTTAGCAAATGATTTAGCATGTTCGGCTTCGCCGACTACATGAATTTCTTCCCATTTGCGTTCTTTTCTCAGCTTCTCCATTTTTCCGCCCATGTCTTTGTAGAAACGTTCTAAGTTTTCTCTTAACCGATGATCTAATTCATCGGCTGGACTTCCACCGCCACCACCAGTGACTGTGCTACCGCCTCCAGCTCCTACTCGACCTGAACTTCGTGCGCCCTTTTGTTCTGTCCAGACTTCAAGTCCTGAATCAAACTCATAAAAAAATTCTTCATTGATAATTCCCATAGACGTATCAATGACACGAATCCCTTTAAATCCTGGCAACACGATACCTGCGTATGGATAAGCTTTGTACATATAACGAAGCTCTTCTAGGACAGGTTTGTTTTCCCAATGGAAACTTGTCTTCACAGGGATTTGTACATAATGCACTGACCAAAGATCTTCGTGTTCTGAAGCGAAAATGACAACACCTTTTTGAAGATCGTTTTGATTGTCTAAAATCTCTTTTTCCACTTTTTTTCGCAAATTTTTATATGCTTTTATTTCTTTTTCATTGTTCGAAGCTGTTAAATATTCATCTAATCGCTTCAAGCCATTTTTCAGATGGATCTTCCATGCTCCGTTTTGAGCATTTGAATCAGCTGGATTGGTATTTAAATATACACTTAACACGCAGCGGTCTGGACATTCAAAACTTTTCAATTCCTGAATTTTGTCGTATAAGGTCATTCAATCATCCTCCTTCTTATATTCCATCCTTGTTATCTCATTACCCTTATCGATTCTATTTAAACGAATCTTCTGAACGTTTTTAAATTTTATGTTTAAACTTTCTTTGTGGTGGTAAATAGTTAGTGTATTGAAAAACCATAAGGGAGTTGGGCGAACAAATGGAAAACATCAATAAAAAAGTTGAAGATAAACTAGAAAATACAGACCAACAGAAAAAAGACAAAATTTTAGCAGATTTTTCTGTATTCATGAATTACTTAAGTGACAAAGTTGAGATGGGCGAGAAATTGGGCTTGAGCGAAGAGCGCATCGCACAACTAGCTGAAAAAGTTGCATCTTATCTTGCGAAAAAAGAAGATCCTAAAAATAGTGAAGAATATTTATTGCACCGCTTATGGCAGGTTGGCGATAAAGAAGAGCAACACATGCTTGCACATATGCTAGTTAAATTAGCTAAAGACCAAAAGTAAAGCAAAGCAAAAGGCCTTCCTCAATAGGAAGGCCTTTTTTCGTATAATCGAAACATAAGCAAGTAGACAAAACCACTAGCAAGTGCCAGTAACCCCAATACACCGAACGTCAATGGAAAACCAAACCAGGCTGTCATGGGGATGGAGATCGGTGCAATCATGCGCCCAATGGTATAACGTAAACTAGCAGCTGCAAAATATTGCCCACGCATGTCTTCTGGTGCAAGTTTGGAGATAAAGTTTTGCTGCAGACCGACCACCATCAGTTCAGCAAAGGTGAATACGGCCATCGCAATTACAAACATCCAAAACCAATCAGTTAACGGGAACAACCACATAGCTAAACCGTAGAAAGCAGCGGAAGTAAAGAAAACCCATTTTTCCGGAAACTTCGTCATCCACCGAGTCACAACTACTGTTAGTAATGCCACAAACAATCCATTTTCAGCTAGCAACAAACCAAAAGAGGTTTCTCCAGTAACAGACCATTCTCGGTTAAACAAAGAAGCCACTGTTTGACTATCAATTGTTTCTCTCAAATAGACCGGGATAAGCAAATCTAGTTGCATGAATGTCTGTGCACCTAACACGCCAGCAATAATAAAAAGGAGAAACAGACGATCCTTAAAAATTAAGCCGTACTCTTTAAATTGCTTCGAAATCGCTCCGACCCACCCAGTTGCTGTTTGCGACTGCCATTTTTCCACCATAGCTTGTGAGAGGGTTTCTTTTGTAAGCAATCGTAAAACTACACTTAGAAGCATCGAAATCACTGTAACCACTAGCAATAATTCAAAGCGATAAGAAAAGAACAGAATCGCTCCGAACAACGGACCTACTACAACTGCGATATTTAAAGTCGTATAAAAAATGGCAAAAACATCGCTACGGTATTTTTCCGGCACAACGTCTGCAATCATCGCCTGACTTGCTGGCCAATAAAGAGCACCGCACATTCCAGCAAGTGTAAACGCGACAAAGCCAAGTTCAGGAGACTGCAGCCACGGAGAATTGGCAAAGGCAAATAGCAAAAACGACAAGCCTTGAGCAGTAGAGGCCACTACTAGCATGCGGCGACGTCCAAATCGGTCTGCACAATAGCCACCGACTAAGTTTGATGCCACAGAAAACATTTGCGAAATAACTAGCAGTAATCCTGCGGTCCCCTTACCAAACTCTTCCGCAAAGTAAATTGCTAAAAACGGGAATACCATCCAATAACTTGTATTCATAAAAAACTCGCCGATTAGACGCACTTTTAAACTTCGATCCCAATCCCTTATTTTCATTGCCATTTCCCCGCGTTCTTCTGTATGTCACATCTGTAAGTTCACAGAGGCGCTAGTTAATCATCTCTAATAACCGATAACTTAGGCAAATATCAATCATCAATTCTTTGCGTTCTTTTGCGAATTGGATGGAGATACGTTCTTGATCTCGTTCGACAATCTCCCCGGCTCCAAAGACGCGATGCCTAACCTGAACCCCTTCACGCAATACATCTTCTGAATGAATGGCATTCGGATTGTCGGGTACTTTTACTTTGATAGGTGTTTTCGTTGCAGTTCGTTGTGGCGTTGCCATTCTTTTTTCAGGAACGACTAAGTTGCGTACTTCATCCGCAAACCGAGACTCACTTCCGTAACTAATCAATTCTAAATGGCTTTTAGCTCTTGTCATGCCAACGTAAAATAGGCGGCGCGCTTCTTCTAAACTGTCAGGAGTTTCCCCATCTTCTTCAGTTGGTATGACTCCTTCTACCAAGTCAATCATGTAAACTCGTTCAAATTCCAAACCTTTAGAGCTGTGAAATGTTGATAAGGTTAGCATATCGTCAGTTTTCTCTTTTTTCGCTTGTTGTGTTACTTGTTCTAACTGCTTTAGGCGTTTTGCAAAAGCTGTCATGGATTCAAGCGGCTCTGCAATTTGCTCCAATGTCGTCAAAATCTGAGCCAGGTATGTCATTTTCATCCCAAACTTCTCGGCACGACTCGCGAGCATTTGATCATAGCCCATTTCCCCACGAATTGTTCGAATCACTTTCAACGGCTTCATGCCATTCAACGCAGCAAACCATTTTTTCTGTTCAGCTAAAATTTTAATTTGATAGTCTTTTAAGGTAATTGTTAAATTGATTTGATCAAAAGCATGTTCCTCTGTCGGATTCATGCGACTTAGTATTTTCAATTGGCTCCCTGACCAATAGGCATTCGTTTTAGAGGCAACTTTCGAATAAATATCAATGCGTTCTGGCTTCAGGCTAAAACGCATAAAATTTAACATATCTTCTACAATCCAATGAGAGAAAAAACGATTATCAGAATCCTTCATATAGAAAGGAATGCCTAAACGTTCAAGTTCACTCATCAATAAAGTTGAAGACGAGTTGTTGCGGTATAAAATCGCCACATCTCCATAATCTGTCAATTCCTTGAGCTCTTTCATAACGTACTTAAATTGTGCTTCTTCTGAACCTAAGCGCCTTAAAACGATGGGGTCTCCTTCAGGTTGCTTAGTAAACATGTTTTTGTCATGCCGCTTTTTATTGGTTTTGATAAATTCGTTAGCTGTATGCACAATATTTTGGGAGGAGCGATAATTACGCTCCATTTTCATAATATAAGCGTCTGGGTAAACTGTTCTAAACTTCAGTAAATAAGTCGGTTCGGCAGCTCTCCATGTATAAATTGACTGGTCATCGTCAGCTACAACACATAGGTTTTGATGGCGAGCTACTATTTTTTCTACAATGGCATGTTGAATCAATGAAGTATCCTGACTTTCGTCTGTCATGACATAATCCCAGCGTCCTTGGTACTTCGCAAGCAAACTTTTGTCTTTCTCCAGTGCTTCGTAGGCTAACGACAACATATCGTCAAAATCAACTAACCTTACGTCATAGTTCTCTTTAAACGCTTCGTAAGTTTTCAGGATTTCGATTGCTCCAGGAAAAGGTTCTTTCAATTTTGCCCATTGTTTCCTAGGCAGCATTTTATTTTTCACGTAACTAATAAAAGAAATCAACTCTTCTAATTGGTCATCTGTAATTGGCTCGTCATTTTCCGTTCGGTACATTTCACGAAGGAGTTTCTTCTTATGAAGGCCATTTGTCTCACTGCCTTCTATCATGACGTAACGAGATCCTGAAAAATAATCACGCGTAATTTGAAAGGCTAAGCTATGGATAGTCGAAAAATCAATTGGCTGTAGCGTTGGGAAAAATCGTTTATACCGCTCGAGCATATCATTAGCAGATGCCTTACTAAATGTAATCGCTTTGATACGTTGCGGAGATATCCCTTTTTCTTCGATTAGGTAACCGATACGCATAATCATCGTAGTCGTTTTTCCAGACCCCGGACACGCTAACAACAGCAAAGGACCTTCTGTACGCTCTACTGCTTTTCGCTGTATTTTATTTAATTGAACTCCAAGTTCCTGTTTTTTACGTTCAAAGAATTGGCTCATTTTGAGAGACTCCTTCATTTTTCAATATCCCTATATTAACACAAAAACAGACCCATTTTAATGGATCCGTTTTTGTGTTAATATAGTCCTTGTTATTAAAGAGGCTTGGTGCACAGTGCTTTCTTACACAAAAGTGAAAGAAGCTCTATTTTCCTGATAAAATCTCACAGACCCGTCCTACTTGTCCATCTTGTAAGCGAACTTTGATGCCATGTGGATGTGTCGCAGAATTTGTTAGCAAATCTTTTACAACACCGTGTGTTTTCTTGCCTGAACGCTGATCTTGCTTTAAAATCACATGTACTTCAATGCCTGGCTTAACGTCACTTCTTTTTTTACCATCCATTGCTATCCCTCCTTGCCTCTTTCTACTATACGCTATTCCTGTTGGACGAACAAAAAGACGGGGATTAATCCCCGCCTCCAACTAGATTTTCTTTAGAAACGATCACGATCTTTGTGATCATCATGATTTAACTTGTCTTTTGTTGAAATAGTATCTTCGTCGATATCCGCTTCTTCGTGACGAACTGTTTCATTTACAGTTTCTGTGTCTTGTACTTTACGTTTTCCAACTATAATTTCTTCAGCTACTACATCTTTTTTTGTCACCTCAACGCGTTCTTCTGTCACGGGAATATGGATGTTTTCGCCTTCTTGATATGCATCTCCTGTTAATCCAGAATTGTTATCAAAGGAATTCCCTGTTGTTTCTTCATTTACTGGGCGACGCTCTATATAGACTTCTTCACGTTCTACTGGTACTTCAATTGTTTGGTTTTCTTCGACAACGTGTTTTCCAACATTGACTTCACCCGTTTGCACGCGTTCTTTGTCAACACTTAAACGTTCTTCGTGTAAACGAAGTTTCTCTTCTTCTGTGTCTCCATGGTTAAAGTTTTTGTCTGTCCCATCAAGACGATCTGTACGATTTAAATCTTCCGTTGTACGATCAGACCCAAGACCAAAGCCTGTTCCTGCATCTTTTCCAACACCTGCTGTGTCAGTTGTGTCTCGACTAAATGTATCATTTTTCTTGTTGTAATAAACGTCGTTTTCATTATTTGTGTCCACTGTTAGACCGTCTCTGCCTACAGCTTCGTCATCTAGATGGTTTCTATTGCTTCCTATTCCTGGTGCTCCCATTGTCCCTGCTTCAGTACTTGTTGAAGTATTATCATATGGCGCTTGACCTTCATAGTTTGCACCATACTCACGGTCTACAAATAATAGGATCTTGCCGTTTTGTACTTCGTTGTAATACCGATCTGCTTCGTCTTTATCGACTCCCATACCGGAAAATGCTTCCCGTGTTGAATCGTCTCCTGACAAGAAGCCCATGAATTTATCCATCCAATTTCCTTCGGATGACTTATAGTCTACATCTGTCCGTCCGCGTACCATCGAAATCTGGCCTTCGTCTCGAGCCATTACGTACATATCATCTTCTTTAGAACCTTGTGCTTTTAGTTCTTCAATTTTACTTAATACCTCTGTTTCGTTATCGAACGTACCCATAAATTTATTGTTAGTCATTTACAATTCCTCCAATTTTCATGATATGAATATGTTTGCTTAGTTTAGAAATTACCCGACCTTCATTTTCTTAAACCTTTTTAAAAATAAAATCAGTTTTTCGACTCTTTATTCGACTTGTCTATCCCAGTGACGGTGGGCTGCAATTGCTTTTATGAATGCTGTTGCAAAATCAGCATGATTGCTTCCTATTATGCCTGGTTGGCTTTCGATTCCTGCTGTTTCAAGCCATTTTTGACCGTCATGTGTAGCGCCAATCGGTTTGTAATGGTCGAATGCTTCACCGATGAAACGTGCCGCTTCTTTAGCGAATTTCTTGCTGACATCCGGTCCACCAACCGCATAAATGGCATCATAGAGCACTGGGTCAGTCGTCGTGAAGGTATGATCAACTTCCAGTTTTTTGCCACTTGAACCTTCTAGCTTGCCTTGCATTTCACTAACAACTTCATACTGTACGCCTTCAGTTTTGAGTTTTTCAAGAATCTTCAGCACTTCGGCATCGTTAAAACCTGTATCGACCAATACACCCACTTTACGGGTAGCAGCCGATTTAATCGTATTGTCTATACTTAATGCAGGAGAAACTTTGGTGACAGCTGACCCACCCGTTGTTGGAGGCGTCACTCCGATATTTTTAGCTATAGCTTGTGCCATTTCCAAGTTAACATTTGTAAACATTTCAATGGCTCCTTCACGAATCCAAATTTCTTGGCACTTCCCAAGCTCAAAGCTGAAGGCTTCGATAATATGCTTTCGTTCCGGTTCTGTCATGCTGTTCCAAAACATCGTAGCTTGTGAAAAATGGTCTTTAAAACTTTCACTACGGGCACGGACTTTACGCCCTTCCATTTTCTCTTGGTAATGAGAATAGCCGCCTTCAGCCTCGCTTACAGGAGCTGGTGTATTATTGGTAAACGAACTTTTTTGATAAGCGACTCGTCCTTTATTGATCGATTGTCGGCCAAAACCGTCTCGCTGATTGTTATGAAACGGACATACTGGTCGATTAATCGGCAGTTCATGGAAATTCGGACCGTTTAAGCGCAGCAATTGCGTATCGGTATAAGAAAATAAACGCCCTTGAAGCAAGGGATCGTTAGAAAAATCGATTCCAGGTACCACATGTCCTGGGTGGAAAGCTACTTGTTCTGTTTCGGCAAAGACATTATCCACGTTGCGATTCAAGGTCATTTTGCCAACCATCTGCATTGGAATTTCTTCTTGCGGCCATAGTTTAGTCGCATCTAGTAAATCAAAGTCAAATTTATACTCATCTTCTTCCGCGACAATTTGAACGCCCAATTCCCATTCTGGAAAATCTCCTTGTTCAATTGAATCGTATAAATCACGGCGATTGAAATCTGGGTCTTTTCCAGAAATTTTCTGCGCCTCATCCCAGACAAGTGAATGGGTACCCAGCGTAGACTTCCAGCTAAACTTAACGAAATGTGATTTGCCCTCTGCATTGATGAAACGGAAAGCATGTACGCCAAAACCGTCCATCATTCGAAAACTGCGGGGGATTGCACGGTCTGACATTAACCACATCATCGTATGTGCAGTTTCCTGGTTGTTAATGACAAAATCCCACAACGTATCATGGGCACTTGCAGCTTGCGGCATCTCATTGTGTGGCTCTGGTTTTACTGCGTGAACAAAATCTGGAAATTTGATGGCATCTTGAATAAAGAATACCGGTACATTATTTCCAACTAGATCGTAATTTCCTTCTTCAGTATAAAATTTCGTAGCAAAACCGCGCAAATCTCGTACGGTCTCAGCAGACCCTTTTGATCCAGCAACAGTAGAAAAGCGCACGAATACGGGTGTCTTTTTCCCTTTTTCAGATAAAAATTTTGCTTTCGTTAAATGCTCTAAAGAGTCATATGTTTCAAATACACCATGTGCAGCATATCCTCTGGCATGAACGACTCGCTCTGGAATACGTTCGTGATCAAAATGGGTCATTTTTTCCCGGAAATGAAAATCTTCCAACAAGGTAGGACCACGTTCACCAGCCTTTAACGAAAATTCATCCTCAGCCATTTTCAATCCTTGATTGGTTGTTAGGCTTTTGCCAGAATCATCTACTCGGTACTGCTCAAGTTGCTCATCTTTGCTGTTTTTGTTCACTTCAGGTTGTTTTGTCATTTTGCCACTCCTTCTGCTTTTGTTATTCATTCTCCTATTACCCTGTCTCGCTTTTTAAAACACATTCATACAAATTTTTCACAAAAAAAATCCCACAAGCTTATGACAGCTTGCGGGGTACTATTAAAAAATACTCAAATCCCATTCTTTGGAAATTTGACGCAGCATCATCGTACCTGCTGCACTGTTCCCTTGCACATCAATGGCGGGACCATAAACACCGATGCCCGCACCTGCCCGAAACTCATAAGTTTGCGAATGGAGTTTCGGTGGCACTGCGGCCATAATACCACCTGACACACCGCTTTTAGCTGGAATGCCAACATGAGCTGCAAAGTTTCCAGATGAATTATACATGCCACATGTCACCATGAGGACTTTGGCAACTTGAGCGATTTCTTCTGAAAAATGTTTTACTTTTGTAATGGGATTAAAACCATCATAGGCGATGATCAAACCGATTAACGCCAAATCTTTCGTACTCACCTTAATTGCGCATTGCCGAATGTAAATATCTAGTGCTTCTTCTACTTCAATTTCTAAGAATTTTGCTTCTTTCAAATAATAAGCAAGCGCCCTGTTACGATGTGAGGATGCCCATTCCGAATCATAGACTTCTTTATCAAGTTCCAATGGATGCCCGACTAATTCTTCTAGAAAATGGAGCAGAAATTCATATTTTTTCTGACTCGTTTGTCCTGGCAGCAATGCCGAAATAGTGATGGCTCCAGCATTGATAAAAGGATTAAACGGCTTGTTCGGTCGATGAATTTCAAACGGAATAATGGAATTAAACGCTTCTCCTGTTGGTTCTACATCCACCCGTTCTAATACGAAATCCAATCCGTAGTTGCAGCTGAGTGCGATAAATGTCAACGCTTTTGAAATGCTCTGTAAAGTGAATTTTTTGTCCGTATCGCCTGCGCAATAATAATTTCCATTGTCGTCCACCATACAAATTCCAAGCTGACTCGGATCCTCCTTTCCAAGTGCTGGGATGTATTGTGCAGTATTTCCTAATATCGCATGACCTCTATTTTCTTCTACCCAAGCCTCTAGTTGTTCTCGAATATGCGGATTATTTTGCATCTCTTTCCTCCTAAGCTTTCTTTTCTCTTATCATGAATGAAACCCACAGCCTTTGTCAAAAACTCGCACCCTATCGTAACGAGAAGCTTTATGAATGGTATCAAAACCAACAAAACCTTCCTCAATTTCTCGAGGAAGGTTCCTTTTATAACTTATCATACCAGTTTTTTGCAGCTTCTACTTCTGGCATTGTCAATTGATGACCGAAATTTTCCCAATGCAATTCTACTTCTGCACCGGCATCGCTTAATAATTTTTCAAGGTCTATTGATTCTTCTGCTGGGCAAATCGGATCGTTTGTACCCGCTGCGATAAATACAGGAGTATTCGCCAAATCAGGTAAATCTGTATGACGATTTGGAACCATTGGGTGATGAAGAATAGCTCCCTTTAATGCGCCAGTATACGTGAACAGTAAATTAGCTGCAATATTGGCTCCGTTCGAATAGCCAATTGCAACAACTTGTGTGCGGTCAAAGCCATGTTCATCCGCTGCTTGACCAATAAAGTTATACAGCTCTTCCGTACGGATTTTTAAATCTTCCATATCGAATATACCTTCTGATAGGCGTTTAAAAAACCGTGGCATGCCGTTCTCAGAGACGTTTCCACGAACGCTCAACACAGATGCTTCCGGATCGATATGAGCCGCAATAGCTAATAAATCCGTTTCATTCCCACCCGTTCCATGGAGCATAAGTAAAGTTGGTTTTGATAGATTCGTGCCTTGTTTAAAAATATTTTTCATCTTCTAATAACCTCCAATTGCTTCTACTTTTTATTGCATCAATATATATCTCGAATTCAAGATAATAATAACATACCTTTTTTATCATTCCAATAAAAAAGGTCCATCGCAACAACGTGCGTGGACCTCTCGTTCTACTTATGCTTCTGTTTTCAACATATCTTCCAAATTCTCTTTCGAGAACAGATAGTTTTCATTACAAAAATGGCATTGTGCTTCTGCTTTGCCGTCTGTCACAATCATGTCTTCAATTTCGGCAACACCAAGTCCTTGAATCGCGTTAGAAATACGATCTCTTGAACATTGGCACTGAAACTTCACAGGCATTTCGTCTAGTACTTTGACGTTTCCGTTCCCCAGCACTTCATCTAAAATATCTTCCGGTGATAGACCTTGGCGCACCATATTTGAGATTGTCGGAATTACTTTTAGACGCGCTTCAATGTCTTCAATAATGCTTTCTTCTGTACCAGGTAGTAATTGAATGATAAACCCACCTGAAGCCTGAATCGTGTTGTCAGGATTCACAATTACACCAACTCCTACAGAAGACGGAATTTGTTCTGAGGTTGTAATGTAATGCGTAAAATCCTCACCTAACTCACCTGACACGATCGGAACTTGTCCAACAAACGGTTGAAGCAATCCAATATCTTTGGAAACTGCTAACGTTCCTTCTGTACCGACTGCTCTTTTGACATCAAGTTTTCCTTGTTCGTTCAAATCAAAATGAGTTAACGGATTGCTCACATAGCCTCGAACTTCGCCTTTTGCATTGGCATCCACTAAAATAGTGCCAATTGGGCCTCCACCGTTAATACGGATCGTCAACTTTTCTTCGCCTTTCATCATGGCGCCTAGCATTACGCTTGCCGTCATGGATCTTCCAAGTGCTGCAGATGCAGTCGGCCATGTATAATGGCGACGCTGGGCCTCCGCTACAGTTTCTGTCGTCCGGGCAGCATACGCTCGCACTTGTCCATCATAGGCCAATGCTCTCACTAAATAATCGTTCATCTTGTTCTTCCTCTCTAGTTTAAACTTTCTATGATTAGATTATTTTCTTTTTTGTTCGTACTTTTTCAGGAGTAACGTCTTCACCAAGTGGATCGATAACCTTCATACTAGTGACAGTTGATTCTACTTGCCCACGAATTGAACGCAAATAGTCTTCACGCAATACTTGTTGTTCTACTTTTTCTGCATTGGTCAGTCCTTCTTCTCGCGCTTTTTTTGCTAACTGGTTAATACGTGGTAAACTATCAATCATCATTATTCCTCTTTTCGCTTTTAACCGACTAATTTTTGAGACAGCCAATCGGTCAGTTTTTTCGTTTTTTCTTGAAACTGTTGTTCTTTCATCTTTTCGGAAAGAGAAGCAATTGTTTCTTGTTCCATCCGGTCGCGCCACGCATTTTCTGCTTGGATCATTAAATCTGTCAGCAAGCAGCACCGCTCAGGCTCTTCAAGTTCCAGCAAATCTCCTAACACCCCACTTGGTGAATAAAGCGATTGTTGTCCTTCAATGGCTACATATATATTAAATACGCTAATGTCTTCAGGATTTTTGTTTAATTTAAAGCCGCCTTTAACTCCTGGTACAGAAGTGATTAAGCCCGCACTGACCAATTTCCTCAAAAGCTTTTGAAAATAAGTTGGCGAAGTTCCCAGTTGTTGACTAATTGCTTCTCCTGGTAGCACCGCTTTATCAGGCAACATATTTAATAGAAGAACGGCATATACAGATTGTTCTACACCTGGTTTCATGTGCACCCAAATCACCCTCTTTCGATTGTAGATAATAATTATCCTCGTTATCTACAATATACGTTCTTGAATTAAAAGTAAATCATAATGCCTGTCTTTTTCACCACATAAAAAAAGCCACCCCTAATCGGATGACTTCGTGTACTTATTTTTTTCGAAAACACAAAACTAAAGGATTCCAGACACCGCACCATAACCGAGTGCCATTACTATAACGAAGGCTGGATGAACTTTTCTCATTTCTAACAACCAGTAGCTAACGACTACTAGAATAACAGTCTGTACAGTTCCTGATGTATCAATAGATGTCATAAAAAACTGCAATGTCATGGCACCCAACAAGACAGCAATTACAGGGCGAACTAATTTGGTGATGTTTTGGACTTTTGGTGAATCTTTGTACTTTAAAAGAGTGACCATCAACAGCACCATTAAAATAAGTGACGGGGCCACTGAAGCAACTAAAGCAACAATAGAGCCAAGGATGCCGCCTTCCATATAACCAATATATCCTGCCATTTTCGTTGCGATGGGACCTGGCAAAGCATTTCCCAAAGCGAGAACTTCTCCAAACTCTTGGGTGGTCATCCAGCCGTAGTGGTCTACTACTTCTTTTTCCACAAGCGGAATTGAGGCCGGCCCCCCGCCATAGCCTAAAATACCGGGGATAAAAAACGCTAAAAAGATAGACCAGTAAATCATTTCGGTCCGACTCCCTTCTTAAATGAAGTGAAGGAAACAATCAAAATACCTACGATGATAATAGCCGGATGGATTCCCATTAGTTCTAGTAAAATAATGGCAATCGCTGTGAATAGAATGGCGCGTCCTAACCCTAAAGCTTTTCCTGACTTCTGAAAGAAATCCCACGTCATTACCGCCAACATAACGCCTACAACTGGAACCACTGCGGCTGACATGCTATTGACCCATTCAAGATCTTTGTATTTTTGTAAAATGCCCAACAAAACAATCATTAAGATAACTGTCGGAATGACTGACGCAGCCAGTGCGACAAGACAACCCATTACCCCATTAACACGATAACCGATATAGCCTGCCATTTTCGTCGCAATAGGTCCTGGCATCGTATTTCCCAACGCTAAAGTATCTCCGAACTCGTCTTCTGTCATCCAGTTGTAATTGACAACAGCTTCACGATGAAAAAGAGGAATAGCAGCAGGTCCACCACCAAATCCGAGAAGACCTACGCGGAAAAATGCGAAAAAAAGGTCCTTATTGATTTTCAAGTGGGAACGCTGGACTTGCTGCTTCTCCACTTTCTTGACGCCTACCAAACAGCCACCGCCCCATCTGTACGCGATTCAGTGCCCCCGGATAATACGCCGGTCTCAGGGTTGCGCCAAATGATTTGTCCTCTTCCAAAACTGCCACTGTCTGTTGCTACTTGGATATGATGACCTTTTCGTGTTAAGCCTTGTGCCAAATAGTTAGGGAAGTCCGGCTCAACAAGAACGGTCTTGCCTTCAATCCATTGCCACCTTGGTGCATCGAGTGCTGCTTGTGGGTTCATTAAATAATCAATGGTGTTCGTAATCACTTGGAAATGTCCTTGAGGTTGCATATAGCCACCCATCACGCCGAAAGGACCAACTGCTTTTTTGTTTTTCGTAAGAAATCCTGGAATGATTGTATGGAATGTTCGTTTTCCTCCAGCCAATACATTCGGATGTTCTGCATCTAATGAGAAATCCGCTCCACGGTTTTGTAACCCTATGCCTGTTTCTGGAATAACAATTCCCGAACCAAAACCCATGTAGTTGCTTTGGATATAAGAAACCATATTGCCTTCTTCATCTGCAGTAGATAAATAAACTGTACCGCCTTTAGGCAATTCGTACGGTACAGGATCCGCAGCAGTTTCGTTAATCGTTTTAGCCCGAGCTGCCGCATATTCTTGAGACAATAGATGCTGCGTGCTGACTGGCATATTTTCTGGCTCTGTGATAAACGCTTTACCATCTGTAAACGCCAGCTTCATCGCTTCGATTTGTTCATGGAAAGTTTCAGCAGACTGCCATTTCGGTGGTGCTAATTCTTTGAATATGTTTAAGGCCATAAGAGCAACCATGCCTTGTCCATTTGGTGGGATTTCCCACACTTCGTAACCACGGTATTCAGTTGAAATGGGCTCTACCCACTCGGGTTCAAACGCTACCAAGTCTTCTTTAGATAAGAATCCATCATGTTTTTTCATGAAAGCATCTATTTTTTCTGCAATTGCTCCTTCATAAAAAGAACGTGAATCGGTTTGACCAATTTCTACTAATGTTTTGGCATGACCAGGAGATGACCACATTTCTCCAATTTCAGGTGCTCTGCCGTTTGGTGCAAACGTATCAAACCATCCTTGGTATTCTTCGCTTGTAAACGAATCTTTGTATTTAGCGTAGGCTGCTTGCCAATATTTACCCAGAATCGGTGTTAATGGATAACCTTCTTCTGCGTAACGGATTGCTGGTTTTAAAGCTTCTGCTAGAGACAACTTACCAAATTTCTTCGATAATTCAGCCCATGCAGCTGGAACTCCAGGAACTGTCACAGGCACTAAACCGTGCGTCGGCATTTTCTCGTACCCTAAAGCTTTGACCGCTTCAGGAGAAATACTTTTTGGTGCGGGACCTGAACTGTTTAAGCCGTGCAACTTGTCTTTGACCCAGACAAGCGCAAAGGCATCCCCACCGATACCATTTGAGGTAGGTTCAACAACCGTTAAAGCCGCTGCTGTGGCAATTGCTGCATCGATGGCATTACCTCCATTTTGCATAATTTCAATGCCTGCTTGCGACGCCAATGGCTGCGACGTAACCACCATGCCTTTTTTTGAAAATACGGTATGTCTTTGTGCTGTAAATGGGTTGTGTAAATAGTCCATAAAAACTCCTCCTGTCAGTATAAAAGCCGGATGCGGAAACGCTTCCGCATTCGGCTTATTGATTATCCGGCAAAATGGCAAGCTGCAAAATGATCTTTTTCATGTTCAATAAAGGCTGGTTTTTCTACTTTACATCTTTCTTGTACGATAGGACAACGCGTATGGAATGGACAACCTGAAGGTGGATTTGATGGATTTGGCATATCTCCCACCAAACGTACTCGATCTTTTTTCGCATCTACTGTCGGCCTTGGAATTGCAGACAATAAAGCTTGAGTATAGGGATGAAGTGGATTTTTAAAAATGTTAGCCACATCACTCATCTCTACTGTATGACCCAAATACATGACCAATACGCGATCACAAAAATAACGAACTACTCCTAGATCATGTGAAATGAATAAATAAGAAAGATCATACTTTTCCTGCAAGGTTTTCAAAAGCTTTAACACCTGGGCCTGTACGGACACATCTAACGCTGAAACAGCTTCATCACAAATGATAAACTGGGGATTCAGGGCAATTGCCCTCGCGATTCCAATGCGTTGTCGTTGCCCTCCACTGAATTCGTGCGGATAACGATCATAATGCTCTGATTTCAGTCCCACTTCCTTCAATAAATCCTCCACTGCATCTCTTCTTTCTTGCAAAGGCATATTCGTATGCATCTTGAACACTTCATCCAATGCGTGACCGATTCGCTGACGAGGATTTAAGGATGCGTAAGGGTCTTGAAAAATCATCTGCATTTCCTTAACAAACTTCTTCTTCTCTTTTCGCTTTAAATCTTGAATCTCCTGCTTATTAAAGAAAATTTTCCCATCAGTAAGTTCTTCAAGTCCCAAAATTGTTCTGCCGAGAGTCGACTTGCCGCATCCTGACTCTCCTACGACTCCAAGACTTTCGCCTTTATAGAGTTTTAAGGAAACTGATTCCACCGCTTTGACATTTCCTATGACTCTTTTCAATATACCCCCTTTAATTGGAAAGTATTTTTTTACTCCATCTAATTCTAGTAAAATTTCAGACTTCGAGGGTGATTTTTCTTTGATTGTTGTCAACAAATTCCACCTCCTTGTCTAACAGCCAACAGCTTGCCTGATGACCTTTTCCTGCATTGAACTCTGGAGGTACGTCTGTTTTACATTTATCCATAGCAAACATACAGCGTGGATGAAAGCGGCAGCCCGTTATTTTTTCATTTAACCCTGGCATATTCCCGGGAATCGGTTCTAATTCAAATTCTGGATCATCTACATTTGGTACTGAATTCAATAAACCAATTGTATAGGGATGCTGTGGATTTTCAAAAATTTCACGTACTGGTCCTTCTTCTATCTTTTTCCCTGCATACATGACCATAACTCGATCGGCAACTTCTGCTACAACACCCATATCGTGGGTGATCATCAACACCCCCATATTTAATTTGTCTTTTAAATCTTTGATTAAATCTAAAATTTGTGCCTGAATCGTTACGTCTAAAGCCGTTGTCGGCTCATCAGCAATTAGTAAACTCGGATGACAAGCAAGTGCCATCGCAATCATGACACGCTGTCTCATCCCTCCACTTAATTCGTGAGGATATTGATTCAACCGTTTTTCAGCATTAGGAATTCCAACTTGCTTCAGCAATTCGATGCTTTGTTTACTGGCTTCGCTTTTCGATAATTTATGATGCAAAAGTAAAGGTTCACGTAATTGGTAGCCAATTGTTAGCACTGGATTCAATGCGGTCATCGGTTCTTGGAAAATCATTGACATCTTATTACCTCGAAGTTTACGCATCTGTTCATGTGAAAGTTTTTCGAGAGGCTCACCATCTAGTAGAATCTCTCCACTTTCAATAGTGCCGTTTGAAGGCAACAGTCGCATCACAGATAGCGAAGTAATACTTTTACCGCATCCTGATTCTCCGACTATACATAAGGTTTCTCCTTTATCTACATGGAAAGAGACATCTCTAACTGCTTGTAATGAACCTTCCGCTGTACGAAATGATGTCACTAAATTCTTCACTTCAAGTAATGTCTCTGCCATATTCACCCTACTCTCTTATTACTTTTTGTAAGAACCATTGGCCATTTGGATCGAGTTGAAGTCCTTGAATCGATTGATCCGTAGCAGCAGTCACTACGCCGTGATACATCACAATAGCTGCATCTTCATCAAGCATCAATTGATTTGCTTGTGCCAAGTAGTTTTTACGTTCTTCTTGATCAACTGTTGTACGAGAAGCTTCGACAAGTTTGTCAAATTCCGGATTGCTGTACTGTGCACGGTTCGAAGCACCCACGTTATCAGAATGGAAGTTCGGGTAGAACATTTCGGAACCATCACTTGTCACATTGGACCAACTTAGGAATGTTAAATCATATTCCCCTGCTCTTGCTGTATCAAGAAAAGTAGCCCATTCCATTGTTTCAATTTCTACATTGAATCCTGCCTCTGTCAATTGAGATTGTACAATTTCAGCCATTAAAATAAAGTTGTCGCGATTGGCTGCAAGTAATTTAATCGGTTCATCACCAAATCCATTTTCCTTCACCAGTTTTTTAGCTGCTTCTGGATCGTAGGCTGTTCCACCGTTGTCTGCTGATTCTTCATAACCAAATACTTGAGGCCCAAGAATGCTATCACTTCTAACACCGAGACCATTCAATTTTTCAACGAAAGCATCACGGTCTACTGCACTTGCTACCGCTTTACGGAAATCCGGGTTTTTATTGCGTTCTTTCGAATGATTAAATGTTAAGTAATAAACAGGCGTTCCTTCCTTTTTCGTAACTTCCACATTGTCTAAAGATTCAACACGTGACAATTGCTCTGATGGCAAAGCATCGATAAAGTTTACTTCACCAGTTTGCAGCATAGAAATAGCTGTTGAAATTTCAGGTACAACTTTATATGTCACTCTATCTAGGTCAGGAGCTCCATCCCAATAATCTTCGTTCTTTTCCAACACGATTTGATCTCCTTGGCTCCAACTTCCAAATTTGAAAGGACCTGTGCCTACTGGGTTTTGCATCAAATCCTGTGCTTCATCAGCAGTAGGAGAAATAATCGCTGCATTTGAGTGGGACAAGGCAGCTAACAAAGGGCCGTATGGATATTTCGTCTTAATTTCTACAGTTGTCTCGTCAACTGCTGTAACCGTATCAATTGGCTCCAGTAGAGAAGCCCGTGGTGCTGCAGTAGCTGGATCGACTAATTTTTCAAATGTATACTTTACTGCTTCCGCATTAAATGGTGTGCCGTCTTGAAATTTAATGCCCTCTTTTAACTTAATGACCCACGTTAATTCATCGGTATTTTCATAGGACTCAGCCAATTTCGGCTCAAGTTCCATTGTTTCAGGATTGCGTTCAAACAAGTTTTCATAAACCTGAGACATGACACTTGA
The DNA here is from genome assembly GCF_030063085.1 of Planococcus sp. S3-L1. NCBI lineage: Bacteria > Bacillati > Bacillota > Bacilli > Caryophanales > Caryophanaceae > Planococcus > Planococcus sp. S3-L1. The sequence continues at coordinate 196,535 of NZ_JASISN010000001.1, read as the reverse complement.
AGATACCGAATCATTTGTCAACGTTGGTGAAAGCCCGACTGCATCTGTAGTAGAAGCGTAAATCACTTCTTGTTCTACAGCTTCTGAAGAAGTTGAACCTTCACTACCTTCTGCATCTTCTGGAATTGTACTTTCTGAACAAGCACTCAAAATTAGTAACCCGATTAATGTTAATAAAAGTAGCCAGTTTTTCTTCATTGAATAAATTCCTCCTATATGTTTTATTGTTGTAAATCCATGTTTGGATCAAGCGCATCGCGAAGACCATCGCCCAATACGTTAAAAGCAAAGACGGTCAACATGATAGCAATTCCAGGTACAATAGTTAAATGAGGTGATGACCACATAAAATCTTGTCCTTGCGAAATCATTGCTCCCCACTCAGGTGTTGGCGGCTGAGCACCGAGTCCTAAATAACTAAGAGCAGCTGTCGATAAAATCGCTGTAGCCATTCGCATAGTAGCAAAAACGATAATTGGTGCTGAAGCATTCGGCAAAATATGACGAGTCATAATGCGAAGATCCGATGCTCCCATTGAACGCATAGCCATAATGTATTCTTTTTCTTTTATTGATAGTACTGAACCTCTGACAATACGAGCACAAGTAGGTATCGACCAGATACTAATCGCAATTGCTACATTTACTAGGCTTGTACCAAGAATTGCAATAATTAGCATAGCCAACAAAATTCCGGGAAACGAAAACAGTAAATCTACAAAGCGCATGATGACAGCATCCATTTTCCGGTAATAACCTGCCAACATTCCTAAAATAATTCCACCGACAAGTCCCAAAGTGACAGCCACGCTTCCTACTACTAAAGAAATACGAGCTCCATAGACAATTCGACTCCATACATCACGCCCGTAATTATCTGTTCCGAGCCAGTGTCCTTCACTGAAAACAGGCATTTCACTGGTTGCTAGATTTTGTTTGATAGGATCGTGAATTGTAATAAATGGCGCGAAAATCGCTATTAATATTTGTAAGATGACAATGATTAATCCTACGACAGCTAATTTATTCTTAAGCAATCGTCTGATCGTTGTTACATAATACTTTTCTCTTTTTTTAGGCTTCAATTTCACTGCTTGAACTGTGGTCATGGTTCCTCGCTCCCTTCTACTCGTACTTGATACGTGGATCGATATACGTATACACGATATCCACGATTAAATTTACTACTACAAACAAAGTTGCTACGAGTAAAACAGAACCTTGCACCATTGGAAAATCGCGGGCTGCAATGGCATCAATCATTAAACGTCCAACACCATTAATAGCAAACACTTTTTCAGTAATGATTGTTCCACCCAGAAGGAGACCAAAATTCAAGCCAATAACAGTGATGATTGGAATCATGGCATTTTTTAACGTATGAATCCATATCACATTTCTTTCTTTAACCCCTTTTGCTCGTGCCGTGCGAACATAGTCAGCACGAATTACCTCGAGCATAGAAGATCTAGTCATTCGTGCAATCATAGCCGCAGAACCCGTTCCGAGAGTGATTGCAGGCAAAATTAATTCTTTAATACCATCGATTGTATAGAAGGGATTGGACATTCCCCCAACTGGCAACCACTGAAGATTTACAGCAAATACTAAAATCAATAGAGCACCTAACCAGAAATTCGGAATCGAAATCCCAGCTAGTGCGAAGGTTGTGGCGGAGATATCCAACCAAGAATTTTGTTTTAATGCAGAAATTAGGCCGGTCAAGACTCCGATGATTACCGCTACAATCATGCTGGCAATTGCTAATTTCAAGGTGTTGGGAAATCTAATCATTATTGCATCTGCTACTGGTTGGGTAGTTTGATAAGAATACCCAAAATCTCCTTGAACTGCGTTCCCCACATATCTTACATATTGAGTAAGAAAAGGATCATTCAATCCGAGGTTATCTCGAATTGCTGTAATATCTGATTCTGTAGCTGTTGGTCCCCCAATCACAGCAGCCGGATCTCCCGGAGCAATGTACATTGAAGAAAATACAAGAAATGAAATACCGAGCAACAGGAACAGCAATTGCAAAGTTCTGCGTATTATTAAAGCAATCAATCTTACCCCTCCAATCATTTGTTAAGCATTTAGTATAAATTGATTCCCAAAAGAAATAATTTGATAATTTTGATTATAGTGCAATACTGTTCAAAAAGCTACATCTAAATTACGAAAATATGTTTTTTTAATATTTATGCTTTCTTAAAGTTCACTATAATCCGTTTTTACCTAACTTAAAGTAAAAAATAACTTTATAGGTTGAACTAATCATGTCCATTTTTCGGTATTCCACAAAACAGCTGTGATTTCGGGTCCACAGGCTGGGCGAAGTAAGAAGACTGGTGAACTTTGCCTGGCTTCTTGCGAGAGACATGCCCAAAGCGGCCGAAGCGATGTAGAAAAGTCGATTTCTTTCATTCAACTTACATACTATTTGCACATTCACTAGATGTTATGAAATTTGAAATTATAAAAGCCTGCAGCTTTTTAAGCTGCAGGCTTTTATAATTTCATTCCTGTACGACTTTTAAATCGTCGGAGGAGAATATGACTTTCGACTCTCGTGATTCCTTCGAGCGCATATAGTTCTTCGTTAATGAATTTTTCAAGGCCAGCAAAATCGTCAACGAGCACATGCATATGAAGAGTGGATGGTCCTGTCATCTGATAGCAACTCGCGACACTTGGATTGTCTGCTAAAGCTTGAGCGACTTCCACCAAAGAAGCAGGTTCGCAATCTACTTCAAAAAATCCAGAAACTTTTTTGCCGACTTTTTCACTATTGATTACCACTGTAAAACTTTCGATAACTCCCGCCTTCGTTAACTGGTGAACCCTTTCACGAATCGCAACACGGGATAAATTTAATTCTTTACCGATATCTACGTATGACATCCGGCCATTGCCGGTCAGTAACGCCAATATCTTTCGATCAATGTCATCTAATCTCATAAATACACCTCAAGCTTTTATTTTAGAATTTGATTATCGTATTTTTGCATTTAATTGCTCAAGCTAAATTGTGTGCAATAAATACCGGGTGCTACTTCAATTAGTCGTTTTTCTTGAAAACCAAACGCTTGATAAAGAGCAATTGCCGGTTTGTTTGCAGTACCGGTACTAACGATGAATTCATATCCCCGGTAGTTTCTCAATACATATTCGATTAATTGTTTAGCAACACCCTTTCGGAAATAACAAGGGGCAACAACTAGCCGGTGGATATCGATCAGTCCTTCTTCGACCTGATAAGAAATGACTCCTTGTAATTGCTCTTCGTTGAATCCGATAAATACTTCTGTACTGTGTTGGATTTCCAAAATTGGTTCATGGAGCTGTGGAATTCCGTAAAACCCCATCATTTCAGCTTCTATACGGTAACCCTGCTGTTGGATTTGCTGAATATTTTTAGCAATTTGTTCATCTTGATGATTTAGTTTGCAAATCATAAATCAATCACCTCAACTAATTTTACCACGATGTGTTTTCCAAAATTGCAAAAGTTATTTTTGAAGAAAAGAAAGTACTTCATTGAATTTGTCTGTCGCATCTTGATAGCCTTGATTGTATAAAATTTCGAGCTTTTTAGGATCTCGTTCGATGCCTTTGATCTTATACAAGTTAAAGGGTCTGATGACTAAAGCCAAACCTTCACTTTCCAACTTCTCAATAAATTCCATCGTTTCGTTATAATACAGGTGCCGATTTTCCATTGTCTTTGCAATAGCAGGGTACTTGCGGACAAACGATGGTAGAACTCTCGCAAATCGACTCTTTTTTTTTCGATAGCCCTTTTCTCTAGTTAAGATAATGATTGGTTTGGTCACCCCATCTGATAGTGCTTTACGAATTGGAAGTGGGTCCGCAATACCGCCGTCCATCAATAGTTTACCGTCAAACTTTACTGGCTGCGACATTAAAGGCAAAGAACTAGAAGCTCTGACGATTGTCAACACATCTTCCGGTCGACGTTGCTTTTCAAAATATACCGCTTTTCCTGTCTGACAATCTGTGGTACCTACTACAAATTCTTCTGTTGAAGTGTAAAATCCGTCGTAATCGAAAGGCACCAAACTGTTTGGAATTTTATCAAAAATCAGATCCATGCCAAAAAGCTCACGTTTAGTCAGCAAATTCTTAATTGAAATATATTCAGGGTGGTTCACATAGCCGATGGTCACTTCCCGGTTACGACCGGTTTGTCTAGAGACATAAGAAGATGCATGGCAAGCACCTGCCGAAACCCCAATTACGTAATCCACAAAAATTTCTTCTTCTAGTAGCTTCTCAAGCACTCCCCCAGTATAAACGCCGCGCATTCCGCCACCTTCTAATACCAAGCCACTCTTCATTGTTATTCCCCCTTTGACTAGTTGGATCAGTAAAGGTTCCGTGATTCAGCCAACTTTTTCAATCAATTCGGGTTTATTGTTCTTCGGAGAATTGACCTCTTCAGAGACACGGTACGCCTCCATATCTTCAGCTCGGTAAGGTTTCAACAAGGTCTTCAATATCTCAATATCTTCCACACGTGGGTCTAACCAAGTTTTTTCGTCTTCTTTTGATAAAATAACAGGCATTCGATCATGAATAGATTCCATTAAAGCATTTGAACTTGTCGTTATGATCGAGCAGCTATTGATGATTTTGTTATCAGGTCCTGTCCACGATTCCCAAATAGCTGCAAAAGCAAAAGGTTCTCCAGTTTTTAATTTGATTCGCATTGGAATTTTTTCTGCGCCCGCGCGCTGCCATTCATAAAAGGAATCTGCCACTACCAAACAGCGTCTTTTTTTAAAAGCATTGCGAAAACTAGGTTTTTCCGCTACCGTTTCTGCCCGGGCATTGATCATCTTATAACCAATTTTCGCGTCTTTTGCCCATGAAGGAATCAGCCCCCAGCGGAGTTCACCAAGGCGATTTTTGTCTCCATCATTGATGATTGATAGGACTTGTTGCGAAGGTGCTACATTATAGCTTTTTGAATAGCTATGTTGATCAATTTTTGACGTTTCAATAGTAAAACGCTCAATCAATACTGCGTAATCAGTGAACAGCGAGTATCTTCCACACATCTTAATCGCTCCTTCCTCTGTTTATCATTTACTATAAATATAACAGAAAATTCGATCTTTTATCCTTTTTGTCTTTTACGAGGATAAAATTCAGACAACTTATGACATGTTAAGATTGTAACACTATTCACTTTTCTAGTTTTTTCGTCCTGCTGTGGCTTGACTTTTAGTACCGCTCTTTATCCCTTTAAATCGATAGCCCTGAGCCTTTGCACTCTCTTAGACTCAAAATCAACGGAAAATTCGTTAAGGTCCCTTAAATGGCTAAATAGTGTTATAATAGAAGAACAACGAGTTATATTAGGAGGAATCACATGGCTACTGCACGCGAAATGAGTCTCGTCAACAAGGATTTTCTGGTTGAAGAATTAGGGCTGAAACAACAAGGAAACTCAACTATCTTTATGAATGAAGATTGTTTTGTACTGTCCCCGTCTGTTCAGCGATATGAAAAGGGATTTGACGTCAGTGAATTCAATTTGGCGAAGTTCGATCCGGAACGTCAACAAGGCTTTTTGCTCGTACGGTACATGGATACCTTTTTAATGGCGAAACTTGAAAGCTTCACTAAAAAGATGATGCTTCCTGAACTTCAAATTAAAAAGAAAAATACCAAACCCCATTGGAAATTCACAGTTGCTGAAAATCCGGCCTATCATATCGTTAATACCCAGAACAAAGAATTGCGCTACCGTTTGCAAGAACCTACAAAAAAACAAGTTCTTTCTTTCTTCAATAAATTATAAAATTTTCCCGCTGCCTTTGTGCATGCGGGTTTTTTGTTCCATTATGATGAGAAAGTTTACTTTTGTAATTGTTTATTTTGTTGAAATTTAACGTAAAGTCTCTATTTCTCCTCGCTCTCGTTGTGAAATATCAACTTTCACATCTATCTAACCGAAAAAGTAAAATCTTTCGATAAACTTATGTAGAATAGAAAATAATGAAGCCTCTTCACTCTTAAGTCATTTCTTTGATTTACTTAAGACAAAAAAAGTGAGTATCGATTGGACGTGACCTATGGATTCGCAACGCTATACTGTTAAAGACCGTCAATTTTGGAAAATCATCCTCAGTCTTCTGTTTGCTTCTTTATTTATTTTTGCAAACATGTACGCTGTACAGCCCTTGCTTCCGGTTTTTGTAGAAGAATTTCAAGTTCCGATCTCTACGGCTAGCTTGTCTTTGTCACTAACCATTATCGGCTTAATACTTGGACTCATTATTCTCGGATTTTTTTCTGATCGTAACGGCAGAAAATCGTATATCATTTATTCTTTACTCGGTTCAGCCATTCCTTTTTTCGTCATTCCTTTGACCGATTCATTTTCTATCCTGCTAATTCTTCGTTTTATCCAAGGCTTTGCGCTGGCAGGTGTTCCTGCTGCAGCACTTGCTTATATCAGCGAGGAAATCGATAGAAAAAATATTGCCTATGCCACTGCTCTTTATATTTCTAGTAACGCGCTCGGCGGGATGTTGGGACGTTTTTTAACAGGCTTCCTAACTGACCATTTCTCGTGGCAAATTTCCTTTTATGCTTTTGCCGTGACGGGACTTTTCATATTCGTTGTTGTCCTTTATTTACTGCCGCCATCACGAAATTTTAAAGCTAGCCAAGTAAGCTTTGCAAAAGATATAGAAGGCTTCTTGTTTCACTTAAAAAATCCTGCACTACTCATCGTCTTTGGTCTTGGTACAATTTTGCAAATTTCCTTTACGGGTATTTGGACGTACTTACCTTTTTATTTAGAGGCGCCTCCCTTTACAATGTCGCTACAGGCCATATCCTATTTGTTTTTTGCGTATGGGATTGGTGTTATCGGTTCACCAATAGCTGGTCGAGTTGCTGAAAAGTTTGGCTTGCGCAATGTTCGTTTAGCAGGCGTGTTTATTTTATCAGCTGGAATTTTTATGACACTTAGTCCATACCTTTGGATGATTGTTGTCGGCCTTTGCGTAACTTGCCTTGGATTTTTTACCTCTCACTCTTTAACTGCTGCTTCTGTAAGTCAACAAGCAACTCACCATAAAGGCAGTGCTTCTAGTTTGTATTTAGTAGCTTACTACACGGGTGTCGCAGCCGGAAGTTCTCTATTAAGTCCTTTATGGACCTCTGGTGGTTGGACAGGTCTTGTTCTTTTTACCGCCATTTTGCCACTTCTTTACATAGCAGCTGTTACATTTTACAGAAAAAAAGCAGGCTCTACCGGAAGGTAAGCCTGCTTTTGCTATAAATAACGCTATTTTAGAAATTCATCTGGAATCGTTAGTAAGTCAATGCCCCAAACCAGCGGCAAGAAATAGAACACGGCGAGTCCAACAAAGAAAATCCCAAAGATATTAAGCGCAAGTCCAGCTTTAGCCATATCTGAAATCTTCAAATAGCCGGAGCCAAAAACGACTGCGTTCGGTGGTGTTGCAACTGGCAACATAAATGCACAAGATGCTGCAACGGCCGCAGTGACCATCAATGCATACGGATGAATGCTAAGAGCTACTGAAAGTGATGCCATAATTGGGAACATCATCGAAGCCGTCGCTGTGTTTGAAGTGATCTCAGTCAGGAATAACACAAGAGCCGCTACGACCAACACAATGACTAAAACATTCACACCTTGCAGTCCAATCAATTGATTTCCAATCCATTCAGAAAGACCTGAATTGGTAAATCCGGCAGCGATAGCTAACCCTCCACCAAATAACAACAAAATGCCCCAAGGCAACTTGACTGCTGTCGCCCAGTCTAACAAATTATCACCTTTTCTATTCTTGGATGGAATAATGAACAAAATCATTGCGGCGATTAAACCGACCATTGCATCTGTCATTTCCAGGTTGGGTGCAAAAGCATCGAGAACAAATGAACGACTAATCCAAGCAAGCGCTACTGCTACGAAAACCACAAAGACCGCTTTTTCTTCATAAGAAGCTACGCCTAAGTCTTTTTTCTGCTGGCGGATTACTTCGCTTCCTCCTGGTAAATGCTTCAACTTTTGCGGATAAGCCACTTTCACTAGATAAACCCAAGCAACTAAAATAAAAATCCACGCCAGTGGTACACCAAATAGCATCCACTGAGCAAAAGTAATCTCAATCCCGTAAATTTCATTGATTGCCCCTGCTAAAAGTGTATTTGGTGGCGTTCCGATTAATGTCGCAATCCCGCCAAGTGAAGCAGAATAAGCAATTCCAAGCATCAGTGCTTTACCAAAACCAAAATTTTCTTTTGAGGTATCAATTGAAGCGTCATCTTTCAGCGCTTCTGATACTTGATAGATAATGGCCAAACCGATGGGTACCATCATCATGGCCGTCGCTGTATTGGAAATCCACATGGATAAGAACCCAGTAGCCACCATAAAGCCAAGAATGATGCGTTCTGTGTTTGTACCAATGACTGAAATAATCGTTAAGGCAATTCTCTTATGCAAATCCCATTTTTCCATTGTCAGAGCAATCATAAAGCCACCCATGAAAAGAAAAATTGTATCATTGCCATATGCCGAAGTTGTAGCGCTTACATCAAGCCCGTTGGTCATTGGAAAAAGAACAATGGGCAGAAGCGATGTTGCGGGAATCGGAATAGCTTCCGTAATCCACCAAGTCGCAATCCAAATAGTACTGGCCAGTATCGCTCTCGCTTCAGGCGGTAGTCCTTCAGGATTAAAAAAAAGCAAAGTTAAAAGAAATAGCAGCGGACCGAGAAACAAGCCAATTAACTGAGGTGTATTATAGCTGCGTTTTTTCTTACGTTCATCGTAAGATCCGGCATCTTCTGCCCGGTCACGATCATCAGGAATACCTGCTCCTGGGTTGGTAAAAAGACGAAATGTATCTTTGGCCTGATCATGCTTTTCCCACATCCAATTCCATGTTGCAGCAATCATACGATCCCTCCATTTTTTTAGATTTTTTGAATATTTATTCCTGTAATTGTATAGTTTTCTATCAATAGAAACAAGGTTGAAAACTAAGATAACTCTATTTCCCGCTAAAAAATTCCAAAAAAGGGACGACGATTTAAAATCGTCGCCCTTCAACTCCTATATTGCTATCAGTTTTTGCTTTTATATCCCTAAGGCCTAAAAGTGAAACACTTAGAGCGCAAGAAGAACACCGTATCCAAAGTACACGGTCAGAAGAGACAGAAGAGCGAAAACCAAAGATTCAGAAGCGCCTCCTGTAGTAGCGGTTATTGGAAAACGAACCGTCCACTTGAATGGAAAAAAGAATTTAACGCCTCTTTTCGTTGCCATATCCAATACAATATGACTGATCATTCCTACTAACAAACCTGCTGAAATAGCTTCAACCGGCATGAATTTGCTTAGTAACCATGCGATTAATGCCAGAAACAATAAACTATGCGTAAATGTACGGTGACCAAAAAGACCATTGATTATTTTTGAAAGAACAGGCAGGCTTCGTCCGATTTTGCTCCCGCCATGACAAATGTCTGGAATCACTGCCCCAAGCACACCTGCTCCTACTAAAAGAACTGGTTCATAGTTCGTAATTTGTGCAAAAGCAAGACTTGCTGCTATGCCACCGATAATATGTGTTTTACCCGTCATGCTTTTTTTCTCCTTTGTCGTGCTTTTTCAGTATCATTTTTATTATACTAAAAATCGTGTATGCTGAAGATAGGAAAATTACCTATGTATTGGAATTCATCTCTGTCAGATGAAAGAACGCGACTTTTCTACATCGTTTTGGGCATGGCTCTGGCAAGCAGGCTGGTTTGCGGAATATCGACAAGTAGCAATCATTAGTTCAACCTATATGGTTGTTTTTAGAGGAGGCGTTTTTATGGGAATTCATCGTTTTTTTACTTCATTGAATGATTTGGAACGAATTATTCGGGCACCTGGAATGTTTAAGTTTGAAGAACATAATGTTGCAGCACATTCCTGGAAAGTCAGTCAGTATGCTATGTTTTTTGCAACAATCGAAGAACGTTCCGGTCAAGAAATTGATTGGAAATCATTGTATGAGAAAACAATCAATCACGATTTCGCAGAGGTGTTTATTGGTGATATTAAAACACCTGTCAAATACGCATCTCCCGAATTAAAAGAAATGATTGCGAAAGTGGAGGAAGGCATGATGGAGAAATTTATCCTTCGTGAGATTCCAGAAGAATTCCGCGATGTCTTTTTCGACCGTATGAAAGAAGGAAAAGACGCAACGATTGAAGGACGTTTGCTGGAGATGGCAGATAAACTCGATCAATTTTACGAAGCTTTTGCAGAGTTAAAACGCGGGAATACCGACAAGGAGTTTGTTGTCATGTATCGAATTGCTTTGACTAAACTGCTCGGTCTGCCGCTACCTACGAGTGTTGGCTATTTTAAAAATGTTATGCTAGATGATGTAATTAATGAGGATACAGCCATTGATGTGAAAGAACTCACGCGTCAGATCATTGCTGAGCATTAAGCTTTACTCTATATTTAACGGTAAAATTATGGTAAATTTAACTTCAACAACTACTTTCGGAGGTGAATCCCTTATTTAAGGGAATTTATTGGACCCCATACTTATATTGAATCTAGCTTTACTCGTCTTGCTAATCGCGTTAACGGCTGTTTTTGTCGGCTCGGAATTTGCCGTCGTTAAAGTCCGGATGTCGCGCATCGACCAATTGATTGATGAAGGAAACAAAAAAGCCGTACTGGTCAAAAAAATAACCAGTGATCTTGATTATTATTTGTCAGCTTGTCAGCTTGGTATCACTGTTACCGCTCTTGGATTAGGCTGGTTAGGGAAACCTACTGTTGAACGGCTCTTGCTTCCTTTGTTCGAAATGCTCGATGTTCCTTCTTCCGCTTCTACTGTCATTTCATTTTTTATCGCTTTCTCGCTTGTGACATTTTTGCACGTTGTCATCGGGGAAATGGCTCCAAAATCGCTAGCGCTTCAATTTGCTGAACGCATGACGCTATTATTATCACCTTTTCTCTATTGGTTTGGTAAAATCATGTATCCGTTTATTTTCATTCTGAATGGCTCTGCTCGCATTCTGTTACGGATTTTTGGTGTGGAACCTGCCAAAGAAGATCAAGCTCATTCAGAAGAAGAGTTGAAAATTATCATGGCTCAAAGCTTCCAAAGTGGGGAAATCAATCAAACTGAATTGTCTTATATGCAAAATATTTTTGCTTTTGATGAACGCAGTGCAAAAGATGTGATGATTCCTCGCACTCAGATGATTGCCTTTTCAGATGACTTATCAGCTGAGGAACTTCTAGCTGAAATCCGTGACCATCGTTTTACACGTTATCCTATCGCAAAAGACGGAGACAAAGACGATTTAATTGGATTTATCAATGCGAAAGAAGTGTTGACGCATTACGCTGTTAACGGGCATTTTGAAATGTTGGAACTTATTCACGATCTCCCTTATTTCCATGAAACAACACCGCTTCAAAATGCCTTAGTAAGAATGCAAAAAGATCGCACGCATATCGCTCTTGTCATTGATGAATATGGTGGAACTTCTGGTTTGATTACAATGGAAGATATACTAGAGGAAATTGTCGGAGAAATCCGAGATGAGTTTGATGAAGAAGAAGATGAGGAAATTATTAAGGAAAGCGAGACACGCTATCTTCTAAACGGTCGCGTCCTGTTAAAAGATTTGGAAGAACGTTTCGATTTTGAGTTTGAAGACAGCGAAGATATTGATACGATTGCGGGATGGATACAACATCAGCTAATTGAAGCTGAGACTGGTGATCGCTTTGTAAAAAAAGGTTGTCAATGGTCTATTGTTGAAATGGAGAATCACCATATCTTAAAAGTCGCCTGTGATCTATTGCCGAAATAAGCTTTAAAGAGCTGTCCCAAAAGTCATTTTCATGACTTTTGGGACAGCTCTTTTTTGCATTTGTGAGAAAAGGCTGATGTCCATTCCGACGATTTCTACTCCAGGACCTCGATGAAATTTCGGGATTGTGGCATTGATCCTCAATCTCCTGAAAGTAGCCGGCATCTGCCAACTGCTTTCAGGGCACTCACTCCAAAAAAAGACGAAGAAAAAAATTCTTTTTCTTCGTCTTTTTTTGGAACTTATGGGACAGTTCCTTTTTTTCGGACTAAAATGATTTGTCGTGGCTTTCTAATTATTCTTTTATTACTATTTAAGGGTTAATGTATTCTTTAATAGGGCATATACAAAGTAACTAATTTTTTAAATGGAGGGCGTCATATGAGTAAAGCTATGGGATTTGTTAAAGAGCTCGGCAATGAATTCAAAAAAGATAACGCGACAACACTAGCTGCAGCACAAGCTTATTATTATTTACTAGCCATTGTTCCTTTGTTGATTTTGCTGCTGGCAATTTTGCCTTATCTGCAAATTGATCCACAACGTGCCGTAGATTTCATCGGTACCATACTACCAGGAGAAGTGGCTTCTACATTCCAAGATACAATTGTGAGTGTGGTCACTACGCCATCAGGTGGCTTGTTGACATTTGGTATACTGGGTACGCTTTGGTCTGCATCGAATGCGCTGTCTGCTTTTATTAATGCTACCAACCAAGCTTATGGCATTGAAGAAACGCGTTCGTTTATCAAATTGAAAGCAACAGCTATTGTGTTAACACTGGGCATGCTAATTGCGGTCATCGTTGCACTTATTTTACCTATCTTCGGTGGTACGATTATCGATATGATTAAATCGTTCTTTAGTCTTCCTGAACAAACTGAAATCATTTTTCAAGTTTTACGTTGGGTCATTTCAATCGCAGTCATGAGTATCGTTTTGGCATTCATGTACAAATTTGCTCCCGATAAAAACTTTCCATTTAAAGAAGTTATTATCGGAGCTGTCATCGCAACTGTTTTATGGCAAGTCGTGTCATTTGGCTTCTCCATCTATGTGTCAAACTTCGGCAGTTATTCCGCGACTTATGGCAGCCTTGGAGGACTCATTGTCTTGATGCTATGGTTCTTCTTGACCGGTCTAATTTTAGTCATTGGCGCTGAAATAAACGCAATTTTGCATAGACGTCGACTAGCTGCTTCACCTGAAGCCGTCGCACAAGGTGAGGCTTCTATCGAAAATACGGAATCCTCTATGAATAAATATTAAAAAAATCCCTTTCGCATTTATGTGAAAGGGATTTCTTATGTGACCATCGTTTTATAGATTTAAATTCCGGGACGGTGTTCAAGAAAATTCCGATACATAAAGCCTTCTACTTCTGTAGCTGTATAGTGTTTTTGTAGCGCGTCAATCAGGTTAGGAAATTCGGATGCATTATTAAGATCTGTAATGTACGAGGAAATTCCGTCAAAGTCTGATCCAATGCCCACTTGGCGAACTCCACCAAGCGAACAAAGATGATCAATATGACGAATCAAATCCGGTATTGTCGCTTGATCACTGTCTTTGTTAATAAACTGCGGACAAAATACGACATCGATCATTCCATTATTTTTGAACATCGCTCGAATTTGCTCGTCATTCAAATTGCGCGGATGATCGCAAAGAGCACGGGCGTTCGAGTGGCTGGCAATTGGATATTTTGCTAGTTCCATCACGTCCCAAAATCCATTTATGGATAAATGAGAAACATCAGTAAAAACATGCTGTTCATTATTAAGAAGAACTACTTCTTTTCCTAGCACTGTTAAACCTGCACCACGTGGATCGCCAACTCCATCAGCACATAGGTTGGCGTTGTTCCAAGTCAACCCTACTGACAGCACACCTAACCGGTAAAGATGGCGAAGTTTTGCCAAGTCGTTACCAAACGCATCCGCTCCCTCAAGCGTCAAAACCGCGCCAATTTCATCATCTTTTAGCCACTCGATGTCTTGCCAATTCTTGATGTGCTTCATCAGTGGATTTCCTCCAAGGATTTCACTATAAAAAAGATCGATTTGTTCGAGTGCATGCTGCCATTTTTCATCAGATGGAAAGTCTGGATGAACAAAAACAGCAAAAAACTGTACTTTTACACCTCCCGCTTTGAGCCGGTTGAAATTGGTATCCAGTAAATCTGAATGTTGGTAGTCTAACAACTCTCCGTTAAATAACGCATTTCGTTTTGCTACCTGCAGCTTTAGAAGCGCATCACAATGTGTATCAAAAATTTGCATCTATTCATCTCCTTCTTCTCGGCATGCTTCGATAAATCCGTTGAAAATTCCGAGTGATGCTGGGTCTGCAACTCTTGCCATATTTTCAGGATGCCATTGCACTCCTAAAACAAAGAGGTGCTGTGTGCTTTCAATCGCTTCTACAATGCCATCACTCGACACCCCACTAATGATCAGAGGCTTAGGTACCAGTCGATTCGCCTGATGATGGCGGCTATTCACTTTTAACCGCCGCATCCCTGTTAATCGGTGCAGGAGTGTGCTTTCTCCGACCTTAACAAAATGAGAGCCGTGAAACCGTGGTGCTCTTTGCTGGTGTTGCACCAAATCTGCTGTTACTTGTGTAGAGATGTCCTGATACATATCGCCACCCACAGCAATATTTATTACTTGAGCTCCTCGACATACGCCTAATATGGGTTTGTTTAACGCCATTACTTTTTTTGCTAACGCTAATTCAAATGCATCACGAGACGGAATGATGACACCCAGGTTTGGATGCGGCTCTTCACCAAATACGGTTGGGTCAATGTCGTAGCCTCCTGCCAAAAACAACCCATCAATATGTTCAGCAATTTCGTCAATATCCGCTTTTTCTGTTAAGTGACAAAGCATGAATGGCAGACCTCCCGCCGCTAAAATTGCTTCAGTGTCAGCAATTTCGATACCATATTCATCACGTCCTAGTTCAAGAGACGCGGTAAGACCAATAATTGGTTTCATTTATGTATACCCCCCTTAAAGAAACTGAATAGATTAAACATACAGACTTTCACTGTAGAATACTAGAAATTCGTTTATCCACATTTGTTTGAACAATCAGCAAAAAACCTGCATGAGCTTTGACTCTTGCAGATTCCCACTATTTATATGCACATTCTCTAGTCGTTTTTTGTTCCACAGTCATCCACCCATTTGCAATTTTGTTGTATAAATTAATCGCTCTCCAACAAACATGCGGCATTGTACTCTACACAAACTAGTACTAAGCGATACTTTAATATCCTCGTATTCACCGTCTTCACTTTTCACTTTTCCAACTAATCGAGAAGTGAAATACAAGCCGACCTGCTCATCCTGTAAAACACCATCGACAAACAGTTTTTCATTGGTCCATGTATTGATGACGCAAATTGTATGTTCCCTGTACTTCACTGTCCATACATGTTTCATCTACTGACCCCCCATACTGCTTTTAACACTAGTATAACAGAAGTCTGAATAGTCAGTCGCCAAATATATTGCAGTAACCCTTTACGGTAATTTCTACATACAAAAAGCTGTAGCTTTCTCAAATGATTTGAGAAAGCTACAGCTTAGTGACAACCAGTAATGGTTGGTTATTTAATCAATTCCAACTCAACTGGAATGGATGCTTCTACTTCTTTACCATCAAGTGATTGAACAGCCGCTTCAACAGCCATTTCACCAATCATTCCAGGTTTTTGTGCAACTGTTCCAGCAAGACGACCTTCTTCCACTGCTTTTACAGCATCTTCTGTAGCATCAAATCCAACTACGGCAATATCTTTTCCTGAAGCTTCTATTGCTTGAAGAGCACCTAAGGCCATTTCATCATTATGAGTAAACACTCCCGTAATGTCCGGGTTTGCTTGAAGAAGATTTTCCATGACGGATAAGCCTTCAGCACGGTTAAAGTTCGCGGTTTGCTTAGCCACAATATCCAACTTGTCTGCAGCGATGTTGTTAAAGCCTTCTCCGCGCTCACGTGCAGCTGAAGATCCTGGAACTCCTTCAAGTTCCGCAACTTTAGCGCCTTCGCCTACAATTGAAATAAGATGTTCTGCCGCCATTTCTCCACCCGCAATATTATCTGACGCAATGTGAGAGACGACTTCTCCTCCTGCAGCACTACGGTCAACCGTAACGACTGGAATGTTTGCAGCATTGGCTGATTCAACTGCAGCTGCAACCGCTTCAGAATCAACTGGATTGATCATGATTAAATCTACCTCTTGCTGGATTAAATCTTCTACGTCACTTGCTTGTTTTGAAGCATTGTCTTGTGCATCTACTACAGTTAATGTTGCACCTAATTCTTTCGCTTTTGCTTCTGCACCTTCATTCAATGTAACAAAGAATGGATTGTTCAACGTTGAAATAGAAAAACCGATTGTGTAATCACCGTTTGCTTCGCCGCTGTCATCGCTTTCTTCATCAGAACTTGTTCCCGGAGCATCCATTGAACAAGCCGCCAAAATCATCATTACCATTAACATGAACCCCAATTGTACTTTTTTCATTTTCCTACACCCCTTATGCTGTTTTTTTACGGTCCAGAAGAACCGCCAATAATATGACTGCACCTTTCACCACTTGTTGGAAGAAGGAAGTAACCCCGATAAGATTTAAGCCATTATTCAGTACCCCAATGATCAAGGCCCCAATTAATGTACCCACAATCCATCCACGACCGCCTATCAGACTTGTTCCACCAAGTACTACAGCTGCGATGGCATCAAGTTCAAACATCTCGCCAGCAGTCGGCTGAGCCGAATTCAACCGTGACGTTAAAATGAGCGAAGCGAGTGCTGCGAGTAACCCAAGCAGTGAGTAAACGTAAATTTTTATCCGATCTGCATTGATCCCTGATAAAATGGATGCTTCTTCGTTGCCACCTACTGCATAAACACGACGACCAAACGTTGTCTTTTTCAAGATGAAATACAAGATCCCGAAACTAACAATCATGGTTACTACTGGAATGGGAATTCCAAGGAAATATCCTTTACCTAGCATTTGGAAAGTTAAGCTATCGCCTAAGCCTGAAATTGGACGACCATCCGTGTATACCAATGTCAGTCCACGATAAATAGTCATTGTTGCTAGCGTAGCGATAAATGGTGCAACTTTTCCTTTCGCGATAATAATTCCGTTAATTGCTCCAAGAACAGCACCAAGCAAAAGTCCTAGTAACATGGCGAAAATCGGATCGATTCCACTGGCCATCATTCCTGCTGTTACGGCACCCGTTAATGCAAGAGTCGAACCAACAGATAAATCGATGCCTCCTGTCAAAATAACAAAAGTCATGCCGAAAGCAATCAGCGCGTTAATGGATACTTGTCGGAGCACATTCATTAAATTGGATACAGATAAAAAGTCTGGATTTAAAATCGTGATAATTACCATAATAAGAATTAACCCAATAAATGGTGCTACTTTTTGAATTATGGATTGATTATTAGTCTTCAACTGCAAGTTTTCCACCTCCTGTAGCAAAATGCATGATTCGTTCCTGTGTCATTTCATGTTTGGATAAATCCGCTGTTATTTTGCCTTCATGCATGACTAAGACGCGATCAGCCATGCCGATGACTTCTGGCAACTCTGAAGAAATCATTAAAATCGCGACACCTCGTTCAGCTAGCTCATTGATAATCGAATAGATTTCTTTTTTCGCACCAATATCAACGCCGCGTGTTGGCTCATCTAAAATCAGCAGTTGCGGTTCAATGCCTAGCCATTTTGCAATTACTACTTTTTGCTGATTTCCACCACTTAACGATTTTGCGGATTGGTTAGGTCCTGAGGTTCGGATTCTAAGACGTTTGACCATAGAATCATAAAGTTTACGTTCTTTGTCTTTGGAAATTAATCCGTTTTTGGAGATGGCTCCAAAATTAGTCATGCTCACGTTTTCTTCCACAGAAAAATCGACAACGAGTCCTTCTGATTTCCGATCTTCCGTTACATAACCAATACCCATTTCCTTTGCTTTTTTAGGTGTATCAAGCTTCACTTTTTTGCCGTCAAATTCAATGTCACCACGCTCAAATTTCTTATAACCGAACAGCGCCTGTGCCACTTCTGTACGACCTGCTCCCATAAGTCCAGCAATCGACAATACTTCACCTTTTCGCAGTTCAAAGGAAATATCTTCAAAGCATCCTTTTCGACATAAACCTTTTACAGCTAGCTTAATTTCTCCAAGTTCTGATCTCCGCTCTGGAAAACGTTCTCCAAGTTCACGACCAACCATCATTTGGACAACTTCATCAAATGTAGTTTCACTAATTTTCCGCTCTCCGACAAACTCACCATCGCGCAAAATCGTAATTCGGTCACATAGTGAAAATATTTCTTCCATACGATGAGAAATATAAATAAAAGATACCCCACGTTTTTGAAGTTCACGAATCGTCTTAAACAAACTCTCGATTTCACGATCAGTTAATGCTGCAGTAGGTTCATCCATAATAATGACTTCTGCATCCACCGATAACGCTTTCGCAATTTCTACAATCTGCTGCTTTCCAACTGATAGTGTACTTGCCGGATCAGCTGGATTAATATTCAATCCAAGGTCTAGCAAGATTTGATGTGTCTTCTTTTCCATCTGTTTGTTTTTTAATATTCCTGTCCGGCCGATTGTTTCTTCACGCCCAAGAAATAAATTATCTGAAATCGACAGATGAGGCAGAATGTTCAGCTCTTGATGAATTACCGCAATGCCTGCATTCTCTGCCTGCTTTGGTGAAGTGAAATTGACTTGCTGCCCTTTTACTTCAACCGTCCCTGAATCTCGCGCGTAAATTCCAGACATCACTTTCATCAAGGTTGACTTGCCTGCGCCGTTTTCACCCATCAACGCATGAATTTCACCTTTTTCTAAAGAAAAATGAACATTCTTCAATACTTTATTGCCATTAAACGATTTGGAGATATCCGTCATAGTAATCATCGTAGTCACCTGCCTTTTTAAAAAATAACGCCAGAGCGAAGGACAATATTGGCATACGGTGTCGCTTCTCCTGTGCGGATAATCAATTTTGCCTGGTTACTGAGAACTTTCAATTCTTCATGCGTAATATAATCAGCTTTTAACTTCTTCATAATTTCTTGCTCTACTTGGGGATTAGCGTTAGTTATTTCCCGCGCAATAAATGCAGCTTCTGCCTCAAAGTCTGCAAGAACAGCGTCCAATATCGTTAAAAATGCCGGTTCCCCTACTTTATAAGACAAATCGATGCATAAAACTCCTTTTGGAATGGGTAAACCACAATCACCAATCACCAGCAAATCAGTGTGCCCAAAAAGAGCCAATGCACCCGCTATGTCACGATTGATCATGCCGTGCTTTTTCATGAACGCTCACCTGTCATCCGCGCTTCGACAGCTGCTCGATTCGGCATACCGCCTTGTGCACCAAATTTTTCTACCGATAAAGATGCCGCAGCATTAGCAAAACGGACCGCTTCTTCAAACCCCTGGCCTTCTACTAATGCCGCACCTAGTGCACCATTGAATGTATCACCCGCTCCAGTGGTATCAACTGCTTTAGTAGAGAAACCTTTAACTAGGACATGCTTTTGTCCGTCATAAAACTGTGCGCCTTTTTGTCCAAGTGTGACGACAAGACGGTTTGGATATTCTTCCAGCGCCTTTTCCCAATTGTCACCAAAAATTTCTTCTGCTTCTGTTTCGTTTGGCGTTAGGTAGGTGCAATATGGTAGGAAATCAGCTGTAAATCCACTTGCAGGAGCTGGATTTAAAATACTCGGTACGCCATGTTGATGACAAATTTTTAATGTCTGCTGAATAACAGGAATCGGCGTTTCTAATTGCATAATAACCAAATCACTAGCCGCTAGTTGTTCAGTAAAAGCGACTATCTCTTCAGCTGTTACACTGTGATTGGCCCCTGGTACAACGATAATCCGATTGTCTCCTTCGGATAGGAGAATATTGGCGATACCACTGGCACCATCGATTCGTTTGATTGATTCAACCTGAATCCCTTCGCTCTCAAGTCCAGCTACTAGTTCGGTCCCAAATGCATCTTGTCCGACTGCGCCTATCATCTGGACCTTATTGCCTAATCTTGCAGCTGCTACAGCTTGGTTTGCTCCTTTGCCACCTGGTACTGTCGTGTACAAAGTTCCTAGAGTTGTTTCACCTTGCTTTGGAAAGCGGTCTGTTTGAATGACCAAATCCATATTAATACTGCCAACTACAGTAATCATTCCACCACGCTCCTTGTTGTTCCTCGAATGACTAACTTCACCGGAACTTCATAAAAATTTTGTTCGATCTTCTTATTTTCAATGCGTTTAATCAAAACACGCGTTGCAACTGCACCCATTTTATAAACGTCTTGTGCGACCGTAGTCAATCCTGGTGATAACATCGCTCCCATTGCAACTCCATCAAAACCGACAATTTGCAATTCGTCGGGTACATGCTTTCCAGCAGTTCCTGCTGCTTTTAAAGCACCAGCTGCTGAAACGTCGCTACTGGCAAAAATTCCATCAATTAGCGGATTTTCTTGGAGTATGCATTCAACAATTTTTTGTGAATCTGCAAAATGAAAAGGACATGTGACAACTTGATACCGCACATTCGAACGTTGAATGGCTTCCATAAATCCTTCATAACGATCGTTCGCCGGATTTAACTTCTCTGGACCTCTAAGAAATAGGATGTGTTTGCATCCCCTTTCTAACAGTGCATTCGTTCCCATGATTGCGCCTTCTTTGTTATTTGAAGAGACCGTTGGTATTTTCTCATTAATTGTTCGATCTAATGCCACAATTGGTACATTGGCATTCGCATAATGCGGAGCATCTAGTTGGTTAGAAGTTACGATAAATCCAGCAATGTATTTTTTCTTTAATGTCTCAATGTAGTTTTTTTCTTTTTCGGGATCTTCGTCTGAATTGCATAACACGACTGTATAGCCATAGGTTAACGCAACGTCTTCCACTGCTCGTGCAAGTTCCGGAAAAAAAGGGTTGGTGATATCTGGCAAAATCAAACCAATCAGATTTGATTTTTTCGTGTTCAATGAGCGTGCAATCGGGTTCAGTTCGTATTTCAGCTCTTCTACTGCAACAGTTACCGCTTGAGCAGCTTCTGTACTGACATAACCGCTGTTGTTTAAAAACCGTGAAACTGTCGCTACTGAAACTCCTGCTTTTTTTGCAACATCTTTGATAGTAGTCATGCAAAACGACTCCGTTCTTGTACCAATGTGTAACCGGTTACACACACTATATAATGGAGCGGTTTTCTTGTCAATGTGAACATTTTCCATCTATCCAATTAAGAGCAATTGAATGCTACATACTTTTGCCTACTCATAAAAAGAGGCTGTCTCAAAAGCTTATAAACAATGACTTGTGAGTCTAGCTCTTTTGTATGCGACAGATATCGGAGGATATGTACGGATGCTTTCCGTAGCCAAGGCCAACACAATTCTTGAAGATGAATGAGTGACACAAAATTGACGTAGAACGTGTCTTCCGTCCGATCAAGGACAATCGAACTTTCCGGATATTTTACCTAAGAACCTTGAAAAGTGCACACCGAGTTCAGTAGTGTAACATTGGCCCCTATTTTACATTCTCCATGAAAATCCAAAAAACAGACAGAGAAAAGGAACTCCTTTTTTCTGTCTGTTTTATTTTAGAGGCTTATGAGACAGCCTCTGTCCTTGTTATATTAAGCATTCATGTTTTTTGTTCGTAACTCTCTATTTTTTTCAGTTTCTGCTACATAAACTGCACAGGCAGCGTCTCCTGAAATGTTAATTGCGGTACGCGTCATATCCAATAGACGGTCAATTCCGATTACTAAACCAATACCAGCAGGTGGAAGTCCAACACTGCTCAACACCATGGCAAGCATAATCAAGCCGACACCTGGAACCCCTGCCGTACCAATACTCGCTAATACAGCAGTTAATACGACCGTGACAAGATCCATCGTGGACAGTTCAACTCCGTATGCTTGTGCGATGAACATTGTTGCAACCCCTTGCATTATAGCTGTTCCATCCATATTGATGGTAGCACCTAGAGGTTGAACAAACGAACTAACAGACTTGGGCACACCTAATTTATCTTGAGCCACTTCCATTGAAATCGGTAAAGTTGCCGTACTACTCGATGTACTAAAGCCTACACTCATTGCTGGGGCGAAGTTTTTGAAAAACCAAATCGGGTTTTTCTTTGCTAAAAACTTAATCGTTCCTCCGTAAGTGAAGATTGCATGCACGAAAAGTGCCGCTAAAATCACTAACATATAAGATCCCATCGCTTTCATCGCAGAAAATCCTTGAGATCCAACCGCCGTAGCGATCAAACCAAATGTACCGTAAGGAGCAAATTTCATCACGACGCCAACCAAGTACATCATGACATCGTTGCCTTGTTCAAACAAATGGACAAGTCCTTTGGTCTTTTCGCCAAGAGCCGTCAATGCCAGTCCGATAAACACAGCAAAAACAATAATCTGTAGCATATTGCCTTCTCCTAAAGCCGCAATCGGATTGGTCGGAATCATGTCCAATAAAGTCTCACCAACTGAAGGCGCTTTTGTTACTTCAAATTCAGCAGAAGACAAATCAAAGTCTCCTGCAAGCCCAGGCTGAATAATAGCCGCTAATGATAGTCCTATAATAATCGCAATGGTAGTTGTCACCAAGAAATAAGAAACTGTTTTAATCCCAATACGCCCTAATTTGGCAGGGTCTCCAAGACCAGCCGTTCCGAGTATAATAGAAAACAAGACAAGTGGTACAACAAGCATATTAATCAAACTTAAAAATATTTGGCCGAGTGGCACAAATAAATATGTATTTATTGCTTCAAATGATCCCGGTGTGAATAGGTTTATCAATAAACCAACGATCGCCCCAAGGATAAGTCCAGTCAGCACTTTTACAGTCAATCCAGGTTTTTTCATCCATTTCCCTCTTTCATATCTAGACGTAAAAACTATTTTATAGGAAAGTACACAGTCCGCACAACTTTTAAGTAATTCACCGAATACATAGTTTCTTAAAATGAAATTATTATTTTGAAATACAAAAAAACTATGTAAATTAAGGTACATTTACATAGTTTTCGAATTAACAACATGCCGTTTGCATCTTGTCTTTTCCTATTAAACTATAACTCGTTACGTGGAATCCCTTTTGATGAAGCAGACGAGTCGCCAAGTTTTTCTCTAGTTGATTTTCTGCAATCAAGTGGATGGGTTTTTTTGGTATTTCTCGATAACCTCTTGTGAAATAGGATATAGGAAGATTAAAGGCTCCAGAAACCAATTCTTTATCGGATACGTTATAGGCGCGGACATCCAACAAAGCACAAGAGTCAGCGTCAATTTGATCCAGCTGCTCTTGTTTTATTCCGTGGACCGGCATGTGTCTTTTATAGACACTGTAGGCTACCATAGAAACTGGCAACCCAATCAGCAGTGCACTTGTTATCATTTCATCGCTCCTTTTTCACAAGTTAATCTTATGATTTTTAATTTCTCTCAAACTTCATAGCTAAACCGATAGTTCTTCTTTCCACTTTGAATAGCCACCTGAAAGGTTAACCAAATCATCAAAACCATTCGCTTTAAGAAGACTTGTAGCAATCGCTGAACGCGCTCCAGACTGACATTGTACAATAATGGTTTTACTTGCCGGAACTTCATCCAATCGTTTTTTTAATGTACCCATCATAATGTGATTGGCTCCTTCAATATGACCTTCATCGTACTCAGATTGATTTCGAACATCCAGCACATTGGCTTTGCCGTCTTTGATCATTTCTTTCGCTTGTTCAGGAGATACGCTCTTATATGACTCTAATTCTCCCGCTTCTTCAATTAGCTTCGAAACATCTCCGTAGCTAATTTCTCCTTCAATACCGACAGAGCGCAATACTTCAACTACTTGATCTAAAGACTCTGGATCCAGCAGCAAGTATAACGGTTTTTTGTAATCTACAATCCATCCAGCCCAGTTAGCAAATGATTGATTAAATGGAATGTTAATCGTTCCAGGAATATAGCCATTGCCGAATAGAGCAGAAGCACGTAAATCAACAACTTGCTGGCCATCCGCAATTAGTTTCTTCAACTCATCTGCAGACCCAATCACTTGTGGTTTTGGCAAATCTTTCATTAACTCTACACCTGTTTTATTCACTGATTTCATCACAGCGAAGTAAGCAGGTGGTTCAGGTTGACCATCCAATAATTCTGTTTGGAATGCTTCAAGTTCGTCGTATTGCAATGCCCAGTTAAACATTTTCTCATAACCTACAGTAGTAGAAGGTACGGCGCCAAGCGCTTTACCACATGCACTTCCTGCACCATGAGCTGGCCACACTTGAAGATAATCTGGTAGTTTTTTAAAGCGCTCAAGTGATTCGAACATATCTTTAGCGCCTGCTTTAGAAGTTCCTTCGACACCTGCAGCTTTTTCAAGTAAATCTGGTCGACCAACATCTCCTACAAACACAAAGTCTCCAGTGAAAATACCCATTGCTTTATCTGCCGAACCACCGCGGTCCGTTAGTAAAAATGAAATACTTTCTGGTGTATGGCCCGGGGTGTGCATCACTTCAAAAATCAAATTCCCGATTTTAAACTGATCGCCACCTTTTACTAATTGGTGATGTAAATGATTGATATTTTGATATTTCCAATCTGCATCACCTTCGTCAGACAGATATAATTTTGCACCAAAACGATTTTCAAGTTCACGTGAACCTGAAACAAAGTCCGCATGAATATGTGTTTCAAGAGCACCGACAATATTCAAGTTTTCTTTTGCAGCAAGCTCTTCGTAAGCACTTATATCGCGCATTGGATCTACTACTACTGCTTCTCCTGTTGCCTGGCAGCCTACTACATATGAAGCGTGCGCTAAATTATCATCGTAGAAATATCTTAATAACATATCATCAATTCCCTTCAATCATTTTATAAACTCAATATACCACCAGGGGTATATAAAGTAAAATATTCTGCTTATGGAGAAGATTTGACAATCCCCTGAAGCTTTAAAATGGTCTCTAGCATGAACTCTTTAAACTTAAACACCTTTACATATAAGAAAATCATTAGTAGGAACAAATAGAGACCCTATTTGTTCCTACTAATGATCTGATTGGAGGAATAATCTTTCAAAAGAATTCACAATTATTTGCGCCTGCCCTTAATCCAATATGTTTATATTCTGGAGTGAAAACCGATGATTTGATTGGACAAGCAATTTGTTTTTGAAATCCGTTTTGTAAATCTGGTACATCTACGAACATCTCTCGCTCCATCGAATGCGGGTGATGCATTACTTCTTCTAATGTCAGTACGGGTTCTACACATGCTTCAATTTCACCGAAAATCTCGTTCCACTCTTTAAATGTCTTGTTTAAAAATGATTCTTTTACAGCTTGTTTAAAGTCAGCGATGTCGTTTGGTTTTTGGCTCATAGACAGTTCAGTTAAATCTGTTCGACCTAGCCCTTCACATAATAGAATACGGAATTTCGGTTCTAGGCTACCGACTGAAACGTATCGATTGTCTTTAGTTTTGAAATACCCATAAAATGTACCGCCGTTTAATAGCATTTTTTCGGGTGCCGGTTTTTCTCCATCCACCAAATAAGGAGCAGCTGCTATAGCGTTTAATGACATACTACAATCTGTCATGCTAATATCCAGTGATTGCCCTTCACCGGTTCTTTCGCGGTAAATAAAAGCAGATAAAATACCAATCGCCGCATGCAAAGAGCCTCCTGCAATATCTGCAATTTGCGTTCCGACATTTGCCGGTCCGTCCCGTTCCGTACCTGAATAACTTGCTAGTCCAGCGATCGACACATAGTTAATATCATGACCAGGACGATCACGGTATGGACCTGTTTGACCAAACCCTGTTAACGAACAGTAAATGACTCTAGGATTTATTTTTTTTAATTGCTCATAACCTAGACCTAGCCTGTCCATTACACCAGGTCGAAATTGTTCTAATACAATATCGTACTCTTTTACAAGTTCTTTGAGTTTTTCGATTGAAGTTTCGTCTTTTAAGTTTAACGCAATTGATTTTTTAGAACGATTGAGGTAGGTTTCCATTGATGTTAATTTTTCTTCTGTCAGTCGTTGCACATGCAAAACTTCAGCGCCTAAATCTGCTAACATCAATGTCGCAAATGGACCTGGCAATAACGTTGAAAAATCGAGTATTTTTAAATTGTTTAAAAGTCCCATATACCTCTTCCTTTGCTAATAAATTGACGTTTATTTTATTCCTAAATTTTTAGCAATAATTACTTTCATGATTTCGTTTGTACCGGCATAAATAGACGTTACTGCCACATCACGATAACGTCTTGCAATCTCGTATTCTTCTGTATAACCATATCCGCCGTGCAATTGCATACATTCAATGGCAACTTTTTGCGCTAAATCCGTGGTCCACCATTTTGCCATCGATACTTCTGTCACGATATCTGTTCCAGCCATATGATTTTCAATCAATTTATCGACGAAAGCACGACCAATTTGCAGCTCTGAACTGAGTTCAGCCAACTTAAATTGCGTATTTTGAAATTGACTAACTCTTTTTCCAAAAGCTTTTCTTTGCTTCACGTAATCCATCGTAATGTCTAACATTCTTTCGATCGACGCTATACTCGAAATAGAAATAATCAATCTTTCTTGCTGTAGCTTTTGCATTAAGTACAAGAAGCCTTTTCCTTCTTCACCTAATAGATGACTGCTAGGTACACGGACGTCATTAAAAATTAACTCACTTGTATCATTTGCATGTTGTCCTACTTTTTCTAGCTGTTTGCCTTTTGTAAATCCAGCTGTACCAGCTTCTACCACAATTAAACTAATTCCTGTGTGGCCTGGCTCTGCAGTTGGATCTGTTTTGCAAACAACGATTGCGATATCTGCACTAAAGCCATTCGTAATAAACGTCTTTTCCCCATTGATGATATAATCATCGCCATCTTTTATCGCTGTCGTTTTAATAGCCGCTAAATCAGAACCTGTATTTGGTTCAGTCATCGCGATACACGAAATCATTTCTCCAGTTAATGATTTCGGCAGCCAACGTTGCTTTTGCTCTTCAGACCCATAAGATTCAATATACGGAATAACGATGTCATTATGGAGTCCAGGTCCCGTTAACCCGGTACCTACTTTTTCAAATTCCTCTATAAACACGGTCGCATAACCAAAGTCAGCATTTGCACCCCCATATTTTTCATCTACTTGAGGGCAAAGAAAACCTTGTTTCCCCATCTTCTCCCAAAAAGATCGTGGCACCATTTTATCTTTTTCCCATTGATCAAAATGAGGAACCGCTTCTTTTTGCAAAAACTTCTTTAATGCATCCCGATACATTTCATGGTCTTCGGTCAGAAAAGATCTCTTCATCATAAAAATTCCTCCCACACTTCTCCACTTATTTTATTAGCGATGCTTGAATACAGGTTTGCGTTTTTCAATAAATGCAGTTATGCCTTCTTTGGCATCTTCTGTCGCAAATAGTTCTTCGAATAATTTCTCTTCTAGCGCCAAACTTTCACTCCATGATTGCTCATCCATCACATTTACAAGCCTCTTGAGTCGAGACAAAGCTTGTAGAGACTGTCTTGCAAATTTTTCAGCGAGTTTCGCTCCTGCTGCTAATCCTTCTCCTTGTGGAACAACCGAATTCACAAGTCCTAAACGCTCTGCTTCTGTTGCTGACAGCGAATCACCCGTGAATAATAGTTCTTTTGCTTTAGCAGGACCCACCAATCGAGGTAATCGTTGTGTGCCTCCTGCACCCGGAAGCAAGCTAAGTTTCACTTCAGGCAAACCAATTTGAGCATGTTCTTCTGCTATCCGGATGTCACACGTTAATGCCAGTTCAAGTCCACCGCCAAGTGTATAGCCGTTTAATACAGCAATTGTTGGTTTTGGGAGGTCCTCAATCATGTTAAAAATCTCATGAACTGTAGGTCCTTCCTCGGGCTTGGTAGATGTTCTTTCCGGAAATTCTTTAATGTCTGCTCCTGCAACAAAGGCTTTATCTCCCCGTCCCGTCAAAATAATCGCAACCACTTCTTCATCTTCTTTTAAAGAAGAAAACACTTTATTTAATTCGCGAATAACCTGCTGATTCAACACGTTCATAGGTGGATTGTCGATAAATACTGTTGCAATTCCAGCATTTTTTTCTACAGATAATAACTGCGTCATGTTATTTATTCCTCCTTCGTAGTTAACAAAATCTAGCTCATCCAAAAAAGCTATTTTAACGAGGTTGCATGCGAATCGCACCGTCTAATCGAATCGTTTCACCGTTCAACATGGGATTAATAATAATAGAATTAACCAAGCAGCCAAATTCTGAAGCTTTCCCTAAACGAGATGGGAACGGCGTCATTTTCCCTAATGCATCTACTGCCTTTTCTGGTAGCCCCTGGAAAGCGGGTGTATCAAAAAGGCCTGGAGCGATTGTCACAACACGCACGCCTACTGAAGACAAATCACGAGCAATAGGCAATGTCATTCCAACAATCCCACCTTTTGAAGCACTGTATGCCGCTTGACCAATTTGACCATCATAAGCAGCTACTGAAGCTGTGTTAACGATGACGCCTCGCTCTTCGTTTTCATTTGGTGTGTTTTC
Source organism: Planococcus sp. S3-L1 (assembly GCF_030063085.1). Lineage (NCBI taxonomy): Bacteria > Bacillati > Bacillota > Bacilli > Caryophanales > Caryophanaceae > Planococcus > Planococcus sp. S3-L1. The sequence goes on along the minus strand of NZ_JASISN010000001.1, from coordinate 167,898 downwards.
CGACATTCTTTCAGCTGTAAGGCGAATCATATTAAACGTACCGATTAAGTTCACTTCTAAAACCTTAGAAAATGATTTCAGACTATGTGGACCTTTTTTCCCCATTGTTTTTTCTGCAACGCCAATACCTGCACAATTTACTAACGTGTTTACGTAACCAAACCTTTCTACCGCTTGATCTAACGCTGCCGTTACACTTGCTTCATCTGTCACATCAGTTTTGCAAAATATAGCTGCTTCACCTAATTCTCCAGCAAGTTCTGTTCCCAACCCTTCTTGCAAATCGAAAATAGCTACTTTCGCACCGCTGTTAACTAAATTCCGGACCGTTCCTGCTCCCAATCCAGATGCCCCGCCCGTTACTACAGCTACCAGTTTACTTAAATCCATTTTCTATTCCTCCATTTTCTATTTCAGAATATAAGACAAGTCTCATTAAATAACTAGCGCTTGTCTCGGCAAAATCATCAAGGTTTTTTTCTCCATCTTCTGAATACCATTCAATCATCCAGTTCATGGCCCCAAGTATAAGATTTCGAACGATTTTTATGTCTACTGGTAGAAAAACTCGCTGTTTGACACCTCCAGCAATAATTCGATCAAATAGTTGCTCGTAATCATTTCGAAGCGCAAGAATATGCTCTAATTGTTCTCCATCGAAAAAAGATTCCTTTTTCGTTACTAATTCAAATTCGCCTCTTTCGCGTAATACATACACGATATGCACAACCATCGCTTGGTGTAATTTTTCTTTATATGGTATGTTTTGTTGTTCTACTTTTTCGATATTGGCAATGCTTTCGTTTAGCAATAAGATGAAACATTGATACAACAAGTCTTGTTTATTATCGAAATAATAATAAACAGAGCCTTTTGTCATTAACAAGGTAGCAGCAATTTCTTCCATGGTCGTTCCTAGATATCCTTTTTCTGTGACGATCGCAGTGGCCGCTTTAATAATGTCTTCTTTTTTCTTCGCAATTTTTTGTGCATGTAATGACATGAGAATCCCTCTTTCTTATAGAATAGATCCATCCTGCATTATCCCTAGAAATACGCTTATAATGTAAAATCAATATCCGTTCTATTTTTGAATACACGTTCAAAAATAGAATAAAAAAATAAGGAAATAATAGCATTCATATTTTCGAGCTTTTCCTATTACTTCCTATTCCAAATGTTAACCTAATTGATACATGGTCGTTACACATGCTCCGCCAAGCCCTAAATTATGTTGAAGTGCAATTTTTGCTCCTTCAACTTGACGTTTGCCTGCTTGTCCACGCAATTGCCATACGAGTTCTGTACATTGGGCCAATCCGGTTGCTCCAAGTGGATGTCCTTTTGACATTAATCCACCTGATGGATTGATGACGTATTTTCCTCCGTGTGTATTGTTCCCATCACTGATAAATTTTTCTGCCTCTCCTTCACCACAAAGTCCAAGCCCTTCATAAGTGATCACTTCATTTGGTGTGAAACAATCATGTAATTCGATAACATCAATATCTTGTGGTCCAAATCCGGATTTTTCATAGACAATCTTTGTTGCACGCTGCGTCATTTCAGCACCCACGAGTGTCATTGGATTTTCATAAGTAACGACCGTATCCGTCGTCATCGCTTGACCAATGATTGTAACCGCATGCTCTACACCGTGTTTTTTTGCAAAATTTTCACTACATACGATAGCAGCAGCTGCACCACAAGTTGGTGGGCAGGCCATGAGACGAGTTAATGTTGGATACAACAGTGGTGCATTCATAACTTCTTCAATCGATAGTTTATTGTTGAAAAGAGAATATGGATTCAAAACAGCATGATTTCGCGTTTTGACAGCTACTTTCGCAAAGATATTTGGGTTTGCTCCATATTTTTCTAAATATGCACTACCAGCTGCGCCAAACATTTTAATCGCTTCCGGAGAATTCGGGATATTCGGATCAATTTCTTCCAAACGATCTATCATCCAGCCGAGTGGTGGTGTGCGATCTTCCCAAACACTTCCCAAGGCCCCTGGTTTCATCTCTTCAAAACCAAATGCCAGAGCACATTCGACTTCACCAGATTCAATAGCTTGACGAGCCATGAACAATGCGGAAGAACCTGATGAACAGTTATTATTCACATTAATAATCGGGATACCCGTCATTCCAATATCATATAATGCTCGTTGGCCGCAAGTGCTGTCTCCATAAACATATCCAGCAAAAGCTTGTTCCACTTCTCGGTATTCAATTCCTGCATCTGTAAGTGCACCTTTTACTGCTTTAGCAGCCATCACCTCGTAGGGTTCATTTGTTCCTGGTTTCGAAAACTCAACCATATCTACACCAAGTACGCGGGCATTTTTTTTCATTTTATCCCTCCTTGTTTATCCGTCAGTATTGATGACAGGTAAGTTATTCGGATGCAGAAGAAGCCTGAGATGTTCGATTCAAGCTTGACCTCACTGTCCTTCTATACATGCTATTCTGCATTTATTACTTTTTTACCGATTCTCTTAGTTTGTATTTCATTAGCTTGCCAGAAGTATTACGAGGCAACGCTTCTACAAAGACAACTTTACGCGGGATTTTATATCCCGATAAATGTTGTCGGCAAAAAGCTTCAAGTTCATCCAGTTCAATGGTCTCGTTTGGCTTGCTTGCAATAACAGCTGTTACGATTTCACCCCACTGCTCATCAGGTGATCCGATTACTGCGACGTCTGCAATTTTCGGATGAGTTCCTAAAACGTTTTCCACTTCTACAGAATAGACATTCTCTCCACCTGTAATAATCATGTCTTTTATGCGGTCTACAATATAGATGTAGCCATCCTTATCTCGGTAACCTAAATCACCTGTGTATAACCACCCATCTCTAAGTGTTGCCGCAGTTTCTTGAGGTTTTTTATAATATTCTTTCATTACCGTATCACCTTTAAGAACAAATTCTCCCACCATGTTGGGTTCTGTTTCTTGTCCTTCCGGCGTAACTAACTTAGCTTCTGTGAACAATAGCCCGTCTTTACCAGAAGCACCCACTTTTTCTTTATGATCTTCCGGCGATAGGTATATGCCTGATGGTCCACCTTCTGTTAATCCACACAAGCTGTAAAAATTGTTCGAGTTAAAGAATTTCATCGTCTGATTGACCATTTCTCTAGACATCGGAGCTGCGCCATATAGGAACCGTTGAATAGAAGAGACATCGTATTTTTCTCCACCTGGGAATTCGATTAAGAATTTGAACATCGTTGGAATGGCAAAAAGACTAGTAATCTTATATTTTTCGATATCTCGTAACATGGCTTCTGGATTAAATTCTTTATGAATTACATTGAATCCACCTAACAAAAAACTACTCGTCATACAAATAACCAATTGAGCCGCATGGAATAAAGGTGCTACATGAATAAATCTTTCGCGCGTGTTATAACCGAGCAATCCAATACACCCAACAGTTACATTCAAAACGCGCTCGTGATCAAAAACCGCTCCTTTTGGGTTACCTGTTGTTCCTGATGTATATAAAATATGAAGATCATCCGTGTTGTTGATTTCGACAGCCGGTTCAGCACTATTTTTTGATAATACATCTTGCAAAGAGAGACTGCCTTTGTTTTCTGCTGTTTCTACTGTAATCACTTGGCGAACTGCAGGAATCGTACTGCTAGCATCGTGAATCATTTTTTCATATTCTTGATCACAAATAACAAAAACACTATCTGATTGATCCAGAATATAATTCGCTTCTCGTGCAACTAGTCTGAAGTTCATCGGCACAATCACCGCACCAGTTTTAGCAACTGCATAATAAGAAATTGCAAAGTAATCTGAGTTTTTCATCATCAATGCGATTTTTTCTCCTTTTTTTATACCCAAAGAGATTAAACCGTTAGCAAGCTGATTAACCATTCTATTGAATTCATGATACGTATATGACCTGTCTTCAAAAACAAGTGCTGGTTTATCTGGATGTCTTAATGCGTTTTGTGCTAAAATGCTGACAATATTCATGTGTTCCCCTCCAATGATAGTTTCTGATTTAACGATATGAATTTCTCAAAAGTGAAGTACTTAATAACTCCTCTTACTTTTTGACTCTGTGAAATGTGACAGTAAAGAATTCGAGGCTATTCGACTTGAATTTGATGGATGGTTAATACCCTTCCTCCTATCACACCTCCTTTATTTCACAGTTGTTATTTCTTCTAATTGTTCGCGTAGTTCAAGGCGGCCAACATCCCGCAAATGCACTTGGTCCGGACCATCAACTAAACGCAGAGCACGAGCATTGGCGTAATGTGCTGCTAACGGAAAATCTTCTGTGAGTCCAGCTCCGCCGAAAACCTGTATCGCACGATCAATCACATTAATGGAGACGCGCGGCACCGCAATTTTGATCATGGCGATTTCTTTACGTGCCGATTTCACCCCAGCTTCATCGATTTTGTGAGCTGCATGCAAAGTCAAAAGACGTGCTTGTTCAATTTCAATTCGGCTTTCTGCAATAATTTCTCGGATGACGTCTTTATCAGCCAGCGTAGATCCAAACGCTTCTCTGCTATCCGCTCGTTTGCATAACAGTTCAAGTGCACGTTCTGCAGCACCAATCGCACGCATGCAATGATGAATGCGTCCGGGTCCTAAGCGTCCTTGAGCAATTTCAAAGCCGCGTCCTTCACCCAGCAACATATTAGATACGGGAACACGTACATTGGTGTAGTGTACTTCAGCATGACCTTGTGGTGCATCGTCGTATCCAAAGACTGTCAATGGTCGGATGATTTCGACTCCAGGTGTATCAAAAGGTACGAGAATCATCGATTGCTGCTGGTGTTTTGCTGCATTTGGATCTGTTTTACCCATAACAATTGCAATTTTACAACGAGGATCCATTGCTCCAGTTGTCCACCACTTTTTCGCATTGATGACGTATTCATCGCCATCCCGCACAATACTGCTCTGGATATTCGTTGCATCAGAAGAAGCAACAGCAGGCTCGGTCATCGAGAAGCACGAACGAATTTCTCCGCGCAGTAAAGGCTCAAGCCACTGCTTTTTCTGCTCATCTGTTCCGTATTTCACAAACACTTCCATGTTGCCAGTATCTGGTGCATTACAGTTAAACAACTCAGGTGCAATTAACGAACGTCCCATAATCTCGGATAAATGAGCGTAGTCATAATTCGATAATCCAGCTCCGTATTCGGGATGGTCCAAAAACAAATTCCATAACCCTTGTTCTTTTGCTTTTTCTTTCAGTTCTTCAATAATCGGTGCAATGGTCCAGCGATCCTCTGCTTGTTGTCGATATTTCTCAACTGTAGCTTCGTTTGGATACACATAATTTTCCATAAACCTTAATAATTTTGTTCTCAACTCATCTGCCTTCGGTGATAACTCTTTCAGCATTTATATTTCCCCCAATTTTTTATCATGTTTTAAATTTTTAAAAGTCAGAATTTCTTACTAAGCAACTTTTTGAAAGCCCTTACATTTATCCCTAAATAAAAAGACGAAATATTTATACTATTTCTTCAATTTTATTATAGTCGTTCTATTTTTGAATTACAAGTCAAATTTCGAATTATCAGATTATAATCCATAAAAAAGAAACACTTTGATTTTACTCAAAGTGTTTCCTTAGAACGTTAAACAAGATAATACCTCACTTTTACTTATAAAAAGAAGATAAGAAGACTCGGTTCCAGCCCAGCGGAATCGTACGGTAAGCTTCGGAAAATATCGTTAACTATACTTTCTCAGAATTATCCATCTAAATCTACGTTGTGATAAACTTGCTGAACATCTTCTAGGTCTTCAATTGCATCAATCATTTTCTCGAATTGTTCCTGTGCATCTTCAAGCAATGGCAATTCGTTTTGAGCAAGCATTGTCAATTCAGCTACAGTGAATTCTGTAATGCCGGCAGTTTTAAACGCTTCTTGCACTAAATGATATTGATCAGGTTCTGCATAGACAATAACTCCATCTTCTTCTTCCATAATGTCACGCACGTCAACGTCCGCTTCCATCATCAACTCAAGAACTTCGTCAGCTGTTTTGCCTTCAATACCAAATACCGCTGTGTGATCGAACATATAAGCAACTGAACCACTGACGCCCATATTGCCTCCGTTTTTGCCAAAAGCTGCACGGACGTCTGAAGCCGTACGGTTAACGTTATTCGTTAACGTATCTACAATGACCATTGAGCCATTTGGTCCAAATCCTTCATAGCGTAATTCGTCAAAGCTTTCTTCCGATCCACCTTTAGCTTTGTCCACTGCTCGGTCGATAATTGCTCTCGGAATACTATACGTTTTTGCTCGTTCCAACACTACTTTTAAAGCTTGGTTTGATTCTGGGTCTGGTTCGCCTTGTTTGGCTGCTACATATATTTCACGTCCGAATTTCGCGTAAATTCGGCTTGTGTTGGCATCTTTAGATGCTTTCTTTTCTTTAATATTATTCCATTTACGTCCCATTAAATTTCCTTCTCTCTATAATGTCTTACACTAGATAATAGTCACTAACTACTATTATAATACAAATCACTTAAATGTAACGTATTTTGCGGTTAAAAAAAGCAGTTTTTATCCATTTAAAGGATATCACTGCCTGTTCTAACATATGGTTGTAAAATTTCTTTAGTTTATTTGATAAGGAGTTTGTTGATGAAAATAATTTGGTTTAACAACATTATTTTTGTAAGGCTTATGAAAAATGTGAGTTGTTGCTGGAGACATGGGCGGAATCAGCCAAGCCCAGTTGCCGGTTACATCTCGTCCTTCTGCTTGTTCTTTTTTCTCGAAATTTTTAAATTGCTTTGCTGCTGTATGATGATCGACAATGGTCACTCCAGCTTTTTGAAACGATTCCAATACCGCGATATTCAATTCAACTAAAGCCTTGTCTTTCCATAGAGAACGGTTTGACTGTGTATTTAAGTTCATCAATTTTGCTAGTTCTGGCAAGGCATTATACCGATCTTCATCCGCTAAGTTTCTCGCACCAATTTCTGTTCCCATATACCAGCCGTTAAAAGGCGCTACTTGGTATTCAATGCCTCCAATTTCAAGCAACATATCCGAAATAAGCGGTACTCCATACCATTTTAAACCGAGCTGTGAAAATGCTAAGATTTCTGGATGATCGATTTCAACTTCTTTAATCGATTGTCGTGGAATTTCTTTTAATGCAGGCTCACGGTTTGGCATTTCTATCACTAATGGCAAAATATCAAAAGCTGTTCTTTCTCCTTGCCAGCCAAGCTTTTGACATTGTTTAGTGAATTCTATCGAACTTGAATCTCCAATAATACCGTTTTCAGTTTCATATCCTGCATACCGAACGAGCTGATGGTTCCATAACCTCATCGGTTGCTCATTTTTTGTAGCCGGTCGAAAAATGGTAATGGCTGGACGAATTTTTCCATCGTTTGTTGCAAAATCAATATGGCGAATTAGTGCATCGAAAACACCTTCTGCAGATGTTTGATGTCGTTCATCAAAAATTGTTAGTGAATTCCAAAATAACCTACCAATACAGCGATTGTTATTACGCCACGCCATCCGTGCACCATGTTCTAATTCTTCATAGCTGTGTGTATAAGTCCCCGTATTGGTGATTTCCATTTTGACTTCAAGCAATCTATCTGCTTTTTGGTGTTCGCTCTTGCCCAGTTCATCAAAACAAATACTTATATAGTCAATGGCTTCTTCCCATAAAGACATAGTCAAATTGCTGATTGTCATTGTTTTCACTCCCTGCACATATAATAGCATCCACGCTTTGTAATGTTCAGTGACAGAATTCTGAACTCCCTATGTTTTTGTTCATTTTTCCAGTACACTTGAACAAACTAAAGAACTTGTCAGGAGGAGCTTACACTGATGGTCAAAGCGATTTTTTTCGATTTAGACGATACCTTGTTGTGGGATAAGAAAAGTGTTGAAAAAGCGTTCCAGGAAACGTGTAGTTTTGCCGAAGAACTAACTGGTCAAGACTGTTCGGGTTTGGAAACAGCGGTAAGAATGGTAGCAACTGAGCTTTACGCGAGATATGATACATACGCTTTCACCAAAATGATTGGCATCAATCCTTTTGAAGGTCTATGGGGAAACTTTGACGATCAAGGCACAGATTTTCAACAGATGAAAACCATCGTGCCAACTTATCGCCAAGATGCTTGGACGCTTGGTTTACAGCATATTGGTATTGAAAACTGTGCTAAGATCGGTAGTCAACTAGCCGACTTTTTTCCGAAAGCACGTAAAAGAAATCCTGTACTGTATGAAGAAAGCTTAAAAGTATTGGCAGACTTGAAAGAACATTACCAATTGCTCTTATTGACTAACGGCTCGCCTAGCTTACAGCAGCTTAAACTTGAAATTACACCTGAAATCGCACCATTTTTTGACCAGATTATTGTCTCTGGTGCGTATGGAAAAGGCAAACCCGATCCGAGTATTTTCCAGTATGCCTTATCGAAATCTAATGTTCTAGCCGAAGAAGTGCTGATGGTTGGTGATAACTTAATGACGGACATCATCGGTGCTGAAAAAGCAGGGATTCGCTCTGTTTGGATCAACCGCGAGCAGAAAGCGCCCCATGAAACAATCATTCCAACTTACGAAATTCAACATTTAGAAGAATTGCTTCAGTTATTAGAACAACTGTAATCAAAAAGCGAGAAATACGTGACTATTCATAACAAAGCGTTTGTTACACTAGCAATTAGCCGATCTTTCCAGGAATAGCAAAAGGGCTGTCACCAAATGTCATAAAAAATGACTTATGGTGACAGCCCTTTCTATTTATTATAAGTTGATAGCAGTAACGCCTTGGATTTCATCTAATTTTGCTAATTTCGCTAAACTACTTGTGTCTGCTGGTTTATCAATAGACAACATCATAATCGCATCTCCACCAATAATTGAACGCCCTACTTGCATCGTAGCAATATTGACATCCTCAACGCCTAATAGCGTACCCACGCGACCAATGACACCTGGACGGTCATTATGGCGAACGTACAAGAGATGACCTTCTGGCACGACATCCACTAAATAATCATCCACTTTAACGATGCGAGCTCCTTGTCCATTTAATAAAGTTCCAGCCACTTTTCTAACGCCATTCGCAGTCTTTACTTCTACTGTGATTAACGTCGTAAAGCCTTTTGATTCTGTAGTCTTTTGTTCAGTAACGACAATACCTTTTTGATTGGCAAGGTATAAGGCATTCACATTATTAACTTGTTTACCAAGATGACGCTTCAACATGCCTTTTAACATGTTACGCGTTAACGGCCTAACATCCATATTAGCTAATTCTCCAGCATAGCGTATGGTGACTTCTTCAGCAGTGGCACCTGTCAGATCCGTCAAAAAAGCACCCAATCGCTCTGACAAATCAAAATAAGGTTCAATTTTTTTCATGATTTCTTTCGGTACGGATGGCAAATTCACTGAATTCCGGACAGTTCCTGTTGTAAAGTAACTGACGACGTCCATACTGACATCCACTGCTACGCTTTCTTGCGCTTCAAACGTACTCGCACCCAAATGGGGGGTTGCAATAATTTCAGGTAAATCCAATAAACGAAAATCAACCATCGGCTCTTGCTCAAATACATCAAGCGCGGCTCCAGCCACTTTGCCAGACTTCACAGCATCAAACAGTGCATTTTCATCAATAATTCCACCACGTGCACAATTAATAATCTGGACGCCATCTTTCATAATTTCAAATGCTTCTTTGTTAATCAAGTGCTTTGTATCTTTCAAAAGTGGTGTATGAACTGTAACAAAATCCGCTACTTTCAGTACATCCTCAACCGATCCAAAATCCACTCCAAGCTTTTCCGCTTTTTCAGCCGTTAGAAAAGGATCATAGGCAATGATGTTCATCCGTTGTCCTTTAGCGCGCGCTGCTACTTCCTGACCGATTCGACCAAATCCAACTACTCCAAGCGTTTTATTTTTTAGCTCGACACCTACGTAAGATTTACGGTCCCATTGCTGGTTGCGCAAGGCATGGAAGGCTTGAGGAATTTTGCGCGCCATCGACATCATCATGGCCATCGTATGCTCTGCAGCTGAGTTTGTATTGCCGTCCGGTGCATTAACGACGATAATCCCATGTTCTGTCGCAGCTTCTAAATCAATATTGTCTACGCCAACACCTGCACGTCCAATAATCTTCAAGTTAGACGCTTTTTCAATCAATTCACGCGTTACTTGCGTCTGGCTTCGAACAAGTAACGCGTCAAACCCATCAATACGCTCTTCTAGTTGTTCCGGCGTTAAGGTGGTTTCGATCACAATATTTACGCCGTTTGCCTGACGCAAAGGATAAATGCCTTCTTCGCTAAGTGGATCGCTGATTAGTATGTGAAAAGTCATTTAGTTATTCTCTCCTTCTGTCAAAAAGACTCGCTGTGCAGCGGCAATTCCTTTACCAAGTTCGATTTTCTTGCCAATTTTCATTAAACCAATTTCCATTGCAGCTAGTGTTTGAAACATGTCTGCCGGAGAACAATAGCCCATGTGACCGATTCGGAAAATCTTTTTCGCTAAATGCTGTTGGCCACCTGCTATTTCAAGAGCAAATTCTTTTTTCATCACGTGGCGGAATTGTTCTGCATCAAAGTCATCCGGCTTTACAGCTGTGACGGTTGGTGATGCATCTTTGTCAGAAGTCAGCAACGGTATGCCGAGTGCCTTGAATGCAGCACGTGTCATATTTTTCATCAGACGGTGCCTCGCATATACTTGTTCGAGTCCTTCCTCTTCTAACAACTCTAATACTTGCTGCAAGCCGAATAAAATCGACAGTGCTGGAGTAAATGGTGTTGTATCTTTTAATAGATTGTCGCGATGTTTTTGAAGATCTAGATAAAATCGTGGTTGCGGATTAGCTTCGATTTTCTTCCAAGCACGATCACTTGCTGCGATAAACGATAGACCTGCAGGTAACATAAAGGCTTTTTGTGAACCCGTCACCACAACATCGATTCCCCATTTATCCATTTCAGTTTCTGTACCGGCTACACAAGAGACGCCGTCGACGATAACAAGTGCGTCAGACACTTCTTTAACTGCAGCAGCTAACTCCTTGACTGGATTCAAGACACCCGTTGATGTTTCACAGAAAGTCGAGAAAATCACTTTGATTTCAGGATGCTCCAATAAGAAGCTTTTTACTGCTTGTGGGTCAACTGCTAAGCCCCATTCCACTTCGAAAACATGAGTTTGAATGCCATATGCTTTACAAATTTTTGCAAACCGTTCTCCGAATGCTCCTGTTACAAGAACTAAAACTTCTTCGCCGGGAGCTACTGTATTAACAACCGCCGCTTCTAGTCCCGCGGTTCCGCTACCCGTTAAAATCATAACTTCCTGTTTGGTTCCAAAAACACGTTTTAATCTTGGTCTGATGTCGCTGATCATTTCGGATGTACTTTGTCCGCGGTGCCCGATCATTGGTTGAGCCATAGCGCGTTGCACACTTGGCGGAATTGGCGTTGGTCCTGGGATTCGCAAAATTTGTTGGTCTGTTAGCATAATAAACTCTATTCCCCTCTCGATTACCCGATATTTGGGCCAGTAATTGTAGAAAGACGACAAAAAGACTCCTCGCCCCTCACATAAAAAATGTAAGGGGCGAAGAGTCTGATTCGCGGTACCACCCTAATTCACTGTCACAAAATAGACAGCCTCATTGGTTCACATGCGTAACGGACATGAAACGGATGGACCTACTGGGGTATTCAATCCATCTATTCAGGAGTGCTGCTAAATGTCGAAATCACTGATTCTCACCAACCATCAGCTCTCTTAAGATTTCTCTACACGAAGCGTATCTCCATCAACATAGTTATTCTGTATATTTGAATTGACTCCATCATATACAGGTGAAAATCCATTGTCAATATATAAAAAATAATTAGTTTTCTTTGGAAACGTTTCCATCCTATATAAACCTAGAAGGCACTGAGTGTAGAAAAAAGAAAATATTTTTATAATTCAACAAAATATATCAATTCAATTTTCATTTTAGAATTACATGTCTTTTTGCTATACTGAGTATAAATTTATTCCAAAGGAGATGCTGATATGTCCACTGATTTTTCTGTTCATCAATATTTATTAACTAACAGAAATCATTTTGAATCAATTAGCCAATACATTTGGGAACATCCCGAAACACGCTATTTAGAATTTGAATCTGCTTCTTTTTTAGCTAATGAACTAGAAAAAGAAGGGTTTTCCGTTCAATATGGCGTTGGCGGTATTGAAACCGCGTTTATCGCATCCTATGGTAGCGGTAAACCAGTCATCGGGTTTCTTGGTGAATTCGATGCCTTATCTGGACTTAGCCAAAAAGCTAACTTAACAAAACAAGAACCCATAAAATTAGGCGGCATTGGCCATGGCTGTGGTCATAACTTGCTTGGAACTGGCGCTCTGGCAGCAGCATCTGCCGTAAAAGCGTTTCTTATCGATAATAACACTAAAGGAACAGTGAAATTCTATGGCTGTCCAGCAGAAGAAGGCGGTTCCGGCAAAACTTTTATGGTACGTGAAGGAATATTTGATGATCTGGATATCGCTTTAACCTGGCATCCTTCTTATGCTAATTCCATCATGAGTCTATCGAGTCTTGCTAATTACCAAGTCTATTTCCGGTTCAAAGGTGTAGCTTCACATGCAGCTAACTCTCCACATTTAGGACGCAGCGCTCTAGACGCAGTTGAGTTAATGAATGTGGGCGTCAATTACTTGCGTGAACACGTCGTCCAAGAAGCAAGAATGCATTACGCCATTACCAATAGCGGCGGATTTTCACCAAACGTTGTTCAGTCAGAAGCGGAAGTACTATACTTAATTCGCGCGCCTAAAGTCGCTCAAGTTGATGATATTTATAAACGCATCTGTAAAATCGCTCAAGGTGCCGCATTGATGACGGAAACTGAAATGACCATCATCTTCGATAAAGCTTGTTCCAACTACGAACCAAATCGAAGATTGGAATTAATTCTAAACGAAAAATTACATGAAGCTGGAGCTATCCAGCCCACCGAAGAAGAACAGCAATTCGCCAAAGACATCTGGAAGACTTTATCTGAAGGCGAAAAAGAAAATTCCCTTGCTGGTATGAAGTCGTTTGGCTATAGCGGAGACAGTAGCGAGTTCAAGGGCAAATACCTGTCGGATATTATTTCTGAGTATATTCCTTCCGCTGAAGTTATGGCTGGTTCCACAGATGTATCTGATGTTAGCTGGGTTGTTCCGACTGCTCAATTAACGACTGCTACTTCAGCTATCGGTACTCCTCTTCATACTTGGCAGATGGTAACACAAGGCATTAGTTCATTTGCACATAGTGGCATGTTGTTATCATCTGAAGCTATGGCAAACACCGCCATTCATTTATTTACCCACCCTGAAGATCTTCAGGCAATCAAAGCCGAACATACGGAAAAGCGAAAAAAAGAACCCTATACTTGTCCTATTCCTAAAGACGTCAAGCCTTCTGCTGTGAAATAAAAAAAGAGCAAGCAGTCAAAAGCTGTCTGCTGAGAGAAGGCTGTTACAAAGAAAGAGCTAAAAGTAAGACCTATTCCATAACCATTAAATCAACCGAGTATGTAAATCAACTTGCATTCCAAGAAAGTGAATTCTTCAGGCAGACCGCCAAAGAGCGATATAAAACTGAAGCTAAGAACATTGTAATTGAAGAATTGGTATGGATATCGCACGTCATCCGAAGCTACACTCAACGGCATGACAATTTTACTGTGAAATTGAAATGAAGACTTGAGTTACTCAGCGCAAAATAAAAAAAGGAGACAGAAGACAGGATAATCTGCCAATCTGTCTTCTTTTTTTGTCTCTCCTAGTTTCGATAGAAGCATTTTCAGTGGCCTAGGAAATCCTGCCGTCTTTTCTTTATACCTTATTTAATTTCAATGCAGAACGGTATAGTATGTCGACGGCTGACAGCATCGACTTTTCATCAAAGTCAAACCGTTCATTATGATGCCCAGCTGCCAAATCACTACCCACGACACAATATGTGGCCAATCCTCCATTTGCTTTAACATGTTCCATATAATACGTTGCATCTTCGGAACCTGCCGAATCGGTAGACCAGTCAATTGTTTTAGTGAAATATGGTGAACTTTGGGCAACATCGTACAACATGTCGACAAGTTCTTTACTCGGAATGCTACTTTTGGCTTCCCCAACAACTTCTGTTGCTACTTCTACGCCGTACATTGCCGCAGCACCTGATAACACTGCAAACGCCTGCGATCGAATATAGTCATTAATTTCAGAAGTTTCTCCCCTCGTTTCAATTTTCATTTGAGCAGACCCTGGAATAATATTACGACCAGAGCCCGCATTCAGAACCCCGACATTGACTCGTGAAGCCCCTGCTGAGTGGCGAGGAATACCATATAAACCAAGAACTGCAGAAGAGGCCGCCATTAGCGCATTGCGCCCGTCTTCCGGTTTACCACCTGCGTGAGAAGTTTTACCTTTAAAAATAACATCGATTTTTGTAGTTGCTAAGAAACCCGAATTGCCTGCCACAAATTCACCTGTTGGAACTCCAGTACCAAGGTGCATAGCGATGAAGACATCAACATCGTCAACGACACCTGCCGCTACCATTGATTTTGCTCCACGTGTCCCTTCTTCTGCTGGTTGGAAAATCAATTTGATTGTACCTGTCAGCTTTTCTTTATTGTTCATTAAGGTTTTCGCAAAGCCAAGCCCAATCGAAGTATGCCCGTCATGTGCACAGGCATGCATTTTATCAGCGTTGACTGATTGGAAACCTAGGTCGAATGGAAGATGACCTTTAACCAGTTCCTCCTGAATATCCAACGCATCCATATCAAAACGGTAAGCAAGGACCGAACCTGGCTTTCCAGTTTCAAGCACAGCGACGATTCCCGTCATGCCATTCTTGAAGTTCGGCAGCCATTCCAGATCGGCGCCATTCTGTTCAGCCCATTTATAATGCTCATCCAATTTTTGGGGACTTGGCATACCCATTCGCTGGTCAGCTTTCATCACTTCTTCAGCTATTTTTAGTGAATACCCAAGTTTGGAAAGATGTCTTGCCACAAGAGAAGCAGTGCGCATCTCCAAAAATCCAGATTCTGCATGCTTGTGCAAATCACGTCGCCATTCAATCATATGTTCTTGTAGCTGGTCATCGATTACTATTTCTACCACTTATTATCCTCCTCATAAAGTAAACTTTTTTATAAATAAGGTGTGATTCCTGGGCCAAATTGCCATCCTGCATAGAAGAAAATTAGGAACATGATAATCCAAACAATAAGGAAAGACAATGTATAGGGAATCATCAACGAAATTAAAGTTCCCATTCCTGCTTTTTTATCGTATTCTCTTACAAACGACAGAACGACGATAAAATATGGATTTAGAGGAGTCACAATATTGGTGGAAGAATCTCCAATCCGATAAGCCATCTGCGTGAATGCCGGATGATAACCCAATTGCATGAACAGTGGCACAAAAACGGGTGCTTCTAGAGCCCATTTAGCAGATCCTGAAGAAATCAGGAAATTCAGCATGGACGTAAAGAGGATATATCCGACAATGAGATATATTCCAGTGAAATTGATTTGAGTCAATAATTCTGCACCATTTACCGCGATCCATGTTCCAATATTTGTCCATGTAAAGTAAGCGATAAATTGAGAAGCTGCAAATATAAGTACAATAAATCCTGACATATCTTTAATAGATTCGCCCATAAAGTTTACTGCATCACGAGAGTTTTTAATGACACCAACGGTTTTCCCATAAGCAACACCAAGCACAATAAATAAGCCTAGTATAAACGGTACAATTCCAGTCAAGAACGGGGATGGTATCAATCCACCTTCTTCGTTACGCAAAGTTGAATCTGGCCATGCAATTAGGATGATTATCATCATAATATAAGCCAGTCCAGCTAATCCCGCGTTCCACAATCCTTTATTGGCTTTCGGATTTTCTTCAGAACTGACATCAATTATTTTGTCGCCTTCATATTCCCCAAGTTTTGGTTCAATGATTTTTTCTGTCACTAAAGCCGCAACTACCGTCAGCACAAAAACTGAAACAATATTGAAGTACCAATTATCCGCTGGTGTAACAATAATCTGATCGTTAAGAATAGCTGCTGCTTCTGTCGAGATACCCGACAGCAACGCATCCGTTCCGACAATCAATAAATTCGCTGTAAATCCAGCTCCAGCACTGGCAAATCCAACAGCCAATCCCGCAAGTGGATGACGACCAATCTTATAAAACACCATTGCTGCTAGAGGAGGTATTAAAATCTGAGCTGCGTCAGATGCGATATTTCCCATAATTCCTACGAATGCAATAGCATATGTAACGAGCGATGCGGGTGCTTTTAAAATAGTTTTACGGATTACAATTTCCAATAAACCCACTTTTTCAGCTAAGCCGATTCCAAGCATAATAGCCAATACAGTTCCTAATGGAGCAAATCCTGTAAAGTTCTCCAACATGGAAGTTACAATATATTGAAGTCCTAGTCCCGATAACAAGTTCTGAATAGCCAAGGTTTCTCCAGTTCCTGGATGGACAACAGAAGCATCGAATAAGCTAAAGATAAAAGATGCGATTATGACAACGACTGCTAAATACACAAAAATCATGAACGGATCAGGTAGTTTATTGCCCAACTTTTCAATGATATTGAGAAAGCGGATGAAAATTCCTTGCTTGTCTCCATTTTGTACCTGTTTTTTCATAGTAGGCCCCCTCTTCATATATAAATTTAATGTTTTGAATATTATAGCCAAATAACGAACGAATAATCAAGTGTTTCCGGTAATGAACTTATCCTATCTACTTATTATTGGCTCTCAAAAAAATTATTTTTTCAATATATTTAGTGCGTTAACTGTCACTTTCGTCATCGTTTCGACTCCAATTTCTAAAGCTGATTCGTCAAAAAAGAATTCCGGATCATGCAAAGGTTTAGGATGCTCCACGTCCTCCTTCGAACAACCAAGCCAATAAAAAGCTCCCGGTACTTTTTCTAGAAAACGAGAGAAATCTTCTCCGGCCATAGATGGATCCAACACAGGCAACGCATCATCTCCGTATAGTTGAGCTGCACTTCCGCGCACTAACTCTGCCCATTTAGGAGTGTTTATCGTGGCTCCGTAGCCATCGACATAATCAAAATCGATTTCTACTTCGTACGCAATTTCAAAACCTTTTACAAGATTTTCTAGGCGACGTTTTACTGTCGCTTTAGCTTTCTTACTATAGGTACGAACCGTCCCTTTTAAGACCACTTGATCTGCTATTACGTTGTAGCGATATCCGCCATTGATTGTGCCAATAGTAATTACTGCAGATTCCAATGGATTTACATTACGGCTAACAATCGACTGTAGCGATGAGATGAACTCTGCTGCTATAACAATAGCGTCTTTTCCTTGATGAGGCATACTGGCATGTCCCCCAGCACCTGTTATTGTGAAAGTTAAGGTATCAGAAGCCCCCATCATTTCCTTATCACGCACGCCAATCTGTCCGACTGGCAGATCAGGCCAAACATGCTGTCCAAAGATGACATCAGGCTGAAATTCATCAAACAATCCATCTTCCATCATTGGTCTTGCTCCACCGATTGGTGATGTTTCTTCATTGGGCTGAAAAATGAGCAGCACACGACCAGACAATTGACCTTTCATTTCTTGTAGCTTAAAGGCAGTTCCGAGTAACATTGAAGTGTGCGCGTCATGGCCACATGCATGCATTTTGCCATCTACTTTAGATTTAAAGTCGATAGCCGTCTTTTCCAAGATTGGCAGGGCATCAATGTCAGCACGTAATGCGACTGTTCCACCTTTGCTGCCACCTTCGATTACACCTAAAACACCCGTTTTTGCAAAACCTGTTTTGAATGAAATACCGGCTTTTTGCAACTCTTCTTGTATCAGTTTTGAAGTTGCCCACTCTTCTCCACCTAATTCTGGGTTTTCGTGAAGAGTTCGCCTGATTTCTCTGATTCGATCGATCGTTGCCATCGCTTGTCACCCTCTCAGTTTTATATCTTTCTTTTCGAGGATAGCATAGATAAAAAAAAATGTATCGAATATTCATAATTTAACGTTAATTAAGTTGCTGTTAGAGGATGATTTTACGTCAATGGATGTGTACACATAAATCAATCGATTGATGATGAACATAAAAACCTACGTTAAGCATGTACAGAGTAAAAAGGATATTGTAAATCGACCTCGCTGCTTACCTGCTGTTTATAAGGCAAACAAATTTTTCACTAAGAGTTTTGTGGAAAGCTCAATTTAGAGGATTTATTTGATGTAATGGACTCGACAGATAGAATCTTGGCCATGGCTGTCAAAAAAAGCCGTTAGTAATCCTTCATACGGGGAAGTCTGCTTCGGATTTTACATAAAATCGGCCTTTCTGTAACGATAGTATGGAAATTTTCACTTTAAAGAAATGAACGGTTTTTTGTATCCTGATTTAGGTTTCGAATGGCTGATGGGAACGGAGACAGCGATTCCAGTGGGAGCGACGCGTGGTGAAGACGGTGTAGCCGGCTGAGGCCGTGCCCGCGGAAAGCGTCCGTCGAAATGGACATCAGCCTTTTCTCATAAATGTTAAATGGGGCTGCCCCGAAAAGTCATTTTTTCATGACTTTTGGGACAGCCCCATTTTCAATTAATTTAACCCAAAATCATTTACTAATGCCGCAAGGCCGCCTTGATAGCCACTGCCAATTGCGTTAAATTTCCATTCGTTGCCGTGGCGATACAATTCTCCAACTACTAACGCCGTTTCAATCGAAAAATCTTCTCCAAGATCATAACGGATTAATTCTTC
Organism: Planococcus sp. S3-L1; assembly: GCF_030063085.1. NCBI lineage: Bacteria > Bacillati > Bacillota > Bacilli > Caryophanales > Caryophanaceae > Planococcus > Planococcus sp. S3-L1. The sequence continues at coordinate 148,979 of NZ_JASISN010000001.1, read as the reverse complement.
GTTCGAGCTTTCATTCATAATACGGATAAAAGCATTGGAAACCTGACCAAAGTTTTGGCTACGGCTATCTGCTTCATGGATGGTTACGGTAAACACTACTTTATGGATGTCTGCAGGAACGTTCGGCAAATCAACGATTACTTGCTCATCATCGCCGTCGCCTTCTCCAGTTAAGTTATCTCCCGTGTGGACAACCGAACCGTTGCCGCCTTCAAGATTGTTGTAAAAAACAAAATCTTCCGGTCCACGTGATTTGCCATTTTCACCTACAAGGAAAATGGATGCATCTAAATCGAAGTCTCCTCCGCCGCTATATTTGTTCGTATCCCAGCCTAAACCAACGACCACTTTCGTGAGTCCCGGATTTGTTTTAGTCAAGTCGATCTTCTGTCCTTTTGAAAGGTTGATTGCTGACATTGTAATTTTCCTCCTCGATTAGTTAGCTTTACGTTGAGTATCTTCATACTTCTTCTGTAATTCTTCGATGCGGAGACGTCCTTCTTCACGCATTTTGCGATTTTCTTGCTCAATCTCGCGCGTGTCATTCATCCCTTGCATAATAGTCTCCCATGTCTGCTCAATGGTTTCAATCTTGATGCTCGGTTGACCGGACATTCTTGCAATGTCTACACTTTGACGTGAAATATCATTCGCGTTGTTGAGTAGCATTTCGTTCGTACGGCGATCTAATTCACTCATCGATTCAGCAACTAGGTTTTGACGTTTTGCCGCGATCGCATTAATTAAACCAGTTTTAAAAATCGGAATGGTTGTCACGAAAGCCGAGTTGATTTTCCCAATTAGTTTCGTATTACCACGCTGGAGCATACGGATCTGAGGTGCTGACTGGTAAGAAACTTGTTTCGCCATTTCCAGGTCGTAAACACGCTGTTCTAGAAGTTCAATCGCATTTTGCAAGGAGTTTAATTCCATCAAAGCCATTTGATCACCAGATTCCGCTTTTGCACGGACTGCTGGCTCTTGAGCTCTCAATTCCTCCACTTTAATGTCACCTGCTGCGATATATTTTTCCAGTTCCATAAAGTAATTAAAGTTTTGATTGTATAGTTCTTCTAAAGTCGTCGTTGACTTTTTCATTTCGCCTTCATACTTTGTAATTTCAACGTATACTTTATCGATTTCAGATCCCATCGTCTGATACTTGTTAAACAATTGTTCAATCACTTTATTTCCTTTATTGAAAATCTTGCTCATGAAACCTTTCTTTTCGACAAAATCCTTTTTATCGAATTTATCCATGATTTTTCCGAGTTGCTTCAACAATTCACTAGACTCTTCCATGCTATTTGCTTGAACAGAATTCAATACTTTTCCAGTAAAAGCTGAAATTTCATTCGCTGGTTCACGACCAAATTCCAGTAAAGCGATTTGGTTTTTGGGATCGATTTTCGCAGCCAACTGAAGAACTTCGGGATCTTTTTTTAGTTGAACCTTTAATTGGTTTTCATCTTTCATTACTAATTCCTGTTGTTCAATTTGTTCTGGCATATTGGTCATCGGTTTTCACTCCTTTTTGGCTATAGCCATTTTTTTAATATTTTTTTCACGACAGAAGGCTCTCGGTAAGGCTCGTTAAAGCTTCGTTCATCAAGCCAGTGTGTATCGAATGATTCGGAATCGATCCAGCGTTCAACATCTTGATGCCCCTGTGGATTGATGATAATGACATCGAGTCCAAATATATGAATCAACGCAATCGCATTGGCATCGGCACGGCTCAACTCACCGTCTTTTTCTTCGTTATAAAAGAGCATTGTGGGTACGAACTGCGGATAATCGAATAATTGAATCAACTGAATTACTGAATCTGGCAGCGACATCGATTGCGAAAAAGCATAAAGCTGCAATTCTTCAAACGATTCGCCATGTTGAGGCACAAGAATTGGCTTTTCCGCATGTCTCGCGATTGCTGCTGCAATTGCTGTCTGAACACCATCTGGCAATTTATTGTATTTCCACCAATGCGCAGCTTTCATTTTTTCCGGATCCAACAGTCCGTTTTTTCCGAGAGCAGCACGGTAATGGAATTGCTGATTGCCTTTTCGTTCTTCCACAAAAGGAAAGCTTCGAACTAGTTTTGTGTCTTCCCGCTCAGTCAATTTATGAACATTGTCCCAAAAGCGTTTGCGGTCCTTTTCAATACCCATCAGCTTAGAAAAAACGACAGGAATGTTGACACTTCCACTTGCTACAGAAAAAGACGGCCGCACCATTGCACGTTCTTTAGCAAGCATGAAAGCTTCGTCCATCGTCGTTTTAAGTCGAACCGAGCGAGTCAAATACGATTTAAATTGGAAGGGCTTATAAAGTCCGGAATCATCGTGATGCAAAAGACGATCTACTTCTTGAGTTGCACGATATGCGACCGTTCCCACACGTTTCGGCTTTTCATCTGGAAAAGGAAGAAGTGCTTCGGCGTTCACTTGAAAACTGTGGCTATGAAGCCCTTCAGCTCCAACTGCTTTTTCAAACCAACGCTCTCCTTTAGGATCATAGACAACGACGTGGAAGCCAAACGCTGCTGAAAGCTTCAAAAACCAAGTTTCACTTTCTGAAACGCTGCCATACCATAAAAAGCCAGGCAAACCTTTTTCCAACTCTAGCTTTTCAATTTCTGGTGCTATGTGATTAAACATCCATTTAACTAAGTCAGTCGTTACGCGACGAAAAGAGGAATGTGTTGTATTTCCTCCGGATTGCGTTTGAAAAGCTTTCAAAATATCAATCAATACAAGTCGTAGACGTCTGTTCAAATCCGCGTCTTTTAATCTAGGTAGCAGTCCTTTGCCATCAAGAAACGCTACCATTCGATTGGGTGACAACCCATTTTCTTTTTTATTCATTTCGAACAAATCTTGAAGTGTTCGAAGACGATCCTGCTCAATATGTTTGTTCATTCGATCAGAAAGTCGAATTATCCGTCCATCTGATGCTTCGATGACGTCATAAATAGACGCGAAATAGTCATCGGCATCAAGTGTCATCCCTGTAACTTGTCCGAGTAGCTGTGGATACGTAATGCGGTCTTCTTCAATTTTGGTTTCGCTGTGATCCACAATCGGTTTTTTCAGCCACTCCCCGATTTTTTCTGGATCCCAGGTTTTAGCGGGGATTGGATTCAATTGAACCATTGGAATCTCTCCTTGCTTTGTTGCTTACTGACGCTGCAATGAAATCTCAGCAACACGAGCCAAGATTTCCTCTCCAACTTTAATGCCATGTGTATCGGTCTTATGAATATGTCCGGACATCGAAACTCTACTTTTTACTGCTTCGCCGTGAGATGCCACCATGCCATAATCGGCACTTTCTAGTAAATCCAGATCGAGTAGCGAATCTCCAGCTGCCAGAACGTAACTGGCACCTATACGTTCCTTAATGTACATCGCGGCAGCTGCTTTCGTAATGCTTTCTGGCATAAAATAAAGCTTCCTACCTTGCAGGGACATTCCCCATCCAAGCTCTTTAAATACGGTTGTGTAGAAATCCAGCTTGTCTGTTGGAAAACGTGCACGATCGACAATCAGATAAACAAACCACTCTTCCGCTTCTTTAACTTTTAGTACCCAGTCCTCCGAAAAATGACGTTCAATTTCCGGTAGCAATTCTGAAATAATGGTTTTCCGACTGATACACTGCTGGCGAATTTCTTCAGACCACTCTTTGATTGGTTTGCCGTTTTCCAAAATGACGGCGCCATTAGATACAATCGCAAACCGCGGTGCTTGCTGTCCGTTAAAAATACCCGTCACTCGCTCGTATTGAGCTTGTGTCCGTGTAGTCACGGGCAAAAAGAATGCCGAAGCAGAAATATGCCAAAGCGCTGATTGACTTTTTTTCGTCATAAACGACAGTGGTTTTCCCTCGTAGCGCTCTACTTCAACTAACTCTTCTTCCGTTACTTCCATCCCCATCGAATTGCGGGAATAAATTAACGTCTGATCTAAATCACTAGCGAACAGTACCGTCATATTTCTTTACCTGAGCGAATCAAGCCAATCGCTCGGTAAAACAAGTCGGGAACAACTTCTACCGGCACCTTTTTCTCTTCCGCCAGCATCAAAATATGATGGACATCCGGGTTATCTAGACTATTAACCAAAACTTTCCAAGGGCTCCTGCGAAGCAGTACGCGCGTTGTCTCACCAACACCTGGCTTAATCAAATGAAAGTCGGTTTCACTATACATCTGCTGACCAATTGCTTCCACTTCCTCCATGCCCTGCCAAGTTCTTTCTACTATTACAGGAGTTGAAACAGCCTCTTGTTTAACTTGCTCTTGCGTTTCCGAAAAGCAAGCAGTAATTTGATCAATAAAGTCATTCGATAAATCTTCATCAAGCAATTCCCCGTAAAACTTGGCACCGTGGAAATCATTTTCACCAATATACTGTTTGTTAAGGATTGTGCGGCTTACCAGTCCTGATACGGTCGCATTTAGACAAGCACTTGGAATAAGGAAATCTTCACGCGTACCGAACAATACTGCGCATGCACCTGGATCGGCTAGCACTGCCATGTCATCATATAAATTCATGTTTTTTTCTTTATTGAGACTATTAACTGCTTTAGTCAACTCTTTTTGAATAGCCCCTTTGCCGGTCCAGCCATCGACAAACTGAATACGGCTTGTCGGATGTGCAGCGCGAATTGAATCGATTGCTTTCTCATCAATTCCTTTATCGCGTAAAATAGAAACACTGTAATGCGGCCACTCCATCTTCATTACCTGCTCGGCGTATCGACGAATCAGAATACCGATTGGACTGCCAGCACGTGCTAAAGATACGAGCACAATGTCATCTGTTCCCGCATTCATGAAAATACGACGCGTTACGAGTCCAACCAAATAGCCTAATTGCTCTTTCGTCTTACCTACTGTTTCGTGATAAAGATTGGTATATTCATCAGAAGGACGATATTCCATTGGCAGTCGTTCTGCATAGTGTGCCCCGGTCTGAACCGCTTTTTCACGCTCTTCCAACGTACTTTCAGTAAATTCGTTGCTTACATCTTTTAATAGGAAGGTGATGTCTTCTTTCGGATAACTCGTTTTCACTAAACCGGTAGCTATCATTCGATTTCTTCACTCCTTTTAGTAGTTGTTAGAGAAATCCATTCTACTGGCGCTTTTTTCTCCAAGTATGTGAGAAGCGGCTGCCAATCGGATAGTGCAATGACGGATTCAGCTATCAAGTAAATTCGGTCGATTTCCACTTCATTTAAATTATAGATAAATTGGCTAACTCCGAATGCATCTGGTAGCTCAAACTTAACTTTTTCCTTAATCGGATAATCGGCCATTGGCGAAGCAAAAATTGGACTGCGTGTCGTCGTTTGGACGAGTGCGTTTCCTTCTAGTGCTAAGGCAAAACGCAAAGGTAAGTACATATTCTCTCCTACTCCAATAACTAATGCCTTATCGCTTACACTCACAAGTTTTTCAACCGCAGTTTTTGCCCAGCTACCTATTTCATCGTGTTGCTCACTTGTAAGGCCAAAACGCCCTGTTTGCGAAATATATCGTTGTCCCGTTTTTGAGCCGATTGTTAATTTTTCACTGCCCAGTTCGGTATGTGGAGTTCTGTGTCCCACACCACTCAACAAACTCATTTCAGGTTCAGTAGGTGCTGTGCTGTGCAACAATTCAAATTGGCCCGTCATTAATGATAAAACCTTCAAATCAATCTGCCGCTCAGCCATTATTTTCTCTATTTTTTCCTTTTGACTATCACTTCTCCAGTCAAGGATGGATAAAGACACGTAATTCTTTCCGGGAAATTGATCATCTAATGCACACACCAAGTTTAACAAGGTGTTACCCGTAGAAATCTCGTCATCGATTAACACGATCGTCTCTGCTTGTTCAAGCATACCTGAAGGCGCATATACTTTATGGGACGTTGCGTGGGAATGTTCTTCTTCAAAGACAAAAGATGGGGTAATGCCGGTAATCTCTTCACGTGTTGTGTGAATATAAGCAGATTCCTCAAAATGTTGGAAAACCGAATGGCCAAGACCTGTTGCTGTTTCTGCCATGCCAATAAACACTGTTTTTTGGGGCATCGTTTTTTTAAATTCAAGCGACTGTAGGGTTATGTCACGATTTACTACGCCCGTTTCAATCATTTTGACAAGAGCAGGCGTCTCTGGATATCCTCCAACCCCAACTTCTTCCATCAGCAAAGAAGCCAATAAAGTACCTGTTCCAAGAGCTAAAGAAGGATGAACAGCTAGATGTTTAGCAATTAGTTTGCTGACAAACAAAAATTGACGGTTTTTATTCACACGCAAAGCGACAGAAAACAGCGATTCCGCTGATAAACCTTGATAAGCATAGGTAACTGAGATATTCATGTTTAGGTTATCCCATAATTTAGTATTGATTTGATACTTGACTGGCCCGGATATGATTGAGGACGTCGATTGGTTGATAGTTTTCATTGAGCACCCCGTAGACTTCCGCTTGAGCGGCAATTTTTTTCGCCCAACTCAAATGCGGCTTTACTTCGTTCATTTTATTGCGTTTAGCACTTTGCAAGACACCATTTCTTTTGCTGCTTTCGTTTAGAATTAGTTTAGCGTCTTCGTAAGCTTCAAGTGTGACGATATGACCTGCATTGACGATTGAAATTTGCGACGGATGAATACAGGTTTTTCCTTTAAAGCCATTTAGAATATCCAGTTGAACTTCTTCCCATAAGGTTTCTTCCGGTTTAGAAGAAAGCCATAGCCGCTCCCCACTTGAAAAATGTTCGTAGACAGGTCCAGAAACCGTAAATCCGTCTTCTGCACGCCCAAAACGGTTCAAGATAGCCATCAAACAGTCTCGAATAACATGAACATCGTAAATTGTCCGTTCCGCGGGCCGACGTAAGCCGTAAAGGCTAGAAAAATCAGTAGCTCCCACGCGAACCGTCAAAATCCGCTCTGCTTGTGATTGCATAATACTGTATAGTTCTGACAAAGTTTGTTCACGAGATTCACTGTACAGCACTTCTTTCGTTTCGAGCAAAGGCAATGCATACAGCATTCTACCAGCCACTTCACTAGCACGGTCGAGCGCTTCAAAAAATGATGGCAACGTTACAGGTGAGCATTTCGGAAAAACGATTCCTGTCAACACACTCAATGCCGTTCCTGCATTTTTTACTAATTGGTCTAATTGTTCGGGTGTGCGAACTCGCAAAAACAAAGCTGGTCCAGCTATGAGTTGCTCTGCATTCGCTTGTTCCAGTTTTTTGAACTCGCCCACTGTATTTTTTTCTGCCTGTTTTAGTTCCGTATCAGCTACTGCATCTTCCAAACAGACGATTAGTGTTGTAAGACCAGCAAATACGCCGTTATTATAATCACCAGTTAAAATTTTCTGAGCAAAATCCACTCTAGAACCCGGCGTATAAAGCGCTGCACCCAACGCCAAGCTTAAGGTTTCCCGTTCCGTATCACGGTTAAATTCTGCCGGGGAATGTTTAAAAAAAGTCTTTAAATCAGAATCGGTCAATCCGTTAAAATGTCTCATGCGTGATCCCTCCCGGCATGCTGCTAGCTACAGCCCGTTCAAATTATCATTTCGTATATGAATGGACAAAAAGCAAGGAGATAGTCTCCTTGCTTTTCCATCGTTAACTCAGCTGTTTAAGCCAAAGTCCTTCACAAGAGACTCTAAGCCGCCTTGATAACCGCTGCCAATGGCGTTAAATTTCCATTCGCCTCCGTGACGGTAAAGTTCCCCGACAACGACTGCAGTTTCAATTGAAAAGTCTTCACCTAAATCGTAACGGATCAACTCTTCATTTGTGTCTCCATTGATGATGCGTACATATGAGTTGCTCACTTGGCCAAAGTTTTGACTGCGTGATTCTGCATCGTGAATCGTGATGGCAAAAGTTGCTTTCTCAATTGAAGCTGGAATAGCTGACAAATTAAAGTTTACTTGCTCGTCATCTCCGTCGCCTTCGCCCGTTTTGTTGTCACCCGTATGCTCTACAGCGCCAGCAGCACCCGTTGTATTATTATAGAAGATAAAATCAGCTTCTGAAGCCGTTTTGCCTTCGCTGTTTAAGAGGAAGACGGAAGAATCCAAGTCAAAATCTTGTCCGCCATCATATTTGTTTGTGTCCCAACCTAAGCCTACGATTACTTTAGATAAGCCCGGATTGCTTTTTGTTAAATCTACTTTTTGACCTTTTGATAAGTTAATTGCCATTTTCTCAACACTCCTTAAGAATATTTGTTTGCGATTGATCCGATATCAGGTTCGATTGCGCCTTCACCAATAGCTGAAAACTTCCAATCTGCACCTTGACGGTAAAGTTCGCCTGTAATTAACGACATTTTACCTGCATAATTATCGGTAAGGTTGTAGTGAACCAATTCTTCTTTCGACTGATTGTCGACTAAGCGAATAAAGGCATTTTCAATCATGCCGAAATCTTGTTTCTTCTGTTTAGCGTTATAGATATTCACAACAAATACTAAGCGATGAACAGAAGGTGAAATACGTTTCAAGTCGATATTGATAACTTCATCGTCGCCTTCGCCTTCTCCAGTTAAGTTATCGCCCGAATGAACTACGCTGCCATCTTTGCTTTTCTTGTTACCAAAATAAATTAAGTTTTCTTTGGCTGTCAGCTTGCCATTTTCGTCTAGCAATAAGACAGATGCGTCACAGTCCACTTCAGCACCGCCACCGCCGCCACCTAATAGGCCGCTTAAAAAGCCTCCGCTTTTTTTAGTTGCGACAGGATCCCATCCTAATCCAACCATTATGCTTGAAAGCGATGAACGTCCTTTTGTTAAATCGATTTTTTGACCTTTTACGAGATTGATCGCCATTCTTAACACTCTCCATTCATCAGTATGTATTCTATTTTAATGGTATTGGTCCGCCATGTAAAATTCAACGAATAGAACCTACCAGAAAACCCGAAAATTCAGGCATCATCTTTTCAAATTTCACGTTCTGAAGTTTTACAGGTTGTAAGTTCACGCTGAATTTTCAGACAAATGCTTTCTTAAAACACCTGACGTATACTAATACGTATCTAACGCTAAGAAGTTTCATTTTCAGGCATAGTTCTTAATTAAGGTAGCCAATACAAGCTAAAAAATTATGTTCAAAAGCAGTTTGAAAGGAGCAACCAATAATGAAGCTTATCTCGATTGTCATTCCGGCTTTTAATGAAGAAGCCAATATCGCTTCCATGTATGCCAAGTTGGCGCAGGAACTTGAGGCGCTTCCATATCGTTATGAGATTATGTTCATCAATGACGGCAGCAGCGATTCCACACTCCAAGAGATTTTAAAATTAGCCGAAGTGCATGAGAATGTAAAATACATTTCATTGACACGTAACTTCGGAAAAGAGTCTGCTATGCTCGCCGGCTTGAAGCGCATTAAAGGCGACGCCGCCATCGTTATGGATAGTGATTTACAACACCCTCCCACTTTGATTGGGGAAATGGTTACCGGCTACGAGGAAGGTTTTAACCAAGTTGTGGCGAAACGTTCACGCACGGGCGATTCTAAAGTTCGTTCGCTATTCTCTTCACTTTACTATAAGCTGATCAACTCGATTACCGATGTTGATTTGCAAGACGGGGAAGGAGACTTCAGGCTTCTGAGTCGCAAAGCCATTAATGCCATTTTAACGTTGAGCGAAAGTAATCGATTCTCCAAAGGTTTGTTTTCTTGGATTGGGCTCAGCAAAAAGACCATCAACTACGAAAATGTGTTGCGCACTGACGGCGACTCCAAATGGTCATTTGCTAGTCTCGTCAATTACGGCATCGACGGCATCATTTCATTTAATATGAAGCCTTTACGCGTTTGTTTTTACTCAGGCTTTTTGGTTTTGTTCCTGTCGCTCATTTATATCTTTTTTACGTTATACAATATTATGCAAGAAGGTATTGGAGCTCCCGGGTACTTTACGACAATTACAGCAATCTTGTTACTAGGAGGCATTCAATTGATCAGTCTCGGAGTTATCGGTGAATATATTGGACGTATTTACAATGAAACCAAACAACGCCCACACTTTCTTGTAGATGTTAGCAATGCGGATGAATACAATGAATCCTAAAGCGCTGAATACTGAATTTACTCGCTTCGTCTTTGTTGGGGTCCTTAATACCTTGAGTTATTACTCGATTTACTTGTTGCTTCACAATGTTTTCAATTTGCCTTACCTTCTGGCACATCTTGTCGGATTCTTAATCAGTTTGAACATCTCTTTTTTCTTAAACTGCTATGTCACGTATCGCATAAAGCCTACACTTAAGAAATACTTATACTTTCCATTAACTCAAGTCGTTAACATGTCGGTTTCTACTGTATTAATTTTTATTTTCGTAGAATTTCTTCACCTCAATAGCAATATCGCTCCTTTTGCAGCCGTATTGTTTACAGTTCCCATAACATTTGTCGTATCGAGTAAAATTCTTAAAGATACGCCTTCTCCAAAATAAGAAAAAAAGACGGTGACTCTATGCAAAAACTGCGCCCTGCTCTTGTTCTATTGTTTTTCAGCTTGCTGCTGTCAGCAATCGGTCATACTGTTTTTCTCCGCCAATGGGCAAATGGGCATTTCATGGTAGGTATTAACGATGGACTCTCTCAAATGCTCCCTTTTAAGGATCTTCTATTTGAACAATATACACGGGGAGAGTTTTTCTACTCGTTTGATTTTGGATTAGGAGCTGGCACATTCAGCGAACTGTCTTATTATTTTTCTACATCTATTGTGTTTCTAGTTTCAGTAATGATCGTTGCCCTTTTAAAATTTGCGAATATTATCCAGACAACTGACGTCTTGTTTTGGGCAAATGCTGCTGTTTTTATCAGCATTATTCGTCTGGCCACTGTGCTATTTATCACTACTCGATTATTTATGTATATGAACATTTCAAAATCTGCTGCTTTTATAGGTGCTTGTCTTTATGGTTTATCAGGAATGTATTTCCGCCACGCTACGTATTGGGAATTTTTCGCAGATGCCTATTTATGGCTTCCACTGCTATTGTTTGGTGTCGAAAAAATCTTCCGCGAACAAAAGCCTGGTTGGTTTTTAGTAGCTATCGCCGTATCAATGATTGACAATTTCTATTTTGCTTATATCAATTTTTTGTTAACTGCACTTTATATTCTGTTCCGTCTGTTTATCCCACTCTCTACGAATGAACAAACCAAAAAGAAAAGTATAATGAGCTTTTTGATCGCCGGACTGATTGGTGCAGGTATCAGTGCAGTTTCTTTTGTGCCTGCTGTCTATGCCTATTTAAACAACCATAGACCCGATTTTAAGCAAGAAATTCTTTGGAAAAATGAACTACTTGATAATATTTTGTTCAGTAGCTCAATTATTGTCTTGCCTGCATTTTTCGTCCTCGTATTGTTTTGCTGGTTTCTGTATAACCATAAAACATTCCGGTTGTTTGCACTACTTGGAATCGTCGCGATAATTATGCACAATAGTCCGATGATTGGCAGTGCCTTTAACGGCTTTTCTGCTCCGCAATACCGTTGGGAGTATTTTTTATCCTTAGTTATGGGCGGAGCCGTTGCGGTCGCATTTGATCAATTGCATAAGTTTACACGATGGCGTTTTCTACTTCCAGCGATACTAACGATTTTAAGTTTTGTTTATTACGTTCGAAACGACGAGTATTTTGAAATGGACTCAGAGTTCTCAACACTTGCGATTCGCGCGCTCATCATGACATTGTTGCTGCTAGCTCTATACGTAAATTTCAATAAAGATATAGTTAAATGGCTGTTAATGGCATCCGTTTTAGTTTGGACTTTGCTGTTTGCTAACCTTTACCAAACCGAAAAAATTCTGGATGAAGGTGATATCTCACAAGTTAGCGAAGAATTGATAACGGGAGTCGACTATGATGACCCTGAAATCAATACACTCATTGAGTTTATTCACACAAAAGAAAGCGACGAACTTTATCGAATTGATTGGATGGAAGGGGTCCGCAATAACACGCCAATCGTTCAAGACTTCCAAGGACTAAGTGCGTATTCTAGTATTTTAAACAAAAACTTATTGTATTTTTATTTGTATGATCTTGAAATTGATATGGGACGTGAAAGTGTTAGTCGTTACGCCACACTCGGCAACCGTGCCAACTTGTACAGCATGCTACAGGGCAAATACGTGATTCGCTCGCGTGGAGACACCAATATTCCTTATGGCTTTAATGAGATCCATTCTTCCGAAAAGTATATCGTCTATGAAAACGACTACGTTTTGCCGTTTGCACGGTCGACTTCCACGGTTTACGAAGAACAGCAATTGGCTAAGCTATCTCCGCTAATGCGTGAACAAGCGATGCTGACTGGGGTTGTACTAGATCGCAGTCAAGATACGGATTCTTTGCCAGAGTCGAATGAAAACATCCTTGCCTTTGACCAAGCTACAATTGGGGCTACTTATCATGACAATGTCCTAACAGTCGTAGAGAGAACAGGCGGCTTGAACTTAACCGTAGAAAACCTACCGCTATCCACTGATGACTTATTTGTTTCTTTCCATTTAGAAACAAAGGCAGCCGATCAAGGCTTCCTACTTGAAGTGAATGATTACCAAACAACAAGAAAGTCCAATCAGTCTATTTACAAAACATTTGTAGACGACTTAACAATTCGCATACCTGCTGATGAATCCATTGAAATTCGTCTTCCAAAAGGAAGCTATGACATAACCGATATCCAAGTTTATTCTGCTTCCTATGAATCTTTGCGCAAACAAGCTGCGCAACCAGACTTGTCTAGCAATTTATCAATTGATGGCAGTCAGGTTCGCTTGGATTATGCCAATAAAGACAACGATGACTTCTTAAAGCTATCCATTCCGTATGAACGCGGCTGGCAAGCACACGTAAATGGCAAAAAAGTACAGGTAGCAAAAGCCGACTTTGCCTTTATGGCAATTCCACTAGAGGCAGGCGATAACGACATTTCGCTTGCTTATCGACCGCCCTTTTTTAAGTCAGCTGCAGCTGTAAGTTTAGTATCCACCCTTTTTGGTTTTGCACTAGTTTTTCGCAAAAGAAAAACTAGAAAACCGACTGATTTCACCTGAATTTTTATCGGTAAGTGCGATTTCTTTCACTACTGCTTTAAGTGTTCCACTTCTGACTTTCGTGATTAGTCAGAAGTGGAGCATTTTTTTATCTATTCCTCTTACAGAAAATGAGCTTCCCTTTATTGGAATTTCTTCTCCTACAAAAGAAGCTGTTTTGAAAAATTGCGTTTACTCTCGACCTTTTACGTGTAAGGAAAGGTAATACGATCTTAAAGGAGGAATTCAGATGAAGCGTTGGTTGTTGTTCGGTTTAATCGTAAGCTTTTTAGTCCTTTTAGCAGCTTGTGGCAATGACACGACAGAAGATCCGCCTACGGAATCTGATGGCGCAACAGAAGAAACGAACGATGACAGCAACAGCAGTGAAGATTCAACTGAAGGAGCAGCTACTAATAACGATGGCGAAATCCTGATGGTAACCGTCGAATTAATGAACAGTGACGGTGATGCAATAGGCACTGCTGAATTGACTGAAGAAGACAGCGGTGTCGCGGTCGCACTTCAAGCAGAAAATTTAGAACAAGGCATGCATGGTATTCACTTCCACCAAGAAGGTATGTGTGAAGTTCCTGACTTCAAATCAGCTGGTGATCACTTTAATCCAGAAAGTACGATGCATGGTATGGACAACGCTGACGGTCCGCATGCCGGTGACTTGCCGAACCTTGAAGTAGGCGAAGACGGCAGCGTCTCACAAGAATTTGTTGCCGAAAATGTGACGCTTGAAATTGGCGAAGAGGATTCACTACTCAAAGAAGGCGGAACTGCGCTTGTTATTCACGCAGGAGAAGATGATCAAAAAACCGATCCTTCTGGTGACTCTGGAGACCGCATTGCCTGTGGCGTCATTGCCGCAGAATAACGATCGCTTAAACATCGGCAGTGCCCTCTCTAAACGGGCACTGCCTTTTTTGAACTCGATTAATCTAGTTCTGCTCTCCAGTGTTTAAGTGGATTACCAACGGGAATAATGCAACTAGTACTACTTAAACTAGAGGAGGATTTACAATGGCGAGAGATGAATTCGAAAAAATAGATGAACAAGTTGAACCTCAAGAACAATCTACACAGCCGGGGTCCGAGAAGCAAATGAACCCTGAACCGATTTATGATGACAAAGACTATAGAGGTTCTGGAAAACTTGAAGGAAAAGTCGCACTTATTACAGGCGGAGACAGTGGGATTGGTCGTGCAGTAGCAGTGGCCTATGCTAAAGAAGGTGCCAGCATCGCTATCGCCTATCTCGACGAACACGAAGATGCAGAAAAAACAATAGCAGCGATTGAGTCTTACGGAGCAAAGGCAATTAAATTTGCCACCGATGTCAGTGACGTTGAAAATTGCAATCAGCTTATAGTAGACGTTATTTCTGAATTCGGTCAATTGAATGTGTTAGTGAACAATGCTGGTAAACAGTTTCCACAAGATGATTTTCTAGCGATTAGCCCTGATCAATTAATGGAAACTTTCTCTACTAATATTTTTAGTATGTTCTATCTAACTCAAGCTGCTCTCCCACATCTTCAAAAAGGAGACAGTATCATCAATACTTCATCCGTAACTGCTTACCGCGGTGCTCCTGGACTAATTGATTATTCGTCAACCAAAGGAGCAATCACAAGCTTTACTCGCTCGTTGTCTGCTAACATTGCAGAACAAGGCATCCGCGTAAATTCAGTTGCACCTGGTCCTATTTGGACACCTCTTATCCCCTCAACTTTTGATGCAGAAAAAGTCAAAAACCAAGGGAACGACACATTAATGGAGCGACGTGGGCAACCTTCTGAATTGGCGCCAGCTTACGTATATCTAGCTTCTAAAGACTCTACCTACGTAACAGGACAAGCAATTCATATTAATGGTGGAGATTATATTAGTTCGTAAAATACAACAGCCCCGGCGTATGCCGGGGCTGTTTTTAGCAACTGTCGTCATTATTTATTTTGTCTCAAGCGACTTTTCCCACTTTCTTCTTGTGCAATAAAATTCAATGCTTTTTCAATTGTTGAAAATGTAACTAAGCGACTGTCACGATCTAAATTACTAACAAACTGCTGAGCAGCAACCGCAGAAATACCCGTTACATAAAGTTTACTTCCCATAATTCGAAGTGCTTCGTAAATTTGTGAAAACCAATAAAGCGGTGATTTTTCGTTCCAAGTCAGACCGGTGATGTCGATAATTGCATGTTCAATACGATGCTGTTGAACATATTCGCAAATTTTCACTTTCAACATTTCAAAGCGCTGAATGTCCATAGTTCCGACAAGTGCAACGGTCGCAACATTTTCCTGTACGGATAAAATAGGGAGCATTAATTTTTCAATCTCGTCTTCGTTCGCCATAATCGCCTGTTGTTGAGCACGCTCTAACGTAATGTCCGTTTGCGTGCCGATAAAATAAAGCTTCTCGTCTATCCAGACAGGCTCAATTACTAGTCGGTTCCAGAATGGAGAACCGTCTTTGCGATAATTTAATAAAGTCACAATCACTTTTTCATTATTGGCGATAGCTTTTTTCATTTTTTCAGTATCTTCTTTTGTTGTTTCAGGTCCCTGCAAGAAACGACAGTTTTCCCCAATTACTTCTTGTTGCGTATATCCGGTCATTTCGATAAAGGTTCTATTTGTATAAATGATTGGATTGTCCTGCTGTGACGGATCAGTCACAATTGTCCCAACTTTGCTGCCATCGAGCATAGCTTCAAGCAAAGTCACTTGGGTTTTTTGGTTTAACTCTCTCAAGTGATCTACCTCTTCTCTCGTTTCATGTAATAATCCTAGCATATCTCCGAACCCAAATCCAAACACTCTGTATCCACTACGTTTCAGGATTTCTTTACAGGGTAAATGAAAGAACAAAGACTTTTCCAAACAGGAGGAAAAAAGAATGGCGAAAGTATTGGCAGTACTGTCAAATGGCTATATAAACGAAGAACATAATTACGTAACAGGATGGTGGGCAGAAGAACTTTTTGCTCCTGCACTAGAGCTTGAAAAAGAAGGACATACTGTCGGACTTGCTTCTATTGATGGCGGTAAACCTACTGTAGATCCAATCAGTATAAGTAAAGATTACGATCCAGATGGTATCTACAAAAAGCAATACGAATCAGGTATGGCAGATAAGACGACACCGATAGTTGATGTTAAAGCTAGCGACTACGACGCCATTATGATCGTTGGCGGACATGGGGCAATGTTTGACTTAGCACACAACGAAGACTTACACGCTGTGATTAATGTCGTTTATGAATTGGGCGGTATTGTATCCGCTGTTTGTCACGGACCGGCACCACTGGTTTATACAAAAACTAGGGACGGTCACCATCTTTTAGAAGGGTTGAAAGTAACCGGCTACCCAAATAACAAAGAGCCAAAAGAGGTTGTCGAACTATTACCTTTTAGCCTTGAAGATGAATTAAAGAAGATTGGCAATTACCACGAAGAGAGCAATCACGACGCCTATGTGGTCTGGGGGAGCAAACAAATTCTAACAGGTCGCGATCCGCAATCTTCACAGCTTTTCGGTCGTGAACTGGCTCAGAAACTCACTCAACGTGAGCTGCGGTCAGAAGAAAAGTTCATGGATTGAACTTCTTCTTAACAGGGTAAAGAAAACTACTAGCACCTTCGAGGAGGCATTCAAATGAGCAACGACGACAAAAAGAAATACATGAAAGAGACCGAAGAAGAAGCAAAACGCCGTCCACCTGAAGATAAACAAGGATTACAGGAACCGAAAGTTACCGGTTACAAGCCATTGCAACTCGGTATTATCATCTTTGTTATACTAGTTCTCATCCTGATCGGCTTCGGAATTGGAACAGATTGGTTTGGCGTTTCTAACTAATTTTTCTATCAGGCAATTCAACTTATCCATAATAAAAAGGGGGTGCCCTCAAAAGTCATTGTTCATGACTTTTGAGAGCTCCCCTTTTTCTTCGTGTTTTAGCTATTTTCCATTAATGTCAGCTCAAAATTTTGAAACTCTCCGTTTCGATAAGCTTTCACTTTCAGCGTCTCTCCGACTTTCGTTTCGTTGTACAAGTATTGACGAAGTTCCAATACAGAATTCACTGGTTTGCCGTCTAGTTCAACAATGACATCATATGCTTCTAGCCCTGCTGTTGCCGCTCCTGAACCTTCAACTACCGATTGAACGACGATGCCCCCTTCAACTTCAGCTGGCAAGTTCAATTGACTGCCGCGATATTGTGCAGGGACTTCTGCTAAGTCCAAAATCGCTACTCCCATTGATGGTCGGCTTACCGTTCCTTGCGTTTCCAGATCTGAGATAATTGGAATGGCTGTATTGATCGGTATCGCCAGGCCAATTCCTTCTACAGCACTTTGAGCGATTTTCATGGAGTTGATGCCAATTACTTGCCCTTGTGCATTAATCAACGCGCCCCCGCTATTTCCGGGACTAATAGCAGCATCGGTCTGAAGAACTTCTGACTGCCAGTCTTCTGTGCCGTCTTGGTTTATATCAATTGGCACTAAGCGCTCTGTTCCTGAAATGACACCCGTCGTTACTGATCCTGAAAACTGCAGGCCTAATGGATTACCAATAGCGATAACTGGCTCACCTGCTTGTAATACCGATGAATCTCCAAATTCTGCTACCGTTTTGATACTCGCAGCTGGAACTTTCAACACCGCCAAATCAGTCCAGACATCTGTTCCCAGTACTTCTGCATCAAGTTCTGTCCCATCTGATAACGTGACCTTCACTTTTTCCGCGCCTTCTACTACATGGTTATTCGTCACAACATATGCAGTGTCGCCATCTTTTTTATAAATGACGCCAGATCCGACACCCGCTTCTTGCGATTGCTCTTTTTCACTAGTTTGTGCAGCGAAAGGATCTTGTTGTGCTACTTGTAAATTGGAAACCCCGACCACTGCATCTGTTGTATTCTCAACAACCTTCGTTACATCTGAAGTGACAACTGAAGATGTTGTTTGCAAGCCACTGACCTCCTGACTGGTGGACGTCGGTTCAGTCCCTGCCACTTCTCCATCAGTCACACTCGGCAAAATGACTCCTACCAATAACGCCCCTGCAAGTAACCCTGTAAAGCTTGAAGCAAAGTAGCCTTTTTTGTTTCCTTTAGGTTCAGTTGAATTATAATACCCCATGTGTTCTCCTCCTCTATTTTGTTAAAGTATTGACGATATCGTATGATTCGATTTTTTCAGCTAGCCATTCAGCATATTTTGTATTTAATGCTTCATCAAATAAAGTTTCTTTTATCTGTTCTTTGCTGTCTTCTAAATTTGCATCTGCTGCATCTGTTTTTCCAGTCACTTGGATGATGTGGAAGCCATATTCCGTTTCTACAGGCTCACTGATTTCATCAACTTTCATACTAAATGCTGCTGCTTCAAACTCTGCTGCCATTTCTCCTGCACCAAATTCACCTAGTGCACCGCCATTGTCAGCATTGCTTGTATCTGTAGAATATGCTGCTGCTAGTTCGGCAAAGTCATCCCCATCATCAAGCTTCGCTTTGACTTCGTCTGCTTCTTCTTGAGTGCCTACCAATATGTGGTTTGCTGCAACTTTTGAAGGCTGTTCAAAAGACTCTTTATTTTCTTCAAAATACGTACTGACTTGCTCATCTGTTATGTTAATATCTGGTCCGATGATTTTTTCAACTTTCAAGTAAATTTTCATTTCGTCTTCCAGATCTGCTATCGACATTCCGCTTGACGCCAGTGCTTGTTCAAGTGCTTCCGCCCCACCATAACTTTCTTCATAGACTGCCATTTCTGCGTCGAGCTCTTCTTGAGTCACTTTAATGTCTGCTTTTTCTGCTTCTTGATTGACCACTTCGTTTGAAATCATTGCGTCGAGTGTCGCTGCACCAGCAGAAGCGACCATTTTGTCATACAAGGCTTCTTTGGTGATTTCTTTATCTCCTACTGAAGCTACTGAGTCGTCCCCTGAAAATGCAACCATCACAAAAATTGCGCTTGCCGCTAGTACACCAATTCCAATGTATAAAAGTTTTTTCATACTTATTTCCTCTTTTCCTAAGTTGTTATCTCTAGCTTATCAAGCAATTATGAATAAACTATGACTAGAGTTTTAACAATCAACTATTTTCCTCAAAAAAATGACTTGAGACTGTTTGTCCCAAGTCATTTTTTATGTGGCAAGCGGATAATGAATTTCGTGCCTTGCTCTTTTTTACTTTCCACATCAATTTCTCCATCATGCAGCGTCACCAATTGCTTAACAATCGATAAGCCCAATCCAAATTGGCCACTTCCGCGCGATAAATCTGCTTTATAGAAACGACGCCAAATCAAATCAATTTCCTCGACATCAATTCCCGCCCCGTTATCTTCAACAACAATCGACATGTGGTCGGTTTCAGAATAAGTGGTTAAGAAAATGGTACCTCCTTCAGTAAACTGAATCGCATTTTTGACGATGTTCATCAGGATTTGAATGAGACGATCCATATCTCCATAGATAATATCCCCTGGATTCGTGTGAATGACAATTGTATTGCCTTTATCTTTTGCCTGCTGATAAAGCTGTTCTTGAATAATTTCTAATAGCTCATCTGCATCAATTTCTTCTTTAGTTAGCACGACTTGATTAGATCTAATTTTCTCGTAATCCAAATTTTCATTAACGAGGCGCATTAAGCGCTTTGTTTCTTCACTCGCTAGACGAATGCCTTTTTCCCGTTGGCTTTCTTCAATCATGTTGTTACGAAGACCTTCCATGATGCCCGCAATGGTGGTCAGTGGTGTTCTCATTTCATGTGACACATCTGCCATAAATTGACGGCGACGATTTTCCAGCCGGTCGATTTCTTCATTCGATTGCTGGAGCTTCGCAGCCATTTTGTTAAAGTCATGTGCTAAATCACCGAACTCATCAAAATTCGATTCAGGCAAATTGACATCATAATGACCTTCACTAATCATAGAAGTCGCTTTTTGCATTCGCTGAATTCGGCTAACATGCATTTTAGAAAGCCATAAACTAAACAACAAAGCTATCGCAAACGCAATTAAAATAGTAGTGGTCAAGGTTTTATTTAACTCAGCGATCATTTCACTTACCCCACTAACAGGAGAAGCAAGCAAGACGCCACCAGCCAACTGGTCATTTTCAAAATAAGGCATCGCTACAAATGTTACCGTAAAACCGAACCGCTCAACATCACGATTAACGATAAGAGTTTCGCCTTGTTCAATAACGTTCCATTCTTCTGGTGTCAGCTCAACAGGTGGAAAAGAGCCCGACACCGGATACAAAATACGACTTTGCTGATCAAAAACGATAAAACTGATATTTTGTGCTTTTAAGATTGAGACATATGACTGCAAGTTAGTGCCCGGACGCTTGTGACCGAGTTCATCAATAATTTGTTCACCATAATTCTCCAATTCCTGTGCTTTTTCGTTATACGCAAAGTCATCTACATAACGAACGAACAAAACACTCAAAATCAAAAAAGCAATCAGCAAAATACTCATATGACTAGCAATCAGCTGATAGAAATATTTAATTCGCGTATTCTTCAAATTTATAGCCCACTCCCCATACGGTATGGAATAGCTTGTCTCCGCCATTTATCTTTTTCCGAAGTCGTTTAATGTGAACATCCACTGTTCGTTCATCACCGTAAAACTGGTAGCCCCATACTTGTTCCAATAACTGTTCACGACTAAACACTTGTTTTGGGTGTTGCAAGAAAAACACCAACAAATCAAATTCCTTAGGCGTTAAACCATCAACTTCTTGTGCATCCTTTAAGACACTCCGAGTTTCCTTATTGACAGTAAAATGGAGAGTTTCGATGAGATCTGAAGTGGCTTCCATCTTTTGAGTTCTGCGAGTAACTGCTTTAATACGCGCCATCAACGTTAACGGACTAAACGGTTTTGTGACATAGTCATCAGCTCCCATTTCAAAACCAATCACTTGATCAGATTCACTATCTTTTGCAGTCAGCATAATAATCGGAACTGCACTTCCTTCTTCACGGATTTTGCGACACAATGCGATACCGTCCATTCCTGGAAGCATCCAATCCAAGATTAACAAATCGTGTGTGCCCTCTTTATATTTCTGGTAGCCTTCTAGTCCATCAGCTGCAAATTCACCTTGAATGCCTTCTTTCGAAAAGAACAGCTCCAGCATCGAACTAACACTTGGATTATCTTCTACAACCAATATCTTCATCCCGCACCTCCGCCAACCTTTCTTCTAAAGGTAAATGACAAATTCGAAAGACGCAAGCAAATTGAAAATCGCCCCTCTGCAGGAGAGGGGCGATTTTTAGTCATCAGGCTTTTTTCTCACGTTTTTTCAGCTTTACGAATAAGTCTCCGATCATATCGTAGTCAATAGCCATGTTATTTTCATAAGCATACTTCACACCATAGCCAAGTGCTAGCGTCATGGACGAAGCAACTGTGCCACCAATAATAGATCCTGCTCCCGGAATGAACTTTAATGCCTGCCGGTAAATCGTGTGACCGATTGTTTGTGTCGCGGTAATCACAATCATGTCTTTCGCTGCTTTTTTAGTTAACGGTTTGTCGTAAAGTTTCGATAACTTGATAATCAACCCGACTTGTAAAGATGTTAGCGGTACTACATCTGATCCAGGGATAGGTGATGCTCCGATGACGCCTGCTGAAACGCCAGCACCGATAATCCAACGCGTAGCCGCAGAGGATTTTTCTTTCAAGCTTTTAGCGAAGAGCAAATCCTTCCCCTTCTTTTCGAGCAAAAAAAGAATTTCCTTTTTTAAAGTCTCCAAATTCTCTTCTGTTTTCGAGGAAATTGGAATGACTTTGTATTTATGACCTGTATGTCCTTGGACGAATTGAACGATGGATGGTATGTTTTCCGCCGCATCAATTTTATTTAGGACAATCAAAATGTCTTTATTGTGTTTTTTGATTTCATTAAACTTCTCTTTTTCGCTTTCAGAAAATACTGTTCCGGCAGCGTTTAAGAAAAACAGCACAATATCAGATTTCTGTACAAACTCTAAGGTTTTTTTGGGATTCTCGTCATTAGGATCATTCAATCCGGGAGTATCCATAAATTTAATGTTTTCCAACCCGTGAATGTTATAGGGATCTACGCTAACTGTTTCTCCAGGCATCGGATTGGTGCTCGCAACTTCTGCTCCAATAATCTTATTGATGGTAGAAGATTTTCCTGCATTCACTTCACCGATCAAGGAAATTAACAGATCTTGACTGAGTGAGTCATTGACTTTCTTCATTTCACTTTCAAACATCTTATCCATAGCGCGCATCACTTCTTTTTCGAATTCTTTCACCATAGACAGCCCCTCATCTCTCATCTACTGATTATTATAATCTTTTTCTTTTAGACGAGCGAACTTAGTCCTTCATATAGTCTGTCAGCAACGTATCCGCATAGTTCATCAAAGTTTCTGTATCTTTATGATGTTTTTTTGCATCACTATTTTTTTTACGTTCATCCATCGTTTTCAAATCGTGTAGTACACCTGGCAGTTTCGCGCCAGGCGCTTTGTACAATTGTTCAGACTGAATATAAGAACCTCCTGGCATGTAATAACGCATACCCAGTAAATTTTTTTTGTACTCAAACAGATTGTGTCCCATCACCGGGGCATTGTGTTCAATTCCGAGTAACGCTAACACAGTTGGCATAATGTCTGTCTGACCGCCCAAACGCGTCATTTCTTTTTCTTCAAACAAGTTTCCCCCAGTAAAAATAAGCGGAATAGTAAATTGATCTTTTAATGAGTAGTCATGTCCGAGAAAGTCACTCAATAACTGCTGGTCTTCTTCAGTCACTAATGTACCATGCATACCTGAATGATCACCTAGAATAACAATTAGGGATTCGTCATAAATTCCACGATTTTTTAGTTCCTGAATGAAAAAACCAATCTGTTCGTCTGCGTAACGAATTGATTGCAGGTAATTTCCAACATACATGCCTTCGTATTCAATTGGCAAAGTTAGATGCTGCATAGATGATGGCAATTCAAATGGTGTATGACTCGTAACGGTTACAATATTCGCGTAAATGCGTTCATAGGTTTCAAGCTGGCGCGGAAGTTCATCTGCAGCAAAACGAAACAGCACTTCATCCGCAGGACCAAAACCGACATTTTTGACGTTCGGGATGTCATCAATCGAGAACACCTCTTCATAACCAAGAACCGGATAAAGAACGTCACGATTCCAAAAAGTCACATCATCTGCGTGATAGGTAGCAGAACCGTAGCCCTCTTTTTTCAATGTTCGTGCAAGTGAAGGTGCTTCCTTTCCTGAAAGACTATTGGCTGTAGGAATCATTCCTTGCGGATACAAACCGGTGTTAACAATCCATTCCGCGTCAGAAGTCGTACCAGCTCCTATTTGTTGGAAAACGTTTGAAAAATAAGCACTTTCACTTAATAGGTTATTAAGATTTGGTGTGATTTCTTGGCCATTCAACGTCTTGCCAATGACGAAATTCTGTAAAGACTCTACTTGAATAACGAATAAGTTTCGTCCTTTAGCCCTTCCAAAACTTTCTTGTTCACTCACTTTCACATATTTATTGCCTTTAAGTTCCTCTAGCTTTTTTTCCGATAACTTAGTCGAAGAGGCATGAGCCGTATCGGTCGAGCGATTATACAGTTGAACTACTTGAGATTGGAGAAAGCCGTTTTCTTTTGCGAAATAGGAAACGTCAATAACTGGCTGCTCGATAGCGTAACCAATTGATATTGCTGATATGACCGCCATGCTAACAGCTATATGTTTTATCGCCGGCAATTTTACCGGTTTTCTCCAACGACGAGCAAGAAATACGAGCAAAACAGCATCAAGGAAAAACAAGAAATCCCATGGAGTTGATAGCATCGCAATGGTATTGCTGACAGAGCTAGACTGAGTCGCTTGTTGTAAATCATAGTAAGAAGGAATCGTAGAATAATAGCGCAGATAAAGTGTGACAGTGAAGAAGATGACGGAGACCAATAAGTTAAAAATCCATACTGCTTGCCACAGTTTTTTATGAGCTACCAGTAATACAACTGACAGCAAGAAAGCCCATAGTGGAAATTCAACCAAAGCAATATGCCAAAAGGATTTCGCGTCAAAAATGAGCACGCGAAAAGCACTTATTTTAATAAACAATAAGAAAAAAATGAGTATATATGGCATGACAGCTGTTTTCTTCATTTAAAACACCTCATTTCTAAAGACGATCATTTAAAGTTGAATGTTGCATATAGTTAGTTAAAAAGGGAATAGTTAAATGTACATGAAAGGCAAGACAGACTTAATGATAAGCAGGCTCTTATTTTCTACAGTTGTTCAAGAAGATATCGTGCAAATTATTTTGACGCTTACTACATAAGCGTGGACTGATTTGCTCAACACTTTATCGGAAAAACGATTGTTAACGTCATTTTTAGAACCTGACTACCTAAAGGGAGCGATACGATGCAAACATTAAAAGCACTTTTCATCAATACTTCACTAAAAAGTTCAAAGGACCCTTCTCACACAGAAGGTTTCATCAATGATGTTCAAGTTCATTACAATCAACTAGGAGTAGAATCAGAAATTGTCCGCTTGGCCGATTATGACGTTGCTTACGGTGTTCAAGAAGATATGGGTGAAGGCGATGAATGGCCTAAAGTATTTGAAAAAGTCATGGCAGCAGACATTGTCATTATCGGTACCCCCTTATGGCTCGGAGAAAAAAGTTCATTGGCTACGCAAACCATTGAACGTCTTTATGGCAGTAGCAGTGTCACCAATGATAAAGGACAATCCGTTTTCTACAATAAAGTTGGCGGTGTTGCAATTACGGGTAACGAAGACGGCGCTAAGCATGCTGCTGCATCCGTTCTTTACGCCCTTTCTCATATCGGGTTTGTCATTCCACCAAACGTTGATGCTTATTGGGTTGGTGAAGCAGGTCCTGGAGCTTCTTATATGGATGCTGGCAGAGAAAATGAGTTTACTAAAGCAGCGATTCAACGACTTGCCTACAACACTTATCATTTGGCCGGTATGCTTAAGAACAATCCAATTCCGAATGAAGGCAATACACTTTAAACCTAACCAGCCGGCAGCGAAAGCACTGCCGGTTTTTCTATGTACTTATTTCCACACGCGATGTGCAAAAAGGTGACCATCTTTTATTATCACTTTATAAATATCAGGATTAGTCAGCTTTTGCCACTCCAAAAACCCATAATCGTCGTCAATTCGTTTTAATAGTAACCCCAACAAATTGCCATGAGTTACCGCTGCAGTCATGTCATCCATCTCACTCAATGCTTCCATGGCACGGTCTGCTGCCTCTTTCCCTGATTCGCCTCCAGTGAATTTTACGCTGTCGTCATTAAAGGACTCTTCTAATTTTTTCATCCAGTCTGGCAAATCTTCAGAGCTCAGCACTCGTTCAGCCAAACGCTCATCAATTCGAATCGGTAAATCTTGTTGGTCTGCTGCCGGTTCGATCGATTGGATAGCCCGTGTAAACGGACTCGAAACAAAATGGATAATCTGTCGTTGTTGAAGAAATCTTGCTAATTCTTCTGCTTGTTTTTGCCCCATTGCAGTCAAGTCCGCGTCCGGTGCCTGTCCGGTTGCTTGGCAATGTCTAATTAAGTAAACTGTTTTTTCCATACTCATCATCCTCTTGTGATTTTCATTGGTTCGAATTCAAAACCTAGAATGTTTCGCTTGTTTATAACCATCATACACTTCCTTTACCTATCACATTCCCCAAATCTCGTCTTTTAACCTCAAAAAAACTCCTGAGCAAAAGCTCAGGAGCAAGAGATTATAATTTTTTCATAAGATTCGCCATTTCAATGGCCCCAGCTGCTGATTCCCAGCCCTTGTTTC
This sequence comes from Planococcus sp. S3-L1, assembly GCF_030063085.1. Taxonomy (NCBI): domain Bacteria; kingdom Bacillati; phylum Bacillota; class Bacilli; order Caryophanales; family Caryophanaceae; genus Planococcus; species Planococcus sp. S3-L1. The sequence continues at coordinate 122,962 of NZ_JASISN010000001.1, read as the reverse complement.
CAGCTTTTGTTCCAGCGCGTTCAATCGCCTGTTCAATAGAATCTGTTGTTAAAACACCAAAAATAACTGGAATATCTGCATGGTCACTTGCTCTTGAAACACCTTTAGCGACTTCGCTGCAAACATAGTCAAAGTGAGGAGTAGCGCCTCTAATAACTGTCCCTAGTGTGATAATTGCATCGTATTTTCCACTTAATGCCATTTTCTTCGCCACAAGTGGAATTTCAAAAGCTCCAGGTACCCAAGCAATCGACACATCCTCTTCACTAACACCGTGGCGTTTTAACGCATCTTCTGCACCGCCCAATAATTTACTCGTAATAAACTCGTTAAAACGTCCAACCACTATTCCGATTCGTAATCCTTCGCCATTTAAATAACCTTCAAAATGTATCGTCATTTAAGTCCATCTCCTCTAGTCGATTAATAAGTTGTCCTGTTTTGCTGTTCTTGTTGGTACGTTACTAAATCTTTAATCGTCAAAATACCTAGACCGAGACGTTCTGACACTTGTAACAAATCGTTAACACGCGCCATTGTGCCATCAGCATTCATGATTTCACATATAACTCCTGCTGGAGGTGAACCTGCAAGCTTGGCTAGATCCACTGCGGCTTCAGTATGCCCGGTCCGCTCTAAGACGCCGCCATCTTTTGCGATCAAAGGAAAGATATGGCCTGGGCGCTTAAAATCAGCTGCTTGAGCATCTGATTTTGCTAAACTAGTAATTGTATGAGAACGTTCAAAAGCACTAATGCCTGTCGTTGTATCTTTATGATCTACACTGATTGTAAAGGCCGTTCCATATTCATCTGTATTATGATCTGTCATAAGACCAATTTGTAAGTTTTGAGCGATTGATTGGGCAAGTGGCACACAGATCAATCCTCTTCCTTCGGTCGCCATCAAATTGACGATTTCGGGAGATGCGAATTCTGCCAATGCGACAAAATCGCCCTCATTTTCTCGGTCTTCATCATCAATTACAATGATGGCTTTACCATTCTTTAAATCTTCGATGGCTTTTTCTACCGTGTAAAACATGTGTGTCGCGCCTCCTCTAAAATCCGTTTTCTGCTAACCAGCTTCTACTGATTTTTGGTTCTGCTGTTTGAATTCGCTCGGTATATTTGGCCAGTAAATCACATTCGATATTGACCTTTTCACCAATTCCTTTTTCTCCTAATAGCGAATCTTCTTGCGTCGTCGGAATAAGAGAAATCGTCACAGTATTATGGCTAATAGCAAAAATCGTCAAAGAAATACCGTCTACTGCGATTGATCCTTTTAGCATCATATACTTCATCAACTGAGGTTCAAGCTCGATTGTTTTCGTGATCGCATTCGCTTCTTTTTTCACAGAACGGATAACGCCAACGCCATCAATATGGCCACTAACAAAATGACCGCCGAAACGTCCGTTAGCTGGCATAGCACGTTCTAAATTTACCTGTGAACCTACCTTTAATCCAATCATCGTTGAAGATTTCACCGTTTCTGGGATCACGTCAACGGTAAAGGTACTAGAACTGAATGTTGATACAGTTAAACAAACGCCGTTAATGGAAATACTATCTCCACGTTTAACGTCTTCTAAAATAAGCGTGCAAGAAATAGTTAACTCCATTGCTTGTGGCTTAGAGCGAACTGAAGCAACATGGCCAAGTTCTTCAACAATACCTGTAAACATTTAGGCACACTCCTCCATTCTGTTCGCAAAAACGTATTCAATTGTGGTCTTACGAGTTTTCGGGCGCTTTCCACCGTGGGGCATATAGGTGGTGAGGAAAGAATATTTCAGAAGAGTTTGAATCCATAACACAATGTGCCCTGCTTCTTTATCAAGTTGGCATAGTAGACGGCCATTTTTCGTACCTTGAAGAAGCTCTTTTTCCAGTGAGGAAATGAGCAGGGTTAAAAACCGTTGATTTGTATTTCCAGAGACTACTCCCTGATAAAGGTATTTGGTCATACAAATTCCTCCTTTCAATTTAAATGCATTGAAAAGAAGAGGCACATAACGAAGCCGATTTCTACATTCTTCTCCCATCCAGACTGTAACTGTCGGTGCCGGAATTTCACCAGCTCCACCGTTTGGACGCTTCAAACATAGTGGCCTATGCTTGCCATCGTCCAACCGGGTCACGGACTTGCAGTTTCCTGCTCACCGCCGGTAAGGAATTTCACCTTGCCCCGAAGAATTAGATTCGTAGTTTCGTCTCTTTAATAGTAGCATAGAAAGAAACTGAACCCTATAAAATAAGCTAAGATTTCCGACGAACTCCAGTGACCGCTAATTCTATCAGCCTCAAACAACTGCCTAGTTTAAAACATATTACCGTTTCAGAAAGGACGAGTTACTATGTCTCATCACCACACAGTGAAAGGCGTCAGCGTAGATGCGGAAACACGTTGTGCTCATTACCATTCAGCTATCGATCGAATTGCCATCAAGTTTTTTTGCTGTCAGCAATACTTCCCCTGCTTCGAATGCCACCAAGCTATAGGCTGTGGCAACCACCAAGTTTGGCCAAAAGACCGGTTCCAAGAAAAAGCAGTGCTGTGCGGGAGCTGTGGGCATGAACTTACTATCGATGAATATTTAGCCTGTGCATCTATTTGCCCTAGCTGTACTTTGCCTTTTAATCCAGGCTGCAACTTGCATACGTATCTTTATTTCGGATAAAAAACTGGAAGCCCTAGAAACGTGATTCTTTTAAAAAATCAATAAAGCCAAGTGAGAAACGATATCTCACTTGGCTTTATTGGTGTATAAAGACATTACAAGTTGCTCTCCTTTAGAGCGCATAATTCGTCTACCTGTATCTTCGAATCCCGCTTTTTGATACAAGCGTTGTGCAGGGATGTTACGCGCATTGACGCCTAGCACCACTTGATCAAAATCTGGAAACTCCATTTCCATAAACTCTGGCAGTGCATAGATAGACCCTGTCGCAATTCCTCGCCCCTGATATTTTGGATTCACAGAAAACCCTCTCAACAATAAGGCTTTTGGGTTGTTCGAATATTTTTTACGGTCTTCCGATTCATCCAATTCGAAAAAACCGGCATCTTCTCCGCGTGCTTTAATAATAATAAAATGCTTTAACGGATCTTTAGCATCTTTTTCAATAATTTCTATAGGCAATCGTGTAAATTCCAGCTGATGTGTTGGCAAATCGTAACCGATTGATCGTTTGGAGGAGTAGCGGTGCAATGTCACTTCTCTTTTTTTAATCACGTTAAGTAGACCTCCTTGTTTGCGTTCATTATCTCAGACTATCAGGCATCTCTAGATTCAAAAAGATGGTCAGATGATTATTGAAGAAAGAAAAGCTGCGTCGACTTTTGCTTTACTCTTTCTTCAATGTCACTACGACAATTTCAGGCAGATTAAAAATACGAACGGGAAAAGTACTATTGCCAAGGCCACGGCTAACAACCATTTTCGATTGATCTTTGTCAAAGATCCCTTCCGTTACTTTCGGAAACCAGCCTTGTCCTGGAGCAACTAAACCGCCAAGGCCAGGAATTCGAATTTGTCCGCCGTGGGCATGTCCTGAAAACACTACATCTACTCCAGCTTCTGCATAAATCGGAAAATATTCAGGACGATGTGCTAGCAACAAGGTAAAATTGTCAGTCAGTTGCGCATGCTCAAGACTCCCCTGTGTAGCTTCGTCTTCGTGTATCTCAGGCTCTGTCAAAGGATCGTTAATTCCTGCAATCTGGATTGACGATTGTGCTTTTTTCCATTCAACTTGCTCATCTTCCAAAACCACGACGTCCCGTTTACGTAACGCAGCTGTTATTTCCTCAATCTTATTGGAAGCCACTTCGTGGTTTCCCGTCACGTAATACACTTTACTCATCTCCACAAGCGCATCAACTAACACCAAGCTAGCCTCCAAATCATAACGATTACTATCGATAAGATCGCCCGTCAAAAAAATGACGTCCGGATTGGCTGCCGATACCTTTTCAATCAGTGAAGATTGATCTTTTCCGAAGGTGGCATTGTGCAAGTCCGATACCTGAACAACAGTTGCTCCATCAAAAGCAACTGGCAACTCTTTAGAAGCTACCGTGTATTCCGTAGTTTGCACCCACTTGTTACTGACCCAAATGCCACTCCCCACTAGTAACACTAACAACATAAGTCCGATCATTTTTTTCATAAACTAACCTCTATTCAATTCTCATTCGAACAATTGGAGTCGGCTCCATCTTTTAATCTACTTAAATCGGTGCTACAATTTCGATTTTCAAACGATCAGGTCCCTCTAGAAAAACTGCATAACAATTTGGTCCACCTGCATAGGGATGAAGGTCTTCGTATAAAATTCGCACACCCAATTGTCTCATTTTTCCAGTCATTTCGTCTACTTGCGCACATGAAATTGCATGAAACGCCAAATGATTCAATCCGGTTTTTTTGCGATGAAAAGACGTTTGTAAGAATTCCTCTTGTGTTTGAACAAAAACAAGATAGGTAGGACCTGATTTGTAGCTGAACCCTTGTTCCCACTCCTGAAATAATACATAGCCCAGTAGTGGTAGCAGTTCGCTATAGAATGACCTAGCTTCAGTTAGATTTGAAACATTGAGTTCTACATGATGTAGCATTTGTTCCCACTCCTTTAATCCATGCTACTCGTTGTACTAAAAAACGTGCAAGTTTCTCAGTAGATTGGTGAGTGGCAACTCAAACTTTGGTCTTGGCTTTATTTTTTCGTGCTGCCACACTACCTAAAACGCTTAAAAGAAAAATACATAAAATAGCTATCCCTATAGCTCCTACGAGACTACCTCCATCGGAAGATCCCGTTAACCAAGCCGCTCCGTACTGTGGGATTTTCACCGGTGAAATCGACCAAGTCGTACCGAATAAGCTATCCGTTAATTGCAAGATCAGGTATATTGCAAATGCAACCGCCGCTGCAATTCCACCATTTGGTGAAACGGCGCTTGCTGCTAAAACAATCGTTAGAATGAGCACTACCCAAATGCTATAAGTTCCCATTAGTTGAACAAGCTTGCCAAATCCAACTTCTCCAAAAAAAAGGAATGTGTAGTAATAGCCCGCCAGAAAGCCAAGCCAGACACTAACCAAGGAAACAACAGATGCGACTGACCATTTGCTTAGAAAATAAGCTGAAAAAGAAAGTGGTCGAACATACAGCAAAGTGGCTGTCCCGCTTTTTCGTTCTCCAGCTATGCTTCCCATATAAGCTAAAATCAGTACAGCTATACCAATCGTTTGAAATTGTTCCATGACTGCTATCAATAGTTGTTCTGGCATAAGTGTTGGTAATTCTAACACTGCGCCATCTGGTAAACCGCCGGAGGACTCCAAGATTTGAGGAAGGAAATAATTGACTACAGGCTCGGTAATCCCTAAAAGAATGAAAACTGCGGGTATCCAGAAAATTTTATAATTCCGTATATTTTCCAAACACTCTTTTTGCGTTAAAATAAGAAATTGCTTCATTTGGCAGCGACCACCTTTAAAAAGATTTCTTCTAGCGAAGCCGCTTGTGATTCAACCCCTATAATGCCCTGTTGTTCAGAAGCCAGAATACGAAGAACTTGCTGCATGTTTGGATAGTTTTCATGAACAGGCAAAAACACAAAACTCTCTTTCACCTCAGATTCCCATGACTGTCTCCTAGCAAAGTCTAACGCTTGAGTCTGATTTTGAAACTGTATGCGAATGTGCGGGGCGGCATGCCGATTCTTGACTTCGCTTAGAGATCCTTGCTCAATCAAACACCCATCTTTCATAAACAACAACTGGTCAGTCATTTCTTCTGCATCATTTAAAATATGAGTAGAGTACAGAATTGTTGTGTCCTGCTGTAGTGATTTCAATAAATCCATGATTTCACGTCGCCCCGTCGGATCTAGAGCTGAAATCGGCTCATCCAATAAAAGAAGTTTCGGCTGATGGACAATAGCCTGCGCAAGGCCAAGGCGTTGTTTCATTCCCCCTGAAAAAGCGCCTGTCTTTTTATTCATTGCCGTCTCAAGTCCTACAAATTCCAAGGTGCGAGTTGCTTGCAATTTCGCTTTTCTCGCTTCAATCCCACTTATTTTCGCAGCCATTTCCACAAATTCTAACGCTGTCAACCACGGAAAAAATTGAGGATACTGAGGAAGGAAACCGATGGTCAAATTTTCAGCTAGTGTAATTGTTCCATTTGAAGGAGACAGTAAACTGGCTAACATCGACAAGGTTGTCGTTTTCCCTGCTCCATTCGGACCGATTAAAGCGGTAGCAGTGCCTTTTTCTAATACAAAAGAAAGTTTCTTCACAACCTCTTGTTGTCCGTAACGCTTTGTTAGTTTTTCCACTTCCACTATATTCAATAGTTTCTCCTCCCGATTACAAAGTAAAGAATCGGTCCTAAAATATTGACGATAACAATCAGGATTCCCCACATCCATTTCGGACCATTCGGATTGGGGTTTTTTATCAAATTGATTAAAGCAAAAATCATTAGTGCAAATTGAATTACGACAATTGGCAGTAAAGCTAACAGCAATGTTGTTTGATCCACTAGGTATCTCCTACTTTTCTCTTTTCTTTCTATTATATGGGTTAGCACTTTAATCTCCTACAGTTTCTGACAAAATCCAATCTCAGGTAAAAGCCCATCTACCATTTCAACTTCAAAAAAAGATCAGTCAACCATTTTTTTTCAACGGTTCCGATACGCCACTGCGCTATGTCTTCTCGCACACTGTCTTTTGTTCCATAGCCTTTTACAAAACCGTTTAGCCGAGCAGCAAAAGTCGAGTCTGTTAATAATTCCTTTTCAGGAAAAAGTTCTGCCAGTTGCTCTAAAGCCTTTGGGTACCGTTTCAAATAATATTTTTGGTGGCGTTCTTCAGCTAACGTAAATTCACCAAAAGGTGCAATTTCCGTTTCAATTGGCTCACGGAGTTGTGTTTCCATTTCTTTTCGAATGTTTTCAATCGTTTTGCGCTGCTGCTCTGTATGGTAATGGACTAAAGAAATATATTGTCTCCCTTTATAATTATCGCGATTTGGGTAATGATTTTGCCAGAATTCTCGAAGGATAGCTTCATAGCTGATGACTCGTGGATCAAAACTGATATGAACTGTTTCCGTGTGATCGCCCATTTGCCGGTACGTAGGCGTTGGTGTTGTTCCGCCAGTAAAACCCACACAGGTTCGGACCACTCCTGGCATGCTACCAAAGCGTGCTTCCGGTCCCCAAAAGCAGCCCATCCCAAAAGTAGCAAGTTCCAATCTCTGATCATTTTGATGAATACCTTCTTCAATTGACCTCATAACCATTTGTTGAAAACCCATACGAATCGCCCTCTCTTTTTCTGGATAAATTCCAGTCTACTTCCTATACAGCTTGCTCGTTTTTCATTAAACTCAATGTAACAAGACTGTTCAGAAAATGCATGACTCAGCTATCGCTTTGTTTACTAAAAACACAATACGAGAAAGGGGGTGAACGTGATGAGCGAACGAAGAAAAGAAATCATCACCTATTTCAGACAAATGGATCGCAGCTTTTTCATGGATACCAACAAAGACCTTGCTACATTTGACTATGCCTTGCCTATTGGATTTGAACAAACAATCTCACAACCATCGCTCGTGCTCGAAATGACACTGGCACTTGACCTTGAACCCAGCCAAAAAGTATTGGAGCTTGGAACTGGATCGGGTTTTCAAACCGCGCTACTTGCTACTTTCTCCAAAACTGTATACACAATCGAAAGAATTGAGGAGTTGCATCATCGTTCAAAAGACCGGTTAGCCCAATTAGGTCTTGATAATATTCACTTTAACTTAGGGGATGGCAGCGCGGGCTGGAAAGAGCATGCTCCCTTTGATCGGATAATGGTTACCGCTGCAGCTACTGAAGTTCCGAAAGAACTACTTGAACAACTAAATCATGGAGGGAAAATGGTGATTCCAGTAGGAAGTTCTGCTAGCCAAGAACTTCAACTGATTGAAAAAGATGCTGAAGGCAAAATTCACAGCACGCTTTTAAACCACGTGCTATTTGTTCCACTAAAAGGAAAATATGAAATGTGATCTTCTATTAAACTAATAACCTTATATATTTCTGCGTATGTAACTCTTTTTTATTCGATGCAATCGTTTTGTACACGACAACGCAATTGCCGTATAATAAAGCACACTAGACAGACTACTCTTTTTCCATCTACTTTTAATTAGATGTATGAAAGAAAGATTGTCGTTTATATTGCTACAGCTAAAAAAGGAGACTACGTCATGCCTACCGAAAAAACAATTCATACTGAAGTTGGCAGCTACATTTCCACTTTATTGCGTAATCATTTCGGAAAAGGTCCTACTTCAGTATTCGTAACCGTCAAGCCGCCCTTTATCACGGTCCACCTGCGTGGATTTTTATCTCCTCCTGAAAAAATTCTACTGAACCAACAAGAACATCGCAGAGTATTAGAAACACGTGATCTTTTGATGAATCAACTGGCTGTAGATATAAAAGTGGATTTATGGCAAATTGGTGCATTGGATATTGAAGATGTCTACGCAGATTGGAATTTAGATGATCAGACGGGAATGATTCTTGCTGTCATGACCGATAAATCGCCAGCAGCCGACTTTGAGTGGGATTCAGCTGTTCAAGTGGAAAGTGTTCTCGAGGAAGTGGAGGAAGCTAGTCGAAAAGCACAAAAAACTCCTGAAAAAACGGATTTGTACTGGCTCAACAACCGCACATTATTGATCGAGCGTACCGGAATTTTTGTCGAAATTGAAAAAGAACTCATTCGTGGAGGATTTACTGAAGAATTGAAGTTAGTTAAGCGTCCTTTAGAACGGCGCTTACTGTTACAAACTCGGATTGAAGCCATTTTGAAGCAACCTATTTCAGAAGTGTTTCTTGATTGGAACTTCACCACTGATAAAGGCTATACTTTGTTATTACTAGAACCTGCCAAATAACAACTTCCAACTTATGAAACCATAGACAAATTCAGGTAATCTGGACTTGTCTATGGTTTTTTGTCTGGCTTATTCATAAATACGGCCTTTCTAGCTACTAATGCTTTGAGCTTGCTGGCAATATTTACACATTTCGTATAAATCTTTATTCTTCAGCTGCTGAACATATTCGACTTGGTCAGTAAATTCCCTTTTTTCTACAGGTGTCTCCACAAAATCGCACCGATCTCCAGCAAACTGTCGTTGGTGAATCTTCTTTTTCTTATGATCTACAAAGTAATAAATGATGACCACTTCCTTTCTTTTTCAGAAACTAGAAAAGCCGAAAAGAATTGCCTTTGTTTCAAGGCATTCTTTTCGGCTTTTACTTCAGCTCTATTGTCTGAACTATTTAACCAAGATATAAAGATAGCGATAACATGAAAAAAGCATCGTTGCTAGTTGAAACTACATCTTAGATTAACACGCTCTTATTTCTCAAGTACCCTCATCATACTAAATATCGTGTTAAAGATAAAGAAATCAGCACCCACTTATGATTTACTACGGGGTTGCCTCGTTATCTTTTTCCAGAAATGTCTTCAAATTCTTTTGCTATTCTTTCCAAAGCTTCCTCTATCAGTGGGCGCGGAGAAGGGGTACAAATCCGTTGATAGAACTCTCCTTCTTCACCAAACATACTGCCATCTTCAAGTAGGACGTTGGCTTTATTGTATATGCGATCATGAATTTCTTCAGCTGTTATGCCGTAACCACTAAAATCTAACCACATAATATAGGTTCCTTCAGGAATAGCTACTTTTACTTCTGGCATGCGCTCAGCCAAAAACTCTTTGACATACGTCATTGTGTCATCGACATAGTCAGTCAGCTGATCCAACCAGTCTTCTCCTTCGTTATAAACCGCAATCAAAGCCGCAATCGCAAAGGGAGATGCCAATTGCATACCCATTTCAGTAGCGAATTGAGTACGAAGCTCTTCGTCAGAGATAATGACGTTGGTGCAATGCAACCCAGCCACATTGAAGGTTTTGTTAATTGCTGTGCACGTAATAATGTGGTCAGCATGGTCAGCCGCTTTCACCATAGGAATAAACTCATTGCCGCGACGCAATAGATCTCCATGGATTTCATCGGCTACGATTAAGACATTATTGTCATGACAAATCGCTGCCATTTTATTCAACTCTTCGTTATTGAAAACTCGACCTGTTGGATTATGCGGATTGCATAAAATGAACATTGTCGTATGGTTAGCCTTTGCTTTCGCTTCAAAATCCTCGAAGTCAATCGAATAATAACCTTCTTCATCTACGTGTAGTGCATTATTGATGACTTTCCGGCCATTCCCTTCAATTACAGAAGTAAACGGCGGATAAACAGGACGCTGAATGATGATGCCATCTTCTAGTTTAGTAAATGCTTTTACCGCAATGTTCAGCGCATGAACTGTTCCTGGACTGTAAACGATGTGTTCTTTTTCCACTCTCCAGTCATGCCGTTTTTGTAACCACGATTGAATCGCACCGAAATACTCATCCGGAAAAACAGAATAGCCATAAATTCGGTGGTCCACTGTTTTGTGCAAAGCATCTACTAAAGGTTGTGGAACAGGTAAGTCCATATCGGCGGTAAACAATGGAATGGTATGTTCATCGTATCTCTCTGTTAATCCGAATTGCTTAATCAACTCTTCTCCGTCCCACTTTAAAGAGTAGGTGCCTCTTCTATTAATGATTTCATCAAAATTATATTTCATATGAAACTTCCTTTCCTGCTGATGTCTGGCTTTTTCTTTAGTATTCATTATTAGATAAAGCGCTAATTCATTGCAACCAATCGAACTTTCCGATTACGATACGAGTTGAATTAACGAAACAGGTTTTCAAAACTCCATTTTCAACTTACCTTCTTCTAATACCAACTTAGCGTTAAATTTCTTACCGTTTTTTGAAACAAACCCTTTAATAACTGGCGTCTTGCCTCTCGTGCACAAGTATTCAATTTGTTTAGCAGTTAACCGCTTTTTCAAGAACGTTGCGGGAAATGATTGCTTGCAACCAGTAGCGTATTCGGTACAATTGTACGAACCTCTTCGCGATACAATCATGCCAGTCTTGCATCTTGGACAAAGAGCAATCTCATCTTTGGCATCAGGTGTTGCTAGCTGTTCAGGCAATCCGTTTTTCAACATTTGTCCCGGCACTTCGTCTAGTAGCTTTTGGATAAACTTGCCGATGGTTGCCAGGAACACTTCCGCTGAGCCTTCACCTTTACCGATTTTCTTCAGATAAGTTTCCCATTTAGCGGTCATTGATGGACTCGACAATAAATTCCCTTCAATGGATTGACAAAGAATACGACCTTTTCCAGTAATCGAAACAATATTTTTGGTGACTGAGATGTATTCATGCCGTTTGATTGTTTCAATGATGCCACTTCTCGTTGCTTCTGTCCCAAGTCCTTCAATTTCCTTTAAAATTTCAGTATCCCCTACATCTTCTACAAACTTCCCACACGTTTTCATCATGGCGATTAGCTGTCCTTCAGTGTACGGCTTTGGTGGTGTTGTCATGCTTTCTTTTATATCGACTTTACTTTTAACTCGCTCCTGCTCACGTAATTCAGGAAGAGACGATTCTTCTTTCGTTTCTTTGGCAGAAGGAAATAGCTCTTTCCACCCTTTTTCAAGCTCTGTTTTTCCGGTGGTGAAAAACGCCAGCCCTTTAACATCTGTTGTCACCTTGGTTTCGGCATAGCGATAATCTTTGTGGAACATTGCCAACGTCGTCCGCAATACTTCCTCATATAAGTTGCGCTGGTCTGTTGCCAGTCCCGCTAATTTCCGGGCAGTCGGGATGGTTTTTGTCGGGATGATGGCATAATGCTCCTGAACTTTGGAACTGTCTACAAATCGCTTTTTCGGCGCTTTGGAAGCAATCGGAAATGGCGCTTCAATCAATTGCTGATATTTTTCGACTTGGCCTGCCAAATAACTAAATTCACCCGGTGTAATATGCTGGGTATCGGTTCTTGGATAACTGACAAGTTTTTTTTCGTACAGCCCCTGCATAACAGACAGAACTTTAGCAGGACTGTATTTCCATTTCCGATTAGCCACTGCTTGCAAAGTTGATAAAGAGTGCAACTGGGGCGGTGGCGTACGTTTTTCTGTAGTTTTTACTTGTGTGACAACGCCTTCTTCTTTTGCAGCAACAGCATGTTTGGCCAATAGTTCTTCTGCTTCTCTTCTCTCCTTCGCTCTTAGTTTCACTTTACCTTTATAGCGTCCTTTTTCCGCATCAAATAGACCTTCAATTTCATAAAAAGGCTCTGGTACAAATGCTTCAATTTCTTTTTCACGCTGATAAATCAGAAAAACAGTAGGCGTTTGCACGCGTCCAATCGCAAACACTTCGCGTATGCCTTTTTCTTGAAGCAATAAGGAGTACAAACGAGAGCCGTTCATGCCGACCAACCAATCGCTAATTTGACGCGCTTTCGCTTCTTCGTACAACAACAGATCTTGCCGATTATCGCGCAGTTCTTGAAAACCTTTTCTAACTTCATCAGCTTCTAGTGAATTAATCCACAATCGTTGAATCTTTTTACCTTTAGCTCCCGTATGGTAATAGATACTATAAAATATATTGGATCCTTCCCGGTCAACATCACAAGCATTGATGACCGTATCGGTTTGAAAAATCAATTTTTTTATAATGGCAAATTGCTGCGCCTTACCTCTTGCTACTTGAAACTGGTAGGTGTCTGGCAAAATCGGCAGTGCAGCCAGTGACCATTTCCCCCATTTCGGATTATAAGCTTTTGGTTCTTTTAATTCGACGAGGTGTCCGATGCCCCACGTGATATAGGCACCTTGTGGGAAAATCGCATCCGGTGTAATTTCAATAAAGCCGTCACGTTTCGTAGTTTTGAACGCTTCCGCGTAGGCCTTGGCCTGACTTGGTTTTTCAGCGACTATCACTGGTTTCATGCGCTTCTTCCTCTCCGTTCATTCTTAATCTCATTGTACTCTTTTAGCCAAAGATTCAAAGCAAAAAGACAATTCTCTATATATTGGGGTATAGTAGGTTCTAAGCGAAAACACATAGACAAAGGAGTCGTTTACGATGAACAATAAAACTGCTTTACTAGCAGGAGCCAGCGGACTGGTTGGCAATGAATTGCTCCATATCCTTTTAAACAGCTCACACTACAGCCAGGTAAGAATTTTGGTGCGCCATCCAATCGAACTAATACATGAAAAACTTGAACAGATTATTACCGATTTCAACAAACTGGATGACTATGCCGACTATTTTACTGTCGACGATGTTTATTGTTGTCTCGGTACGACAATCAAAAAAGCCGGATCACAAGAGGCATTCAAAAAAGTTGATTATGACTATCCCCTCAAAATGGCTGAATTGGCAAAGTCTCATCAAGTAAAAAACTTTTTGGTTATTACCGCATTAGGAGCCGACTCCAACTCAAAAGTTTTTTACAGTCGCACTAAAGGACAGCTACAGCTGAATTTGAAGAAAACGGGCTTGACTGCCTTGCATATATTCCAACCTTCTCTATTGCTTGGAGAACGTCAAGAATTTCGTTTAGGTGAAAAAGCTGCTACTCTTCTAAGCCCTGTCATTAGCAAAGTACTAAAAGGCAAAATGAAAAAATACAAACCTGTTGAAGCGAAAGACGTAGCAGTCACTATGTATGAAGTGGCCCAGATTGAACGTACCGGTAACTACACCTACCCATCCGATCGAATCGAAATCATAAGTGCTCAAAGCACTGAAAAATAGAAAAAGCGGATGCCTTTTGAAAAGGCGTCCGCTTTTTTGTATTATAGAATATCTGACCAAATTTTAATGGCTGTACCTAAAATCAATAAAGCCAAAATCCATTGGAGATACTTCGTATTCATCTTTTGTCCGAGCTTAGCTCCAAGTGGTGCTGCGAGTATACTTGCCACAATCATCACAGCCGCCGGACCGTATAAAACCTGATCTGTGACAATTTTACCGATTGTCGCACCAATCGATGACAAGAACGTAATGGCAAGCGATGTTGCAATGGTCATCCGTGTTGGTATTTTCAATACAATTAACATAATGGGTACTAAAATAAAAGCACCTGCTGCTCCTACAATTCCGGCAGCAATTCCGACAGCAAAGGCTAATCCTGCAGCTAGCCATTTGTTAAATGTCACTTGATCAAGCGGAATGTCATCGACGCCTTTTTTTGGCATGAACATCATTACGACAGCAATCGTCGCGAGTATAGCGTAGACAATATTAATCGCTTGCTCTGATAGTAGAGTAGAGCCAAAGCCACCGATAAAACTACCGATGAGAATGGCACCCCCCATATAAGCAATTAGGATTTTATTTAAATAACCGCTACCACGATATGCCCATACCCCAGCGATGGTCGCAAAAAATACCTGTATGGCACTGATCCCTGACACTTCGTGAGCACTAAAAGCCGTATACCCTAGCATTACTGGTATATAGAGTAACATGGGATACTTGATAATCGAGCCACCGATTCCTACCATTCCGGAAATAAAGGAACCTACAAAGCCGATGATAAATATAACAACGATAAAATCTATGCTCATTTAAATCACCTTTCTAATAGGGAAAAGGGTATCGTAACGATACCCTTTGATCCACCTCTTAGCCTTTCTTGATCCAGAATTTAAAGACGTCGCCTTCTACTTGAGATTCCATTAATTCATGTCCACCTGACTTTGCCCATGCAGCTAAATCTGCTTGTGCACCTTTATCAGTAGCCAAAATTTCAAGAACTTCTCCACTTGCCATATCTTTCATTTCTTTTCTTGTTTTTACGATTGGCATTGGGCATGCTAATCCTTTCGCGTCTAATACTTTAGTTGATTTCATCAGTATCTCTCCTTTAAGTTGTTTGCAATTTTTTTGTTTTTACTTAACGTACTGCGCAGCGATTCGGTCCAATTTCCATTTCACGCTGTATTTCTTCATCTGGTATGATTTGACCCATATTTGTTTTGCGAATATCTTGATATGCATTTGGCTGTGGTGGTAAGTTTTTCGTAACCATATCACGGAATTCTTGTTCGTCCGAAATATTCAATCCGTGGTTTTCTTTAAATAAGTCGCCAAGTTTTTTAGCCACACTACCGTCTTCATTTAATTCATCAATAATCATGAAATGAGCTGGAAGAACAATAAGTTCGTTTGCTAGATCCTGATAACGTGAGTAAAGAGATTCTCTCAAATCCCCTACCCAGTCCTCAGCAAGACCTGCAAGATCTGGTCGTCCAATTGAATCGATAAACAAAATATCGCCAGTCATCAAATATTTTTTGTCTACAATAAACGAAGTAGAGCCGATTGTGTGACCTGGTGAGTAAAGTGCTTCAATTTCGAGTTGCGAGCTTCCAATTGCCACTTCTAGACCATTTTCTAAAGCCGCATAGTCAAACACGACTCCTTCTGCATCTTTTGCTGGCAAGTAATACGTTGCACCTGTTGCTTCTGCAATCGCTCGGCCCCCAGAAATATGATCAGCGTGCAAATGCGTATCGAAAACATGCTTGATTGTTGCGCCTTTTTCTTGCGCGAAGTCCAAGAAAATCGTTGCCATGCGAGTTGCATCAATTACAGCGGCTTCTCCTTCAGAAATGACCATGTAAGAAAGACATCCCTTGCCTAGACGAACAAATTGATACAATTCGCCGCCGTTGCTCAAATCTCCGACTTTTACAGGTTCCAGGTGTTCACTCCAGGCTTTCATACCGCCTTCAAGATACGCTGCAGAAACGCCTTCTTCTGACAGCATTTCTGCTACCATAACCGAAGATCCTTCTTTGGCACACACTACTAAGATATCTCTATCTGTTGGCAATTCTGAAACCACTTCTTCGACGCCGTCCAACAAATCAAAATAAGGGATATTCAAATACTGGATATTGCCACCTTCGATTTTCCAATCTGCAAAGGCATCGCCATTTCGTACATCTAAGATAAATAATGGCTGATTATTTACTACTTTTTTTGCTACTTCACTTGCTTTCATTGCTGTTACCGTCATGCGAAATTACCTCCAGGGGTATATTTTTAGTTAAAATTTTTATACAGTTTTCCCTGTCCAGTCTCTCATGCCAGGTACTACGTTATATAGGCTATTAAAACCACTCTTAGTCATCATATCTCCTGCAATACCACTTCTTCTACCTGAATGGCAAATAATGTAGATAGCCTCTTCTTTTGTTAGTTCGTCCATTCGTGCTTCTACTTCCCCTAATGCGATATGAATTGCTCCAGGAATATGAGCTTCTTCGAATTCATCTTTTTCGCGAACATCCAAAATCGTTATCGCTTCATCGTTTTCAACTTTCCGAGTGAAATCTGCCAATGAAATTTCAGGTATTGTAATGGTTTCTTCAGGAGCTCCTGCACCATCTTTTCGGAGGAAATGACGTAACACATCGCCTTCAATTTCAGTCCCGATGTACTGATGTCCAGAACTTTTTGCCCATGCTTGAAAATCAGCCGTGGAACCTTTATCTGTTGCTTGAATTTCAAGTACTTTACCTGAATCCATATTTTTCATCGTTTTTTTTGCTTTGACGATTGGCATCGGACATGCTAATCCTTTTGCATCTAATGTTAAATCTGTTTGTACCATTAAATTTCCTCCTTGAAATTCTGCCAGTTCTTCAGCAGACGATTAGTTTGTTTCGCCGTTCCAATCCAACATTCCGCCGTCCATGTTTGTAACGTTATAGCCTTGATCTTCAAGAAAACGAGTAGCTTGTCCACTACGTCCGCCAGATCGGCAAACCATGATATATTCTGAAGATTTGTCTAGTTCACTCATGCGGAATTCCAATAACCCCAACGGAATATGAATAGCGCCAGGAATTTTCCCTGCTGCAACTTCGTCTGTTTCTCGAACATCGATTAAGTAAATTGCTTGGTTACTTTCTATTATTTTTTGAACTTCTTCGGTTGTCATTGTTTTCATTGTGAATTTCTCCTTTATTTGCGGTAACTGCTCATGCCGCCTCTAATATTTGTTATCGCAGTAAACCCATTTTTCTTCAATAATTGACTAGCTTTGCTGCTGCGCATTCCGCTTTGGCAAATAACCAGTACTTCTTTTTCTTTTGATAGTTCAATCATGCGCTTTGGCAACTCATTTAATGGGATGTTTTTAAAGCCTTTAATATGATTCCCTTTAAATTCTCCTGGAGTTCGCACGTCAATATACTGTTTATCTTTCTTGCCAAGCTGCATTTTCATTTCTTCTGTAGAAATCGTTTGAACTCCTTTAGTAGGTGTTGTGAATCGATAAACTAACCAAAGGACAGCTGCTCCAACTAAAAGCCATGTAATCCAGTCCATTTTTCATCTTCCCCTCATATTCAATTTGATTAGATGAATAAGTTAACGTTTCCGTCTTCTGCATCTCCAAGATAAGCTGCAACACCTGCGTATTCAATTCCATCGAGCAATTCTTCTTGTTGTAACCCCAGAAGATCCATTGTCATCGTACAGGCGATCATTTTCACGTCTTGCTCTGCTGCCATTTCAATTAGTTGTGGTAAAGATAATGCATTGTGTTTTTTCATAACTTGTTTAATCATCTTAGGTCCCATTCCACCAAACTGCATATTTGATAAACCGAGTTTATCTGCACCTCTTGGCATCATTTTACCGAACATGGCTTCTAGACGACCTTTTTTCAAAGCTGGTGGATTTTCTTTTCGTAATGCATTCAACCCCCAAAATGTGTGAAAAATTGTTACTTCGTGATCATATGCTGCAGCACCGTTAGCAATGATATAAGCTGCCATCGCCTTATCATAATCACCGCTGAATAATACGATCGTCGTTTTCTTTTGCTCTTGTGCCATTGTATTGCCTCCATTTTTAAATTACCCATAGGGGTATATTTTTTCTCCAAAAAAAATAACGTTTTATAGTGACGCCGCACTCTCTTGATACCCTACAGGGTATATTAAAGCAACTCTCTGTGAATGTCAAACAAAATTTTTATCTACTTTTCACTAGTAAGTCAACAGCTTCTTTTACCATATTCTCTGTGCTTTCGCCCTTCTCTATGCTTTCACGTACGCACGTTTCAAGGTTATCGCTAACAATAACGCCGATAGCACGGTCTACTGCACTTCTTACTGCTGAAAGTTGCATGACGACATCTCTACACTCTCCGTCGTTTTCTACCATTCTAATAACACCTCGAAGCTGACCTTCTATTCTTTTCAATCGATTTTCAACAAGTTTGTCGTATTTCATATTATTGATGCCTCCTATTAATAAACGAAAGGATTCTTGCTTACCTTTATAATATACCCCTAAGGGTATGTTGTCAATAGATGAGCTTACAGCAACAATCACGTTAAACTTCGGGGATTTCTCTTTATAAAAGCGTCTGACTTTTTATGCAGACTGGTCGATGCACTTGATCAAACGTTCTTCAATATCCTCAGCAATCGACTTGACGGTTGGATCTTCAACCATACCAATCAAAGCAGTAGGCTTCGGCATTCCAATTTTCACACCATCACGTTCTTTATACACTACGATTTTACACGGTAAGAAATAGCCGATCATTAAGTTTTCCGATAACACTCGATTCGCTTCTTTTGGATTACAAACCTCTAGAATTCTATAAGGCGTATCGAAATCTTCCCCTTTTTCTTGAAGTTTGGCAGTTAAATCAAAATTCCAAAGAACACCAAATTTCTCCGCCTTTAAGTTTTCCTCTAAAGCTTCAACCGCTTCGTTTACTGTTTTTAATGTATCTACTGTGTAATTAAACATGTGTTAGTTCCTCCTTTTGTTTTTCGCTCTATCAGTACCCTACCCGGTATAAATCCACCTAAACATTGCACTGTCAGGATTTTCTCAAAAAAATAATAGACGAAGAAAAAGAAAACCTTTTTCTTCGTCTATTATTTTAAAGGCTTCCGGAGCATGCCTATACTGAATCTCTGTTTTCTTTTCTTATATCCGCTTGCAATTCAACTTCCACATTGCCTTTAATCGCACGTGTAATCATGCAAGAGCTTTCAGCTTTTTCTGCCAGTTTCTGAACTAATGCTAAATCCTTGTCAGAAGCAGTCGCTTTTAAAACCACTTGTGGTTTGTGAATAATGCGCTTGTACGTAACTACGCCTTTTTCGACTTCTACAATACCTTCTGATTCCATCGTTAAAGATGATTTTTCTACCTTACTGCGTTCCATCATAGCGGCAAGTGTAATAATGTAACAAGTAGCTGCGGCACCCAGCAACATTTCATCAGGATTTGTGCCGATTCCGGGGCCATCCATTTCTGGTGGAATCGATATCTGAGTTTTTAAACCGCCTACTTCAATATCTCCTACGTCGTTGCGTAGACCCGGCCAATCTGCTTTTAAATGAAAACTATGCAAAGTCATAAAGTTTCTCCTTCTTAATCCTTATTTTTCTCAATCTCTTCAATACGCGGCATTGCTGTTAACGCACCTGTTTTTGTCGTACAAAGTGCGCCCATTTTATTACCAAAGTCAGCACAGCGAATCACTTCCTGATGTGTTTTAGGCAATCCAAACAAATGGATGTATCTAAGAATACCAGCCATGAAGGCGTCACCCGCTCCTGTTGTGTCTACCGGTTGCACAGGAATAACCGGTACGTGAAAGGTTTGATCTTTACAAACGGTATACGTGCCATTTTCACCATCTGTAACAAAAACCAACGGAATATGATTATGGGATAATTGGGTAATCCCATCTTCCATTCGTTCCGTTTCCATTAAAAAGGAAAGTTCTTCTGTCGTTAGTTTAACAATGTCTGCCGATGAAAGAAAATTCAATATGGTTTTGCGGCAAAGGTCTTCGCTTTCCCAGCGCAATGGTCGAATATTGACGTCATATGAACAAAGGACATCATACTCCTTTGCTAGTTCTAATGCCTTTTGAGTAGTGGCTCTTGCTTTAGGATGAAAAAGAGTTCCTGAACAGAAATGGAATACACTAGCATTTTCAAAAGCTTTTGGTTTTAGTTTATCGCTCGCTACTTGAAGATCAGGAGTTTTGTTAACATATGCTGAGAACACACGATCAAATTCAGGTGTCAAATGAATGTAAACACCACTCACCCTCTTTTCGGGTACCTTGATGGCATAAGTTAAATCTACGCCCTCCTTCAGTAATTCGTTTCGCACAAAAGCAGAAGTCTCGTCGTCTCCTGTAATTGTAATAAATCCTGACGGCACACCTAAACGGCTAACGCCTGCAACCACATTCACGGTAGCTCCACCAAGATGACGTTCGAAAGTATCATTCGCAGCATTGGTCGCTATATAATCTACAAATGTATCTCCGTATGTCAGCACATGTTTCGTATTTACCATCCGTAGACCCCCTTCGTGTTAATAAACAGATTCATTGATATACTATATGTTGAACTACTTCTCTATAGCGCAGCTTTTATACTTCTACGATCTATTATTTCAGTCTAAGCAGGTTTTAATCAAGTAACAGGAGGCATACTACATGAATATTATTATACGACAAGCGCAACCCGATGACGCAAAAAAAGTCGCACCACTCATTATCAATGCGATTGGAGACATCGCAAATCATATGACTGCACAAAAAGAACCAGCAGCGGTACTTGAAAAAGTAGAGGATATGATTCGTGGAGAAAATACACGTCATAGCTACCGTTATACATACGTTGCATTAGTAGGTGGCAATATTGCTGGCACTTTGGTGCTTTATCACGGCAATCAAGCTGAAGCACTAGATCGCCACTTGGCTGATCAACTGAAAAAACAAGGACACAATCGTTCAATTGAGCCAGAAGCTCATACCGACGAGTGGTATATCGACACTGTTTCAGTCGATCCTTCCTATCAAGGCCAAGGAATTGGCTCAAAACTTTTCCAATTTGCGGAGGAACTGGTTTCTTCTCAAGGAGGAGGCAAACTTTCGTTAAACGTTGATATTGATAAAGACGGGGCGATTCGTCTTTACAAACGGCTAGGCTATTCTATTGCCGAACCTTGGACTATTATTGGTGAGCCTTTTCATCATATGGTCAAAGAGATTTCTTGAGCATTTAACTTTTCGTTTGCTTGTGTTCTTCATTTCTTCCCATATATATAGAAGAAAGCCGCTTCAGATTTTTCATCTGGAGCGGCTTTCTAGCTGTACTGGTCTTACTAATTCAACGTGAAGAAGCTTTTATACAATTAGATTCATTGTTTATTTAGCCAGCCATTCAGGCTTACCAAAACCAACAAATTCTTCATCGATTACAGCTTCAAATTCTTTTGATTCTACAACTTCTATTAAATCTTTAGCAAAATCACTGTCTTCATTCTCTGCGTTCACTGCTACTACATTGCGGTATTGGTCAGGCATGTTTTCAAGTGCTAGTGCATCCAGTAGATCCATTTCAGCTGCTAGTGCAAAGTTTCCAGGAACAGCGGATAAATCAGATCCTTCAACTGCACGTGGCAATTGCCCAGCTTCGATTGGCTGGAATACCAGGTTTTTTTTATTTGTACTAACATCTCTTTCGGAAATCTTTAAATCATCCACTTCTGGGTCTACTTCGACTAGACCTTGATCTTCGAGAATTTGTAAAGCACGTGCTGCATTAACAGGATCATTAGGAATGGCAATAGTCGCACCGTCTTCGATATCTTCTAACGCGTCAAATTGATTTGAATAAATGCCCATTGGCGCTGTTGGTACGACGATTAAACCTGATAAATCCATATTGTTTTCTTTTTCAAAATTCTCTAAGTAAATTGTATGCTGGAATAGGTTGGCATCAATATCGCCCCCGTCAAGTGCGATATTTGGTTGAATGTAATCGCTAAACTCCACAATTTCTACCGTATACCCTTTTTCTTCTAAACCAGGCACAATTGCCTTACTCACCATATCGCTGTATGGCCCCGCAGTAGCACCTATTTTAATATCTTTTGAAGTTTCTCCTGTTGATTTACTTTCTTCTCCACTACCACATGCTGCTAAAGCCAATGCGCTCGCTGCTACTATTAATCCTAGTTTTTTCATTTTGTTCTCCCCTTATCGTTTATCGATGACTTTCGCCGTATAATCGCCTGCCTGTTGAACCAATTGAACCAGCAGAATTAAAATAACAACAGTCACAATCATGATGGTGTTATCATATCGGTAATAACCAAAGCGAATAGCTAAATCTCCAATACCTCCGCCTCCTACTACACCTGCCATAGCAGAATAGGCCACTAAGCTGATGATGGTCAATGTGACGCCTTGAACAATACTAGACTTTGCTTCAGGCAGCAGCACACCTGTAATGATCATCCACGGTGTAGCTCCTACTGCAATAGCTGCCTCGATAACTCCTTTGTCAATTTCGCGAAGTGAATTTTCTACAATGCGCGCGAAAAAAGGAATTGCTGCGACAGATAGTGATACACTGGCCGCAACCGGGCCAATTGTTGTTCCTGTGATAAATTTCGTTAACGGAATAAGTGCCACTAACAAAATGATAAAGGGAATAGAGCGTACAATGTTTACAACAAAGCCCACTACCGAGTTTACCGGTCGATTTTCAAGAAACAGACCGCGATCGGTTATGAATAACAAAATTCCGAGCGGCAAACCGACAATCAATGATACCGATAATGAGATGCCGATCATCATTAATGTTTGGAAAAATGCTGTTTGTATTTCTGGCCATAATTCAATAATTCGTCCCCATTCAATTTCCACTCGATATCACCTCCACGATTGCTGCTCTGTTTTCCAAATACTTCAATGCCTCCATAACTTCCATTTCAGCGCCTTTTAACTCCATAATAAAGACGCCAAGCGGTCGTTCTTGAATGTACTCGATAGCTCCGTGCAAAAAGTTGCCTTTTACCGAAAAGTTCTGCAGCATATCGGAAATGACGCCTTCGCCTGCTACGCCACCTTTGAACAGCACTTTCACTAAAGTTCCTTTAAATTCTTTCAAAATATGTACTGGGACATTAAAGGATACGACACTAGAAATAAATTCTTTTGTTAGCTCCTTTTGAGGATCTGCAAAAATATCGTAAACTTGTCCTTCTTCAATGACACGTCCGCCTTGCATGATCGCCATTCGATCGCAAATTTCCTTAACTACATTCATTTCATGCGTAATTAGTACAACTGTAATTTTCAATTTGCGATTGATGTCTTTTAATAACCGCAATATAGATAACGTCGTATTAGGGTCGAGCGCGGATGTCGCTTCGTCACACAACAAGACTGCTGGGTTGTTTGCTAATGCTCGAGCGATACCAACTCGCTGTTTTTGACCTCCACTCAACTGTGCAGGGTAGACATCCCGCTTATCTGACAAGCCGACCATTTCTAGTAGCTCTTCTACGCGGATTTTAATGTCTTTCGTAGGTGTACCTGCTGCCCGAAGTGCAAAAGCAATATTGTCATAAACCGTCTTCTGGCTGATCAAATAAAAATGTTGGAAAATCATACCTATTTTCAATCTCGCTTTTCTTAATTGATTGCTGCTCAACTTCGTTAAGTCTTTGCCATCGACTACGACACTGCCAGAGCTCGGTCGTTCCAGCAAGTTGATGCAGCGAATCAGCGAACTTTTACCAGCTCCTGAATATCCAACAATCCCAAAAATCTCACCTTTTCTGACTTCAAGTGAAACCTGATCTACTCCAGTAACGGTGCCGTGTTTCGTTATGTACGTTTTCGTTAAGTTCTCAATATGTATCATAGCTTCCCCCTGGCAACAAAAAGATGCCTCTTTCATCAAGAAAGAGGCATCGAAAAGTTTATTTTCTCGACTTATCTTCCGGAATATTTACATTCCGCAGGACTTGGCACCTTCCCAAATGGGGGTTGCCGGACGTCATAGGGCCTACCCCTCGGTCTCTCTTGATAAGTTAGTATATTAGATTGAATTTCATATTACAGACATAGATTCAGAGTGTCAATCAAATTTTAAATGTTTCGTACAATTTTTCACGACGATCATCAAAGACCGGAATCCGTTTTCGGACTTCCTCTACTTCGTCCAAATTGATTTCCACATACCCCACGCCTTCGTCTTTTTGCATATCCAAGCGAACTTCTCCCCAAGGAGCTATGACCATCGTACTGCCGCCAAACACATTTTTCGGATCGCTGCCGACGCGATTCACGGCAACGATAAAGCACTGATTTTCAATTGCACGAGCTTGTAAAAGAATACGCCAGTGGTCAATTCGCGCTTCTGGCCATTCCGCTGATACGAAGATCAGTTTCGCTCCATTTAGTGCTTGTGCACGAATCCATTCAGGAAAACGAATGTCATAGCAAATAACTCCGCCATAAACAGTGCCGTCCAGTTTAAACGTCCCAAGTGTATCACCTTCTTCAAGGTGAATATGCTCATCCATTAAACCAAAACGATGTGCTTTGTCGTATTCCAAAACAAGTTCACCGTTTTTATTAACGACATACATCGTATTATAAAAGCCGTTATTCTTCTGTGTTGAAACAGAACCTCCGACAATATTCACAGCATGTTCTTTCGCAAAACTTTTCAGTAGCTCTACAGTTTGGTTAGTGCTGTCTGCTAAAGTACCAAGCTCAGTCAGTGCATATCCCGTGTTCCACATTTCTGGCAAAACAATTGTCTCCGCTCCGTTAGCGGCTGCCTCCGTTAAATAATTTATGACTTGCTGATAGTTCTGTTCGGGCTCTCCGAATATGATATCCATTTGAACACATGCAATTTTCATGTTTTCTCCTCCAGTAGACAAGCTAATCTAAATTCTATAAGATTCGGAGTAGATGTGCAATTATTTCGAAAATGAGGAGAATTTTATGGACTTTTCAAATCGCTTACAAAACTTACCTACTCAGTTTTTTGCTTCACTAGTTGCCAAAACGAGCAAAGCCGTCGCTGAAGGACGCGATGTCATCAATCTCGGACAAGGTAATCCCGACCAACCAACACCCGATCATATTATTAAAGCATTACAAACGGCGGCGGCTGATCCGAAGACACATAAGTACTCACCTTTCCGCGGCATTTCAGAATTACGTCAAGCTGCTGCGAATTTCTATAAACGCGAATATGATGTAGACATTGATCCTGATTTAGAGGTCGCCATTTTGGCTGGAACCAAAATTGGACTTGTTGAATTGCCCTTGGCATTGCTTAATCCGCAAGATCTTTTGCTGCTGCCAGACCCGGGCTATCCTGACTACTTTTCTGGTGCTCCATTAGCGAATATTGACTACGAATTGATGCATCTCCACCCTGAAAATGGTTATTTACCAGACTTTAATGATTTGTCAGAAACTGTTTGTTCACGTGCAAAATTAATGTATTTGAATTACCCCAATAACCCGACAGGCGCCGTTGCAAATAAAGATTTTTTTGATGACACCGTCGCTTTTGCAAAAGACCATAACATCGCTGTTGTTCACGATTTTGCATACGGCGCCGTAGGATTTGAAGGAAAAAAACCGGTAAGCTTTTTGCAATCTGAAGGTGCCAAAGAAGTTGGGATTGAGATGTATACGTTATCGAAAACTTATAATATGGCGGGATGGCGAATTGGCTTTGCTGTGGGGCATTCGAAAATGATTGAAGCTTTAAATCTAATCCAAGATCATTTATTTGCCGGTTTGTTCCCTGCTGTCCAATTAGCTGCTGCAGAAGCTTTGAATGCAGATCAACAATGCGTAGCCGATTTGGTAGATTTGTATGAAAAGCGACGTAATGTGCTCGTAAAGGAATGCACGCGTATTGGCTGGAATATCGAAGCACCTCAAGGCTCTTTTTTTGCTTGGCTGCCAGTGCCGGAAGGCTTCACCAGTATCGAATTTGCTGATTTTTTACTTGAAAAGGCAGCTATTTCAGTCGCAGCTGGCAGCGGTTTTGGTGATAGCGGAGAAGGATTTATTCGCGTTGGGTTATTAGTTGATGAAAACCGAATCATCGAAGCAATGGACCGTATTGATAAACTAGCACTATTTTAAACTCAAAAAAGACAGCAATCCGTGTTAAAGGGTCGCTGTCTTTTTAAGTTTTAGCGTGACTGTTTTTTTATTCTACGATACCCATATGGCTAAAAGGCGCAATTCTGATTTTCACTTCTCCGACAATAGACTTTTCAGAAATAAATCCTAAAATCCTTGAATCCGTACTGTTTAAGCGGTTATCTCCTAGGACAAAATAAGATTCCGCAGGTACAGTGAACTCCTTGAAGTCTTCAGTTAAACGAATCATTCCACGCTGTTTCGCAGTTTTTAAGTTATTTTCTAAATAGGGCTCAACTTGAGCTTTACCATTTAGATACAACTGGTCGTCCACCATCGAAATGACATCTCCTGGTACACCAATCACACGTTTAATGAAATTGACGCCATTTGGTGCAGTGAAAACAATCATATCAAAATTTTCTATCGTGTATATTTTTGCTAATACAACTTTGTCATCTTCTTCGAATGTAGGCATCATCGATTCACCATGAACAGCTACCGGCTCAAACAGAAAATGCCGAGTTAGCAAGACAATAAGTACCGTTACTAAAATGACGCGCATCCAGGAAATCGATTCTTTTACTGGATCTGTATACATATTGTCACCTCCTGCTTGTCGTTACTCACTGTATTATAATACGCCTTTAGCTTCGTGCATACTTTCTAGTAGTTGTCATACTGCCTATTGTTCCAAGAGGTCATCAAGTTACAAAGGACTCCACCTCATTTTTCTAAGCACAATCATTATGTATATCTGCTATTTCCAAGGACCATACTGGCGTCTGAATCGTCAGACTTTTGAGCCCATCGCAATTTTATGTTACACTCAATAAAAAATGTAGGTGATTAGAATGGTAGGAAGAAATGATCCATGTCCATGCGGCAGTGGCAAAAAATATAAAAAATGTCACGGAAAACAGCAAACTGTGTCTATCAATGATTTGATTAATGAAGAACTATTCAAAGTACGCCAACAGTTCTTCTCGGAAAACCCAAATCAGACACATATTACTGAGTTCCGTGAATTGCAACAAGAATGGCAGCCACATCTAATGAAATCGATGGCTGAAAACGATGCGCAAGCATTTGTTATTGAGAATTTCCTGTTTATGAAAAAACCCGAATTGTGGGAAGAATTTTTAACAAAACACATTGACCTTGCTCAACGTCCAACAACAAAAGAAGTACTTGGAAATTGGAAAGACGTAAAAGTATTCCTTGGTCAATATGTTAAAGGAGATACTGAGAAAGCTCAGTTTACAGACGTCTTTACTGGTGAAACGCTTGAAATGGCAGACCAGCCTCCAACTGATATGGAAAATGGACAAGGTTTACTGGCTATCCTTCTTCCAGACTCTCGTGTTGGAGAAAAAGGCGTTCTTTTCCTAAATGGCTATTTAACCGTTGTTGGAGAGTTTAGTCCATTCTTCGAACAATTAAAAGCACAAATAGCTGCTGAAAATGCTACGCAAGATGAAAGCTATTTACGCGACAACTATTTACCAATTGTTGAACAAATTGTTAAGTACTCAACAGGCAGCGTAGAAGAAAGCATTCAGCTTTCTCCAGAACATGACGCTGTTATGACTGAACTTGATAAGCATATCGAGCAGGCAGAGTTTGATAAAGAAACTGTCGACAACATTACAAGCATTTTAAACAGCTACCTTGTCAGTCAACAGCCGACTGTTCAAAAACCCGAAGCGCTTGTTGCGGGGTATTGGAGATTCTTGCAGGATCACGAACTGATTGAAGGTCCGATGCTTTCTGCAAAAGACTTAAGTGAAAAGTTTGGTGTATCTTCTAGCACAATTTTAAAGCGTTCAAAAGAATTTAGCGCATACTTCGAAGAATTGTTAGCCAAAAAATAAAAGTTTATCGTGTGAGATATTCTCTTAACGAAAATTACACAAAAAAAGAGTAGCCTCGGTTACTCTTTTTTTGTGTGTTTTTTTAAGTAATGCATACACCTAGCATCATTTTATTATCAGCTAAACATAATTTAATGCGTTACTCCGATATCAGGATACTTATTTTCATTTCTCTTGAAGAGAAGTTTAAATCATTCTCACTGTTTTTCTGCTTATTTTGTGTTTGTTGATAAACCTAAAGGGAATCATAGAGTGGAATAGCAAAACGCTTGAAAACCCGTTATTCCACATAAACTCTCTAACTACCTAGCCTTATGCACAGCAAAATGGATGTTTTTGTGTGCTATGTGGATAAGATATTTGAATTTTGTTAATTTTATCATATGAGTAGGACTTATTAACATGTGGATAAGTTCTATTGAAAGACACATAAGAGGAGGAATTACATGTTTGAAATTACGCTCACTAGCTTTATTCGAATTGTCACTGTCGGTTTTTTAGCTTACGTGGGACTTATTATCTTACTTCGTGCCTCTGGTAAACGTACATTAACTAAGTTAAATGCCTTCGACTTAGTCGTAACTGTCGCTTTAGGTTCAACACTTGCCACCATATTATTAGACAGCAGCATTAGCTTACTTGAAGGAATGACTGCATTTGCATTACTGATTTTCCTGCAGTATTTACTTACTTTTTTTTCGGTTCATTCCAAATGGGTGAACAACGTTATCAAATCAGAACCACGTTTGCTATTTCTGGATGGAAGTTTTTTAAGAAAAGCGATGAAAAAAGAACGCATCAAAGAAATGGAGATTTTACAAGCCATCCGCAATACAGGATTTGGCTCTACCGAAAAAGTAAAAGCAGTCGTTCTCGAAACGGATGGGAGCCTATCCGTTATTAGTAGCGAAACGGGCAACGCATTAGAGAACGTAAATTCTGAAAGTTAATCGAACAAAAAAGGTGCATGGATTAAACTCCACACACCTTTTTCTTATGTTCTTGGTGTTTTCACTCTCATTTTTCGGTGTTCGCGTCTTGCAGGTGCTGTGTCAAAAAAGAGTTTTTCTCCTGCAGATTCCGGTAACACAGGTGGGACAGGAGTTGGTTTTCCGTCGTCCCCCATTGCAACCATGGTCAAGAAGGATTCCGTTGTTAACTTTTCTTCACCCGTTTGCAGATTTTTCGATTTTACTCGAACATATACCTCCATCGAAGTTCGGCCGGTTGACGTGACATTTGCTTCGAGTTCGAGTACGTCTCCAACACGTGCTGAAGACAAAAAGTCCACAGAATCAATCGATGCAGTTACAACTACTTGACGGCGTGCATGTTTCATTGCCGTGATCCCTGCAATTTCATCGATATAAGCTAATACTTTGCCACCAAATATGGAGTCCATATGATTGGTATCGGGTGGGAGAACCAACTTTGTTTGGATTGTTCTTGATTCTTTCATTGGTTTTGCTTCCATTTTCATCATTCCTTTCTCTATTGCCCTAACATCAGAAGTTCCCCAAAAACAGTGGGCTTTCCTATATACTATATTGAAATGAGGAGGATGCTTTATGTCAGAGTTATTGAATATTTTAAATACCCCTGAATTCCAATCAAAAACAACTATAAAGCATCAACTTCGGCAACTAGGCATTGTTACTGGAGATGCGTTAATGGTTCATTCTTCACTGAAGTCCATGGGATGGATCGCTGGAGGTGCTCAGGCGGTCGTTGAAGCGTTGCTTGAAACGATTACAGAAGCAGGCACAATTGTCATGCCTGCGCAGTCTACGGACAACTCAGACCCTAGTTACTGGATGCAGCCACCAGTCCCTGAAAATTGGCATCAGCCAATACGCGAACAGCTTCCTGCTTTTGATCCCCACTTAAGCGAATTACGCGGCATGGGGAAAATTGCAGAATGCTTCCATAGCCATCCTGCAACTATACGTAGCCCTCACCCTTCACATTCCTTTGCAGCCTATGGAAAACAAGCTGCTGAATGGATGAGTGAACAACCCCTCGAGGACTCTTTCGGGGAAAAATCGCCGCTCGCAAAAATGTTGCAAGTAGATGTGAAAATCTTATTTATTGGTGTCGGCTTTGATTCGTGTACGGCGCTTCACTATGCTGAATTTGTTCAAGAAAACCGGCCTACTATACCGCAAGGCGCAGCTGTTTTGAAGGATGGAAAACGTGCTTGGCAAACTTACGACTGTGTAGATATGGATTCAGACCGCTTCCCAGAAATCGCAAAAGCTTTTCCAGGTAGTATTTCTGAAGGTTTGCTCGGGCAAGCCGAAACCCGTCTTGTAGATATGAAACCCCTTGTCGAATTTGGAATCGACTGGCTTCGGGAACATCCTATAACGTAACATGCAGAAAATGCCAGTACTCTCTGAGTAACTGGCATTTTTCATGGCGTAATGATGTCGTCCAACAGTCTTTCTAGACGGTTATTATCTTTATTAAAGGAGTCGACAAAAGCATTAATAATCTCAGCGGGCTCTAGTACTTTTCCCCAATCCAATCGATAACCCGCATTGAGTACCAACTGGCGCGCAAATTCGCGAACACTGCGTCCATTACCTTCACGAAAAGGATGTAAAGCATTCAATTCTGAAAGAAAATAAGCAAGTCTTGAGATCAGCTGACTTCGCGGTAATTTCTTCAAATAATTTTCCGATTTTAAGTCAGTAAAAATTTTTAGCAACTGTGCTTCTATGTGTTTAGGATGAGCAAAAGAAGAAGAACCTTTGGAAATCATTTCTTGTCTCAATTCTCCAGCAAACGGATAAACGTCCTGAAGGATATATTGGTGGATAGCTAAAAATGCGTTAATATCCAAAAGATTTATCGGTTTCTGCAGTTGAAGTTCCGAAAGACGAAGCAACGAATAAACTTTCTCCAATTCTTTCAGTTTTTCTTCATCTTCTACATGAAATAAATTAATCAATACATCAGTCCCAGAGTAACAATACATGGAAGTGTGCTGATAGTTAGACATCAAACTTCCTTTTGATGGCTTGATGGAATTGTGCTTCCGTCCGTTCACCAGTCAATACCGACCGAACGAAATTTTCATCCTCACTTGTCACTTCAAATCCTTCTGTAACTAAAGAATGCGAAGCGTAGGAAATCGCATGATTGGCTTGTTCGCGAGAAACTCGGTTCACTAATTTCGTCAACTGGATAACCACCTTTCATGCTAAAATTATACCATTTTACTAGCCTACTTTCTATCTTCACCCCTTGTTCCATATGGCTTAAACTAATGATTTCCACTTGTAGACATTCTACAAACTAGCTATGCTTTCGGGCCTACAGAATGTGGGTCATGCAACTGGTGCTTCAGGACAACGCGGTGCCAGTTGCCAAGGGCTCGCGGGGAGTCTCTACTACTTTTCTCCATATCTTCTAGTTAACAATGGAAACATAGACAATGCCTTCTTATTCAACAAGTTACATAGCGCAAGCTGGGCAAAGCGGTGTAGAAAAGTCGGTTTCTTTCATTCAACTTATATGGAGCGGCTTCTCGAATATCAAAAAATTTATAAACAGTAAAAAACCGGATGCATTTGCATCCGGTTTTACTCAAGCTTGTTGCTGTAATTCTTTGGTTTCATCTGAAGTGAAAGCTCTCGATCTCGTTAAAAATCGTTTACCCTCGACTCCTTCCAGCGAGAACATTCCGCCGCGTCCTGGAACGACATCAATGATTAGCTGCGTATGGCTCCAATAGTCAAATTGGTTTTTGTGCATATAGAATTTACTGTCTCCGATAACTCCCATCAAAATATCCTGATCTCCGATAAACAAGTCACCTTCTGGATAACACATCGGTGAACTGCCGTCACAGCAGCCACCTGATTGATGGAACATAACCGGTCCATGCTTTTCCTTCAGCAATTCAATCAATTCAATAGCAGCATCTGTCGCAATAACGCGTTCGACCATTGCTATCCCTACTTTCTTGGTTCACTGAAACACTTGTAGACTTCCTCTAGAATCAAAAGAATCCTTGTTTATCTTCACTATAGCTAACTAACATATTTTTTGTTTGTTGATAGTGGTTGAGCATCATCAAATGGTTTTCACGGCCAAAGCCTGACATTTTGTATCCACCGAAAGCTGCGTGAGCTGGATATTGGTGGTAGCAGTTTGTCCATACGCGTCCCGCTTGAATGCCACGACCAAAGCGATAAGCTGTGTTGGTATCACGCGTCCAAATTCCCGAGCCTAATCCGTATAGTGTGTCGTTGGCAATTTCAAGCGCTTCTTCTTTCGTTTTAAAAGTCGTTACGGAAACAACTGGTCCAAAAATCTCTTCTTGGAAAACACGCATTTTGTTATGGCCTTTAAAGACTGTTGGTTGAATATAGAAGCCTTCAGAGTAATCACCATCTAATTTATTGCGATCGCCTCCTGCAAGAACTTCAGCTCCTTCTTGCTTGCCGATATCTAAGTAGGACAAGATTTTCTCCATTTGTTCTGTGGAAGCCTGTGCTCCCATCATTGTTTCTGGATCAAGCGGATTTCCTGTTTTGATAGCTGCTACACGCTTTAGTGCACGTTCCATAAACTCATCATAAATGTCTTCTTGAATTAACACACGAGATGGGCATGTACACACTTCGCCTTGATTCAATGCGAACATGACAAATCCTTCGATTGCTTTATCAAGAAACGCATCGTCTTTGTCCATTACGTCTTTAAAAAAGATATTCGGTGATTTCCCGCCCAGTTCCAGTGTAACTGGAATCAGGTTTTGAGATGCATATTGCATGATCATACGACCTGTAGTCGTTTCACCGGTAAATGCTACTTTGCTGATGCGCGGACTTGAAGCAAGCGGCTTACCTGTCTCAAGACCAAAGCCGTTAACGATATTCAAGACTCCAGGAGGCAAAATATCCCCAAACAGTTCAGCTAACACCAGAATACTTGCTGGCGTTTGTTCAGCTGGTTTTAATACGACACAGTTACCAGCAGCAAGAGCAGGTGCTAGTTTCCAAACAGCCATTAATATCGGAAAGTTCCATGGGATGATCTGAGCAACAACACCAAGTGGCTCGTGGAAGTGATAAGCTACAGTATCGTTGTCAATTTGGCTTAGCGAACCTTCTTGTGCCCGAATCGCTCCAGCAAAATAACGGAAATGATCGATTGCCAGTGGCAGATCGGCGTTCAAAGTTTCACGTACTGCTTTGCCGTTATCCCACGTTTCAGCTACAGCGAGCATTTCTAGGTTTTGCTCCATACGATCTGCAATTTTAAGCAAAGCATTAGCACGTTCAGTAACTGAAGTTTTTCCCCAAGCTTCTTTTGCCGCATGTGCTGCGTCAAGAGCCAGTTCTACGTCTTCCGAAGTGGAGCGAGCAATTTCTGTAAATTTCTTACCTGTTACTGGTGAGACATTATCAAAATATTGCCCCTTAACTGGTGCTTTCCACTCTCCATTTATAAAGTTGTCGTACTTATCTTTAAACGTAACTTTTGAGCCTTCTGTATTCGGCATTGCGTAGACCATTCCCATTTCTCCCCTTTACTCGTTTTACTGTTATGTACGCGCTTACATTCTTTCGGATAGTCCGAGGCATATCAATAACAGCTTCTCTTCTATATTGTCAAACTAATCTAAAAATTGCAACTGTGGAACATCAAATTTTTTTATTCGCCCACGTAGTTGATGTATAATAAGAGCGAGACTAGGAAATATGGAACTGAGAGGAATTTATTATGCGAATCAATAAGTTTTTAAGCGAAACAGGCATTACTTCAAGACGCGGAGCCGATAAGTTCATTGAAGCAGAACGTGTGACGATTAATGGCAAATTAGCCGAACTGGGTAGCCAAGTCGAATCCAACGACGAAGTCCGAGTTGATGGCAAAATCATCGAACAGCCCAAGCAACAATACGTCTATTTGGCATTAAACAAGCCCATTGGCATTACCAGTACAACAGAACGGCATATTGACGGAAATATTGTTGACTTCGTTAATCATCCAGAACGTATTTTTCACATAGGACGCTTGGATAAAGATTCAGAAGGACTTATCCTATTGACTAATGACGGAGATATCGTCAACGAAATTTTACGTGTTGAGAATGAACATGAGAAACAATACATCGTCAAAGTAGATATGCCGATCACCGAATCCTTTTTAGCAAAAATGGAAGAAGGTGTCGAAATTCTCGATACAAAAACACTTCCAGCAAAAGCTGAAAAGTTGTCTAGTTACACCTTTAAACTAACCCTACGTCAAGGTTTAAATCGCCAAATCCGCCGCATGTGTACAGCGCTTGGCTACGAGGTTCGGAGTTTACAACGAGTCCGCATTATCAATATCTTTTTAGAAGATCTGCCTGTTGGAGAATGGCGCGATTTGACTGACGCAGAACGAAACGAGCTATTCAATCAACTCGGTTACACACCAAAACGTTGAGGAGGCTATTAACATGCTGAATATGAAAAGTACACCGAACCATACAGGCGTTAAAGTCAGCGGCGATTACTTCGATTTAGACGAACTCAACGTGGCCATTTATAAAATGATTGGTCAGGAAGACCAGTACTATGGTTACGAAGGATCGCGGATGCGAATCCTTAATGTAGCTTATCAAATTCGCCAAGCTGCTCAAGGTGATCGCAATATAGATTTTGTTTTTAACGGACTGCATGAACATACGATGAAACAGCATGGCTTGATCGCTCCCGACAAGAATATTTATTTTTCCATAGAAATACTATGGCCCGAATTAATCTACGCTGCTATCGCTTTGAAGGATTTCGTCAACTTCTATCAAGAAGATAAAAAATTTCCACTGTGGGATGTTCACTTACCGACCATTTTCCGCTTTCAATCCTTGGTCCTTGACTGTCTCCAGGGACACGTGCCAGCTGAAGAATTTGACGTTATCCTAAAAGCCTTTAATCAACCTGCTTCAGTAAATGATTACGCAATTCAATATGTTGACTTACTGAACTTGAAATACATTGGCATGACGAAAGAACAACGTGAAAAAAGTCTGTCCACTATCGCAATGAAAATCGCCGTACAAGATCAAGATTACACGGCCTTCCGCAATCAAGTCATTGCCGCCGCAACACCTTACAAAAAGCCAATACATGAAATCGACATAAAGGCCGAGTACCCAGAAAAATTTGAGTGGTAACAAGAAAAGCAAAGGCTGCCATTTAGATTCGACAGGCATAAGACCCTCTGGCGAAGTGGCGTTCTTTGCCACACAGCCGGAGTGGCTTATGACCCGAGAATCTGGCAGCCGGAGCTAGACAACTAGAAAAGCAAAGGCTGCCGTGTAGATTCGACAGGCATAATAGAATCATAAGAAGCCTAAATCTAAAAAAGTAAAAAAGCTCACGCTAACGATACGTGAGCTTTTTTCATTGATTAATTTGCAGAACCAGCAAATCGCTTGGTTCAATAGCTAGTAAACTGTGTTTTTCTTTTGGACTCATATGCAGAATATTTTCAGGGGTCACGACGATCGTTTCATTTTCTACATTAAACGAGACTTTTCCACTTCGCACAATAACGAGAACATCCGCAGCCGAATCGTGTTCTGAAATACTTTCTCCAACTTGCAATTGGATATTTACTACTTTAGTCTTTTCGAAGCTTACTACTTTTTGAATGTGTTTATCTTTTTGAGTTAGTAGATTGGGTGTTCCAATCAATTCCATCTCTATCACCTCGCTCCCTTTTCTACCTATATACCCGTTATAACCAAAAAGTGTATTTCCTATTGGTTAAGCAATAGGAAATACACTTTTTCAATTTACTTACCTAACATTTCATCTACCTTGTCCTGATTGTTGTCAATCCATTCTTGTGCAACTGTTTCAGGATCGTCACCTTCTTCAATCTTCACAATCATTTCTTCCACATCATCAATTGAAATACTCCAGTTACTTAAGAATTCATAAGCTTCTGGTGCATTCCCTTTTAATTCATTGTTCGTGATGACTTCAACAGAAGAGGTTTCAAAAAATCCTTTTTCATTCGTCAACACTTTTAAGTCAAATTTGTTGAACATAGTATGTGGTCTCCAGCCATAAAAGACAACCGGTTCTTCATCAGCCATCATTTTTTGAGCCTGAGCTAGCATACCGCCCTCTGAAGAATTTACTTGTGTCATATCAAATTCATAGGCTTCAAGAATTTCGTTACTTTCAATCGTTGCTCCTGCTCCTGCTTCAATGCCATAAAAATTATTGCCAAATTCAGCTTCGCGACCTTTTAAGTCTTCAACAGTATTGATATCTTCCATGTAAGTAGGAACCGTCCAGCCTGTTTCTCCATCCGGATAGCTGACAGAAGTACTTGAAATGGTGTCTTCGTATTTATCAAGATATGTTTGGTGGATCGGTACCCATGCATCCATAAATACATCAAGATCTCCGCGAGACAAGCCCGTATAAACGCTACCTGCATCTGCACTTGTTTCAACAACTTCATAGCCCATATCTTTTAAGATCAAAC
The DNA here is from genome assembly GCF_030063085.1 of Planococcus sp. S3-L1. Classification (NCBI taxonomy): domain Bacteria; kingdom Bacillati; phylum Bacillota; class Bacilli; order Caryophanales; family Caryophanaceae; genus Planococcus; species Planococcus sp. S3-L1. The sequence continues at coordinate 86,569 of NZ_JASISN010000001.1, read as the reverse complement.
CAGCAATTTTTGTTGGTGGTACAGTACTGGTCCACGGAGTTACACCGAAAGTAATTGTTTTTTGTTCGGCACCTTCTGCTTTTCCTGTTTCTTCTTTATCAGAACCACAAGCGGCTAATACTGCAACCATTAATGCAATCATTGTTACAAATAAAATTTTTTTCATCATTCATTTCCCCTTTTATTTTTTATTTTTTTGAACCAATCCTTGAGTAATGCGATCCATTACAATAGCTAACACAACGATACCTAAACCGCCTGTCAGGCCAAGTCCCACATTTACCGTAGAGATTCCTTCAAGAACTACTGAACCAAGTCCAGGTGCTCCAATCATTGAAGCAATAACTGCCATTGATAAGGCCAGCATCATCGTCTGATTGATTCCTGCCATAATTGAAGGCATTGCTAAAGGTAACTGTACTTTATAAAGCAGTTGCCATTTAGTCGAACCAAAAGCTCTTGACGCTTCTACAACATCCGCAGGAACCTGCTGAATACCGAGCGTTGTCATCCGTACTGCTGGTGGTGTAGCAAATACGAAAGTAGCAATTACGGCCGGAACATTTCCAAGCCCGAATAAAAGAATAGCCGGTATTAAATAAACAAAACTTGGCAAAGTCTGCATAAAATCCAAAATCGGGCGAACAATGCTAGCCATCGTTTTGTTGGTAGCTGCTAATATTCCAAGTGGAATACCGATAATGATGGATATCAACGTAGAAACGATAACGATGGAGACCGTCTGCATTGCTGCTTCCCACAAATCAACAGATCCCAGATATAAACTCCCAAGCAAAGCGAACAACGCCAGTCCTTTACCAGAGAATTTCCAAGCAATTAATACAAGAATTAGCACAAGCACTTCTGGAGGAGCTGCAATCAAAAAATCCGTTACACCATCGACAAAAGTACGAAGGCTATTGCTGATACTATCGAAAAAATCACCTGTGACCGGTAATAGCCAATCATCTACAAATCGATTTGTCCATTCTTCAAGAGGCAATGTGAAATAATTCATGAGCTAGTCACCTCACCTTTCCCTAACACTAAGCCGGAAAGAATAGAAACACGTGATACGATGCCAAGTAACTTTCCGTTCTCTATTACTGCCAGTGGATATTTCGCTTCGACAGCCACACCAAAGAGGTCATTTAAAGGGGTATCTGGAGAAATTTCGTGAATATCTTTAATTAATACCGTTTCAATTGCCAATTCTTTTTTATAAGCATTGATGGCATTGTCGATTGTTAACAAACCTTTGAAATTTTTCTCCTTATCAACTACAAAAATACTTGAAACTCCGGCATCTTCCATTTTGCGGACAGCAGCTAACGCACCGCTTTTATCCATCATGTGAACAGCTGGCTTTTTCATAACATGAGAAGCCATAAGAACTTTGGAGCGATCTACATCTTTAACGAAATTTGACACATATTCATTCGCAGGATTTTCTAAAATTTCATCCGCTGTTCCTACCTGAACAATTTCACCATTTTTCATAATAGCGATTCGGTCTCCAAGTTTTAACGCTTCATCCAAATCGTGTGTAATAAACAAAATGGTTTTCCCTAATTTGTTCTGCAGATTTAACAGTTCGTCCTGCATTTCTTTACGGATTAATGGATCTAGCGCACTGAATGCCTCATCCATTAAAAGAATATCCGAATCATTAGCGAGTGCACGCGCAAGACCGACGCGCTGCTGCATTCCACCACTCAGCTCTTTTGGATAACTGTTTTCATACCCATGCAAACCAACATCTTCAATTGATTGTTGAGCGCGCTTGTTGCGTTCTTCTTTTTTGACTCCTTGAATTTCAAGACCATAAGCTACATTTTGCAAAACAGTTCGATGTGGAAACAATCCGAATTGCTGAAATACCATGCCTAGCTTTTTCCGTCTCGTTTCAATTAGTTTGTTTTTTCCCATTTCCACAATATTTTCGCCATCAATTAGCACTTCACCTGAAGTCGGCTCGATTAATCTGTTTACTAAACGGATTAATGTAGATTTCCCACTTCCTGACAATCCCATAATAACAAAAAACTCACCTGCTTCTACCGAGAAAGAAGCTTGATTAACCCCCACAGTCATTCCAGTTTCTGCTAAAATATCATCTTTTTGTTCACCGTTCATAAGTCTTTTCAATCCTTGTTGCGGATGAGAGCCAAAAATTTTTGTTAGGTTATTTACTTCTATCTTTTTCATCAACATACCCCTTAATTTTTTGTTTCAGATGATCATCGAAAGCCAATCTTTCTGCCTGCTTGTTCTGGTACCGGTTGTTCTTTTTGTTGGGTTCTTAGCACTTCTATTGCTATTGCTATCGTTTCTGGAAACGGTGTAGGTTTTCCTAGTACTGAATCCATTCCCATCCACATTTGTTCACTTGTCGCGACCAAGTCACCAACTGAGTTATTCATTGTCAAAAAGACATGCAATCTTTTCGCATCACAATCCAGCAGCTTCACCCTAATTGCTAAGCTATCGTGTTCATGGACTTCCTTTAAGTAGCATAAATGTGTTTCTAGCGTGAAGATCGTGTAATTTAGTTGGGTTCGAACATTTGCAGTCAAGCCCAGGAATCCGATAAAGCTATCCGCTGCTTGGCTAAATACTTTTGCATAGGCCGCATCATTCATATGACCATTGTAATCAACCCATTCACTTTGAACTTTTTCTTCATATAGAAAGGTCGAACGTGCCACACCTCTTCCCCCTTCCCAATAATCTATTTTTCAACTACTAGTTTTTTAGTTGCTGTAGTTTCTGGCCAATAAGATTCAACCAAACTTAGTAGCTCAACTAAAAATTCGTTGCGTTTATTTTCTAACTCACCAATCGTTACGTCACCTGCATGGCTTTCGCATCCTGAAATAATTTTTTCTTTTAATTCATCCGTTAGTTCAGGGGCCTCTAGTTTGGTCCAAGGTAGTTTTAGTGCAGGACCAAATTGTTCAAGCATGTGACGCATTCCTTTTTCGCCGCCAGCAAGATGGAATGTTAAGAATGGTCCCATTTGAGCCCAACGCAAGCCTGCTCCATAAATGATAGCAGCATCTACTTCTTCAGTAGTTGCAACTCCGTCATTTACCAGATGCAATGCTTCTCGCCACAATGCTTCCATCAACCGATCTGCCAAATGACCTTCGATTTCCTTTTGAATAATCAACGGCTTCATCCCTATACTTTCATAAAAGCTTTTAGCACGATCCATAACGAGTTGATCCGTTTTCCTACCTGCTACTAGTTCAACCAAAGGCAATATGTAAACTGGATTAAAAGGATGTGCTACGATCAGGCGTTCAGGATGTGCTAAACCTTCCTGCAAAACACTCGGCATAATACCTGAAGTGCTCGACCCAATAATAGCGCTTTTCTTAGCATGTGCATCAATACTTGCCAATACGGCTTTTTTCAAGTCTTCTCGTTCTGGCACATTTTCTTGGATTAAATCAGCATCACAAACGGCTTTTTCAATAGTCGGCATAAATGCGAGACGGTTTCGATTCGCACCTTCTGCTAAGCCTATCTTCTCTAAAGATGGCCATGCCTGTGCTACGGCTTTTTGGGTCCGCTGCTCTGCACCTTCAGAAGGGTCAAATGCGATGACGTCATAGCCTTGAGCTAAAAAGCGAGCTATCCAACCATTACCGATTACACCTGTCCCAATTACCGCCACTTGGTTTATCTGTTGCAGATTACTCCCCATTATTTCTCACCTCCATAAGGATTTCTCAAGTTAAAGTGGATACGCGCTTCTTGCGGCGTCATCACTTCTACATGTGCAGCGTGCAGCTTTGTTACCGCTTGGTCAACAAGTTGTTCGTTGCGTGCAAAAATTCCCTTTCCTAAATAAAGATTATCTTCAAGTCCCACACGAACATTTCCACCGTTTTGTGCGGCCATTTCCAAAATCGGCATTTGCATCCGTCCGATACCAAAAGCTGACCAATGAGCATTGTCTGGAAGACGATTTTTCATGTACAACATCGTTTCTTCGTCAGCTTCTGCTCCCCACGGAATGCCCAGACAGAATTGGAACATCGGATCCCCATCAACTAGACCTTCTGCTATTAATTGCTTGGCGAACCGAAGATGTCCCGTATCGAAACACTCAAGCTCTGGCTTCACGCCGCTTTGTTGTATAAGCCTTGCCTGTTCACGTAGCCAACGAGTTGGGCTCATATAAACCATATCGCCAAAGTTGACACTTCCACAATCTAACGTACACATTTCTGGAAGCAAACTGCCTATTGGCTCGTGTCGTTCTTCAGGCGTTTGCATATCTGTACCTTCTGCGCCCATTGAAGGGTTTGACAGATTAGGGATAAAGTCTCCTCCACCACCAGATGTAATATTGATTATTACGTCTGTTTCAGATTCACGAATACGTTCAATAATTTCTCGGTATTGATCTAGACTATGGCTAATACCACCTGTTTTAGGATTACGTGCATGAACATGTGCAACAGTTGCGCCTGCTTTTGCAGACTCAATTGCAGAGTCTGCTATTTCTTTGGGTGTCACAGGAACATATTGATTTTTCCCTGCTGTATCCCCAGCTCCCGTCACGGCTACTGTTAATAAAACTTTTTGTGTCATATAATCTCTCCCTATTTGATCTTTAGGTATGTACTCTAAGTTAAATTACTTTTTATTCCATATAACCAATTAAGTGTTTTTAATATTTTAAACTGTACCATCCAGACGGTATTGTTTCAAGGCGATTTCCCTCGTAAACGTCTCAACTAGTCTATAGAAAACTCCTTCACCCTAGACGCGGCTTGGCTTTAACCCATTATTAAAAAAATTTAAAAAAATCACACCATTTTGTTAAATGGTGTGATTTTTATTATTCATCTATCCAATTTTTTAACTTCATATAAATTTCCTGCTTTTTTTCTTCACCTAAATAATGTATATCAAAAAGTTCAGACAACCAAATTCCATCTGTCGCTAAACGAATAATAGTAGCTTTAATAGGATCGATACCATCGCCTTCAATTTCATCTTGCCACTCATTATAGAGGTCACGAATTGGATCCAACAAATCAGAATTCACAGCTTTAGCGGCTAATAAACCCGCATGCATTTCTTTATTTGGGTATGGATTATTAAAAGTTACATCAGCGTATGCGCGAATCCATTTCCCTTTTTCTTTGGATGATTCTTCTACTGAAGTTGCAATTTTATGCCGGTAATTTTCAGCTAAGTGGTCTACCATTCCTTTGACTAAAGCTTCTTTTGAAGGAAAATGATAAAGCAATCCACCTTTACTAACTCCAGCTTCAATAGCCGCTGCTTCTAACGTCAAATTAAAAATGCCCCGTTCACTGACTATTTTGGACGCTGCATGAAGAATTTCAATTTTTCTGGTTGCTCTAGCCATATGCATCTCCTCTATCAGAATAGATTTTGTTATAACTATACTCCCTGGACGGTTTTTTTTCAAATTATTTTCTAGGTTTACAAGCAATCAAGAAACAAAGCATTCGTTACATGTGTTTGACAATTGATAAATGTTGCCTTTCATCAACTAATCTATTATTTAAAGAAAAAAATCGACTCCATGAAGAATCGATTTTCTAGCTTTTAGTCTATTTTGGAAATGTTAACGATCGCATTTTCTGCTTGCTGGGTTTTTAAAACGTCTTTTGCAGCTAAGTCGCATAAAGAGACTATGCCAATTACATGTTCATCTGCAACAATCGGTAGCCGATGAATCTTATGTGCGGCCATCAACTCTGCTGCTTCTTCGATTGTTAACTTTGCCGTTCCAGTAATAACTTCTGCCGATAAGATTTCCGATATGGGCGCATCATTCGGAAGTTGTTCAGCCATTCCTCGAATGACAATATCCCTATCTGTAACGATGCCGACTAGGCGGCCTTCTTCACAAATAGGAATAGACCCTACATTGATTTCCCGCATCTTCGAGGCAACTTCTTGAAGCGTTGATTCGGGTTTACATGTTTCGACATCAACCGTCATGATTTCTTCGATTTTCATCCCTTCTGCCTCCTTAAACGATTTCATTACTATACCTTAGCCTTTTTGGAAGATAGCAAACATCAATTGTGAAAACAAAGAAGGAATCAGTTCATTTGAACCGATTCCTTCTTATTTCGCATAGTATTTTCAACCTATTTGCTAGCCTTGCTATTCAACTAGCTGAATAAATTGTTTTGTCCGTTCGTTTTGTGGATTTTCAAAGAAGTTTTTGGGATCTGCCGATTCAATAATTGTTCCTTTATCAATCATAATAATACGATCCGCTACTTCTTTAGCGAATTTCATCTCATGAGTCACAACAACCATCGTCATTCCTTCTTCAGCTAGTTGTTTCATAACTTGAAGCACTTCTCCAACTAACTCTGGGTCTAGTGCTGAAGTTGGTTCGTCAAAAAGCATGACTTTTGGTTCCATGGCAAGTGAACGTGCAATAGCAACACGCTGTTTTTGTCCTCCGGAAAGCTTACTCGGGTAAACTTTGGCTTTATCTTCTAGGCCAACTTTTTTCAGCAACTCCATCCCAAGAGCTCGAGCTTTTTCTTTCTTCATCTTCTTAACGGTAATCGGTGCTTCGATTACATTCTCCAGTACCGTCTTATGAGGAAATAAATTAAAGTGTTGGAACACCATACCGACTTCGGCACGAATCTTTGTTAAATTGTCTTTTTTTGCATTTACCTCATGACCGTCAATGGTAATTTTTCCATCATTAATCATCTCAAGGAAGTTAAAGCATCTAAGAAGTGTGCTTTTCCCAGAGCCACTGACTCCAACAAGCACTACAACTTCTTGGGGCTTTACGTGAAGGTCTACCCCTTTTAACACCTCGAGGTCACCAAAGGATTTATGAATGTTTTCTCCAATAATCATTTTCGCTCCTCCTTAGGCCTTATCGACATCGAGTTTATTTTCATACAAACGCAATAAGAACGTGAAAATCATTACCAGTACCAAATAGTAGAGTGCAACAACCATGAATGATTCAAACGGCTGGTATGATTGCGCCGCTTCTCGGTTTCCAAGTGAAAAGATTTCTGCTACCCCAATAATATAAACAAGTGATGAGTCTTTTAATGTAATGATAAATTGATTGCCAAGCGGCGGAATCGAGCGGCGCAACGCCTGTGGAAAGACGATACGGCTCATTGTTTGCTTTTGATTCATCCCAAGCGACATACTGGCTTCGCGTTGGCCTGGGTCAATTCCTTGAATGGAACCACGGAAAATTTCTGCAATGTAAGCACCATTATGAACACCTAGTGCAATAGCTCCAGCCCAAAAATTCGACATTGTGTAAATTTCAACGATACCAAAGTATAAAAACATAATTTGTACAATCAGTGGCGTACCACGAATGATGGTGATATAAATATTAGCAATAGCTTGCAAGATTTTCGATCCTGAAATTTTCATCAGTGCAAAAACGAGTCCGATAACCGTTCCCAAAATGACACCAATCGCTGTTAATTGAAGTGTAACGACAGTGGCTTCTAAAAACCCAGGGTACGTTCGCATGAATACATCATAAACTGTTACAAGTATTTCTGGCATAACCGCCGCTCCTCTCCATTTCAGCTTGTTTAGTTGAGAATTTCAATTCCTTCAAGATCCACATCGAGGAGGTTACGTCCAAACCATTTCTGAGAAATTTCATCGTATGTGCCATCTTCGATAATCGCAGCTAATGCTTCGTTAACTGCTTCAAGTAAAGCTTCGTCATCAGGTCTTACAGCTACAGCTGCTTGTTCAATCCATAACGGATCTCCGACAACTTCAATTTCAAGACCTGCATTTTGTGCTTCAAAGCCTACTACATCAGCTGTAATAACAGCATCTAAACGACCTTCAACCGTCAAATCTTGTAACGCTACAACATCACTACTGTAGTACTGAATATCATCTGTGTATTTTTGAGCAGCTGTATCATACGTACTTTGCCCAACGACGCCGATTGTCATGCCTTCAAGATCGGCTTCCGAAGTAATTTCTGTATTTCCTTCGCGGACAAAAATGACACCACCTGAGTAGTAGTATGGATCTGAAAATGCTACTTGTTTAGCTCGTTCTTCAGTAATCGCCATCGATCCTAAAACGGCATCAAATCGATTCGTTGTTAACCCTTGAATAATTGTTTCAAATGGCGTTGTTACTGGATTCGGCTCTAGGCCCATTTCTTTCGAAATAGCATTTCCAATATCGATATCAAAGCCTGTCAAATTGCCGCCTTCTTCAAAGTTAAACGGCTTGTATAGTCCACTTGAAGCAGTTGTGAATTTGCCTTCTTCTAGTAAATTCAAATCACTGTTCCCATCGTCTGTGCTTGATCCTTCTTCCGAACTAGTTGAGTCGTCTCCCCCACAAGCTGCCAATAGCATTCCCGCAGAAAAAATTACGCTTAAAAATGATAATTTCTTTTTCATTTTATTCTCCCCTTTTCGTTTATAGTTGACCAAATCGCCAAGGCGTTCCGGAAATTCCCAGTAAATTGAATACGATTAAATAAAAAGATTCTGGTCTTTATAGACTGCTTCCACTTTTGCTAAATTACTATTCACTTTTGCATGCTCCTTGACGTAAACAAACCGCATGATCGAAGTTAAAAGTGCATGGACAGAAGTATACGAATCAATATTCAAATTTGAATTAACGGATACAGTCAGTGCGTAGTCTGCATAAGACATCGCTGGAGAATCATTTGAATCAGTCAAAATGATAACTTCAGCTCCTTGTGCTTTAGCAGTTTTTAGTGTATCGATAACCATTCGGGTATATCGCGGAAAAACAAAAGCAATTACCAAATCTCCTTTTTTCAATTTCGATAGCTGTGTATAGTATTCTCCAGTCGAAGGATATATTGTTTCCGTATGACCAAGTACCAAGTCCAGCCAATTAGCGAACCAATGAGCTATCCCATAATCAAAAAAATTGCCAGTTACATAAATCTGATCTGCTTGACTGATTTTGTCGACAACTTGAAGAAGTTTCTCCTCATTTATCGATTTCTTCAATTTGACGATACTCAAAATGTCTGCGTCCAGTAAATTCTCCAAAAAAGACTGATCATCAACAGGTTCTGGAGTATTCTGCTCCGCTTTCTCCAGACGTTCTTCAGCTAGTTTCCGCTGCACAACTTGTTGAAATTCTGCATATCCCTTGTATCCAAGTTTTTGCGTCCACCTAATTACCGTCGATTCACTGACATTGACTCGCTTGCCGACTTCAAGAGCAGTAGAAAATGCTAAGAAAATAGGCTCTTTGAAAAACAAATCACCCACCTTTTTTTGACCTGAACTAAAATCTGGATAAGAATTAGAAATACTTCGCAGTAAATCCTGCATATTTAACGCCCCCACTTGAAGAACACACTCTCTTACTCTTTAAATTATACTATCATGCAGGAAAACCTGCAATAGTTTACAGAAAATTCTACAGAAATTATTTTCTCAGATTATTTATAAACATGCATAAATAGCCACCAGCAAAAGGTTAGAGAGGCTCGTCGAAAAATGAAAAACCTCATTTTTTTTAGTTTAATTCCTTAAATCTACTCTTCAAAAATAACAGTCAATACAAGAAAAGAACTTGAATGCCATTTTTTTTAATGTCAAGTTAGCCTAAATCATGAATTTTCAAAGGCTGGTTTATAGAACAATCGTTTAAGAAGAATGGCCATTACGAATGGCTACTTCGACTAATTATTCCCTTAAAAACTAGATTTCTTTAAACAACTCACAAGCAAAATCTAGCGCTCTTTTCTATGTAGCATCGGTTCTTTTCGTATTTCTCTTTCTATCCTGTATAATATTTGTATAAGTCATTTTATTGAGGGGCTGTTTATCGTGTGGGAAAATCGGATCTTTAAACTTTTTATCTTTTGGTATGCTTGCGGCATCATTTTACTCGGCTTTGACATTTTGCCATCTTGGCTTGAATGGGCTAATGCATTCTTTTTGATTTTAGCTGGTACATTAGGCTTTTTGTATTTCATTAAACGTTTTGGTGTTGTTGGTGGTTCTGTGCTCGGCGTCTTTGTATTCTTTTCAACATTTATTGTGGAATGGGCAGGTTCGGACAGCGGTTTCTTATTTGGTTCTTATGATTACACAGATCGTTTTGCCCCCAATGTATTCGGTGTTCCAATTGCCATAGGTTTCGCTTGGTTAATGGTCATGGCAACCACCCATGTCGTAGCGCGTTGGATTGTCCCGAGCGGTGGCTTAGTGTATGCCATTGTTGGAGGCATTGGGGCTGTAATTATTGACTTGATTATTGATCCAGTAGCCTATCAAATAAAACAATATTGGATTTGGGCTGATACCGGACTCTATTATGATATTCCTTGGACCAATTTCTTCGGATGGTTTGTCGTAGCATTCGTTCTTCATCTGATTATTGATTTGATGATGAAAAAACGAAAGATGATCATTACTAGCAACTTAGCTGAAAAACGGATGGTTCTTCTCTATGTATTGATGATTGCCATGTTCGTCATGCTTGGCGCAATCGGTGGTTTAACCTTAGCTGCTATTTTAACCACTTGCTTGACTGTCGCGATTGTCTTGCTTGCTTGGAAGAGGAAACCTGTATGATTAGTGCAAAGAAATCAGCTTTATTTGAGGCAGGATTTACGATGTATTTGACGCCGCTCATCCGGTTTTCCTTTTCTCGGATACTTGGACAAGGAGTAAAGCCGATACCGGATAAGCCCGTATTGTTTATTGCTAATCACAGTTCTTGGTGGGATGGGCTTGTTTTTTTCTACTTAAATCGCACAGTCTGGCATCACGATATTCATATGATGATGCACGAAGAAGGGCTTAAAAAACACTCTTTTTTTCGCTACCTTGGAGCATTTTCTATTAATCGTCAAAAGCCTAAAGAAATTTTGACTTCGCTTCAATACGCTGAAGCATTACTAAAGCAAGGAAAGTCCGTTGTTCTTTTTCCTCAAGGCGATGAATTTCATCTCGAAACAAGGCCACTCGCTTTTCAAGCAGGAGCCGCTTACTTAATAGAACATTGTCCAGAAGTCCCTATTGTGCCACTCAGTTTCTATTACTCTTTTGGACATCAGCAAAAACCTGAGCTGTGGATTCAACAGCACCAACCGATACGAGCGAGTACGCTTGAACATATGACACGCAAAGAAAAAACGTTTTATCTTCAACAACTTTCCACAGAACAACTTAATTCTTTAAGAAATACAGTAATCAGCGAAAATAGCGAAACATTTTATTCTCTCGGAAGAAGAAGAAAATGATGATGGCTAGCTATATCGGAATCCATTTACTTTTCCTAGCCTGGATTATTATCAATCGTTTGTTTCTTCCAGCTCTGTCTAAACATCCAAAACTTTCAGCTGAGCCTTTGGTATCCGTTTTAGTTCCCATGAGAAACGAGGAACGCAATGTTGAAATTCTTATAAAATCCTTAAAGAATTCCTCTTACAGCCATATAGAATTTATTGTCCTAAATGATCAATCAACGGATGGCACGCAAAGGGAGTTGGAGCGCACAATCGCTGGTGACGATCGTTTCACTATTTTACAAGGCGACGAATTGCCTGTAGGTTGGGTTGGAAAGGTGCACGCTTGTCACCAATTGCAACTCGCCGCTTCTGGAGACTATTTACTGTTTGTCGATGCTGACGTTCGTTTTCGTCCACAAGCCATTGAGCAGTCATTGGTGTTAATGCAGCGAAAAGGCACGCAACTGCTCACTGGCTTTCCGGCTTTTGATGTCACACCTTTTCTAAGTAAGCTTCTCGTACCGATGCTACATTTTGTGATTTTATTCCACTTGCCGATTGCACTGGCCAATTACACTAAATTTAAAGCGGCTACAGCAGCTAACGGCATGTGGATGATGTTTGAAAGAACCAGTTACGAAAAAATTGGCGGCCATGCTGCTGTTCGTGATTCGCTAGTCGAGGATGTCCATATCGCACGTCAAGTAAAAGCTCACGGCTTTAGCGTGGTGTTAGCGAATATTACGATGTCAGTAAAATGTCGAATGTATGAGACGAACGCTGAAGTGTGGGAAGGATTTCTTAAAAATAGCTATGCAGGAATCGGCCGCTCTCCGCTAATGGCCGTCTTTCTTATCTTATTTTATTCGATATTTTACGTTCTCCCTCCATTTTTAGCTATTTACGGCGGATTGAGTGGCTCTTACTGGTGGATTGCCCCTTACGCGTTGACAGTTGTTCAGCGCTGGTACGTAGACATGGTCACCAACCAACGTTGGTACTTGTCTTTCCTGATTCCCCTTCAAGCAGCAGCTATGCTTGCCGTATTGGTGGAATCGATGCGAAAATCCTTGAAAAAACAGCCTTATTCGTGGAAAGGAAGGCATTATTCATGAAAAAAATCGTTATAGTCGGTGGCGGATTGGGTGGACTTTCTTCCGCAGTAACGCTTGCCCATGCAGGGTTCGATGTAGAACTTTTTGAAAAAAACAATCATCTTGGTGGCAAACTTATGCCCGTTAAACTGGGAAGTTATCATTTTGACTTTGGTCCAAATACCATCACAATGCCAAATGTCTTCAATAGTGTCATCTCACAGACCGGCGAAAGTCCACAAGATTACCTGAACTTCATTCCGTTAGAAGTTCATACCCGCAATCATTTCCCTGATGGTCGTGCATTTGACTTTACTAATAATCAACAACAAATGATTTACCAGCTTCAAAGCTTTGACCCTGCAGCCGCTGAAAAATACAAGGCTTTCATAAAAGAAATCAGTCGCTTATATGCATTGTCAAAGCGCTATTTCTTTCCGGTAACGTTCCAATCCTGGCGTGATTATTTATCACCTTCTCTTGGCTTTGCGCTTTTACAAGTACGCCCAGCAGAGTCCATGCATCATTTTTTCCAGCGCTACTTCACCGACCCTTACTTAGTTCAAGCATTTGACCGCTATGCCACATATATTGGTTCTTCACCTTACCGGGCACCCGCCACTTTTTCCATGATCGCCTATTTGGAGTTGGTTGAAGGTGTCTACTATACAAAAGGTGGAAATACCGGAATTGCGGATGCCTTTGCTGCTGTTGCTAGAAAATCAGGTGCTCGATTGCATACCGGTACAGAGGTTGCAAAAATAGTAACAGCTGATAAAAAAGCAGTTGGCATTGAACTTGCAGATGGTACCCACGTTGCTGCTGATTTGGTTATTTTAAATGGAGACTTATTATCAGCGTTTCCCGCTTTAGTTGAAGAAGCAAAACGTCCTTCTTTATCTGATGCGAAAGTGGCAGCTTTCGAACCATCAATATCGGCATTCGTTATAACTGTCGGTTTAACTAAACGACTCGATGTTTTGAAGCACCACAATGTTTTTTTCTCATCGAATTATCAAAAAGAGTTTAGCGATTTATTTGAGGCTTCTGCATATAGCGACGAACCCACTGTCTACATTAGCAACTCGTCCTATACGGATTCTTCCGTTTCACCCGATGGCGACAACCTGTTTATCTTAGTCAATGCACCTGCACTGACCAAACAAGGACATCTTCAAATTGATCCTGAAGCTTACAAGGAACGTATTTATGACTTCTTGTTAAGCTATGACGTCGACATTCGTAGCTATTTAGTAGAAGAAAAAGTTTTCACCCCTACTTTTATTCGTGAAAAATTCGGTTCATTCCGCGGAGCTTTGTACGGTCCTTCTTCCAATAAGCGAAAAGATGCCTTTTTGCGTCCCGCTAATGCTAGTCGTGATGTTCAAAATCTCTATTTCGTCGGTGGAAGTACTCACCCCGGCGGTGGATCGCCAATGGTTGTGTTAAGCGGACTGAACGTCGCCGAAAAAATCATTTCAGCTTCTAAAAAAGGTTTTCCTTAAAGTGACATACCTGCTTAACCTAAAGACAAAAAAGACACGTAAACACAGGTTTTCACCTTGTGTTTACGTGTCTTTTTTCTATTAGATTTAGCTCTTTGGGTCATAAGCCACTCTGGCTGTGCGGCAAAGTACGCCGCTTCGCCAGATCGTCTTATGCCCGGCAGAGCTACACGGGTGCTTACGCTTTTCTTTTGTTCAGCTCCAGCACCCAGCTCTTTGGGTCATAAGCCACTCTGGCTGTGCGGCAAAGTACGCCGCTTCGCCAGATCATCTTATGCCCGGCAGAGCTACACGGGTGCTTACGCTTTTCTTTTTACAAGCAAGCTAGGATTGCTTGTTTTGATTTGTCTGGTACGTAATGCTTTTCGCTGAAGACATTGTATTCTTTCAAGCGGATGGTCGAAAGAATTTCTCGGTATACGAGCGCTGCCCCCTTGACTGGAACTCTTGAAGACAGTGGGTAGTCTTGAATTGTTTCAAACGCTTTTTTATAATGAAATTCGGCTTCGTCTGCTAAACATTCCCAAACAGCAATAAATTGCGGACTCACAATTCCAGATCGCAGCTCCTCTTCGTCTAGTTCGTATTTGTGCATAATTTCTTCCGGCAAGTAGATTCTACCCATCTCTAGATCCTCTCCGATATCACGGAGAATATTGGTTATCTGCATGGCATAGCCAAGAGAAATAGCACCTTCTTTTAGAACGGCTGTTTTACCTGGCGCCAAAATTGGCAGCAGCATCAGTCCGACTGTACTTGCCACGTGATAACTGTAGTTCAACAGTTCTTCCATCGTTCGGTAGCGGTTGATCGTCAAATCCATTTCTTGCCCCGTGATCAACCCTAAAAATGCCTCGACATCCATTTCATAATTTTCGAATACGTGAGCAAGCGCCACCCACATCGGATTTTCAGAATCATAAACGCCTTCTATGAATTCATTAAAATCACGCTTAAATTGCTCGAGCTCTTCTTTTGAATTTAGTCCTTCGTCTACAATGTCGTCAACTGTACGGCAAAACGTATAAACGGCCCAGACAGCTTTACGCTTTTCCTTTGGCAATAAAGAAAAAGCTTTATAAAAACTTTTCGAATGCATAGCAATAACTTTTTCACAGGAGGTATAAGCATCTTTTAAGTCCATCATGCGTTGCCCCTTTCCTTTGCAAAATCGCTTTGTATTTGCTCTGCTAGCAGTTTTGCACCTTGCATGACAATCGGTATTCCTCCTCCTGGATGAACTGAGGCACCAACTGCATACAAATGATCTGTCTTAAATGGTTTGACTTGAGGACGAAAAACGCCTGACTGGAACAAAGTCGGACCGATTCCAAAACTGCCTCCTTTAAACAAACCAAAAGCTTCTGCTTCTTTAGGCGTCCGAATTTCCATCCACTCGACGGCTTCTCGGAAATTTGGAAAAGCTAACTTCTCCATGCGATCAATAATTTTGTCAATCCAGACGGTATCGTTTGCCCAGTCGATATCTGTTCCTGAAGGTACTGGAACCAATACATAAAGAACACCTTTACCTTCTGGAGCCAACGAATCATCTATTTTCGATGGATGGAAGGTGTAGATGGCCGGATTTTCCGTTTTCTGCTTTTTCATGAATACATCATCCATATGATCTTCATAGCTATCACCCATGAAAAATTGATGCACATTGCCTTCTTCATAAACCTTATTTAGCCCAAAATACAACAAGACACATCCTGAAGAAGCTGTGTACTTTCGTTTTTTCTGCGCTGGCACTATTTTTTCGATACCTGGAAAATCACCGTTGTAAACAATTGCGTCAAATGCTTCAAAGCCTTCTGCCGTCTCAATTCCTTTTGCTTGCTGATTTTCTATGACGATTTGTTGTACTGAAATCTCTGTTTTAATCGTGACATTATTACGTGCTCGCAATTCTTTTTCCAGAACTGGAATCAAGCTACCGTACCCACCTTTTAAATAATACACTCCGTGTTCATGTTCGCTAAAAGGAACAAGAGCATACATCGCTGGAGCACGAAAAGGATCTCCACCGATATACAAAGATTGTAAGGAATACGCTAATTGCAACCGTTCATCCCGAAAGTAATTCGACATCAGCTTATTAACAGACTGGTGAGGTTTTAGCTTTAATAGTTTTTTTATATTTCCCGCTGTCCAAAAATCGGCTTTTTTTACAAATGAATGTTCTAAAAATGAGGACTTGCCAATTTTAAAGCGTTCACGCCCTTCTGAGATAAATCGAAGAAATCCTTCTTTTTCAGTTGGAAAGACGTTTTCGATTTCTTGTAACTGACGATCAATATCTGGGTACTTGGTATACACCGTACCATCTGGAAAACGAATTGAATAAAGTGGATCACATAATAACAATTCGATATCCTCTGCTTGAATCCCTGCTTGTTGGAGTAGTTCTTGAAACATTTCAGGTAATAAGACGATGGTTGGACCTTGATCTACTTTGAAACCGTCTCTTTCTACGAAAGTTAAGCGACCGCCCAGCTTCTTCTCTTTTTCCAAAATAGTAACGTCAAATCCCATATTCGATAAATATAAAGCGCCCATCAGACCACCGACGCCACCACCGACCATAGCTATTTTCATGCAAATCCCTCCATTTTAGGTAGAGGTAAAATTGGTATTCCTGTTTTTCCGTGTTGCTGAAGAATGCCGTTAGCTGTTATGCGCGCAGACTCCAAAATAGTCGGCAACCCACTTCCTGGATGAGTTCCCCCACCAACCAACCAGCAATTCCCTAATTCTTCAAATTTATTGTGAGGACGAAATACCATCATTTGAGTTAGTTGATGTCCGAGGTTAAATGTTGCTCCTTGATAAACTGAATAATCTTCTTGCCAACCCATAGGTGTCAGCATTTTTTCAACTTCAATGTGACTTCTCAAGTCTTTAAACTCTGTTTTTTCTTCAATCGTGTCCAACACCAATTCTCGGAAGGCATGTTGTTCTTTTTCCCAGCCAATATCACTAAAATTATTAGGCACAGGTGCTAAAATATAGAGCGCTGATTTCCCTTCTGGTGCCAAGGTCGGATCAGTGACACTAGCGTTCTGCACATAAATCGAAGGGTCTGCTGAAAGAATACGAGACTTCGTCATCTCTTCAACATTTTTTTTGTAGTCTTTTGCAAATACAATTGTGTGATGAGAGAGATCGTATTTTTTATCCAATCCTAAATACAACATAAATGTTGAGCAAGAATATTTTTTCTTTGCCAATTTTTCAGGTGTGTATTTTTTCAGAATCCCCGGTTCCACTAAATTGTTCATCGCGTGAGCAAAATCCCCATTAATGATTACTTCGTCCGCTCTTTTACGCTCACCATTTTCAAGGTCTACGCCTTTAACTTTGCGATTTTCAATCCATAATTTCTTTACATCCGTACTCGTGTGAATTTTCCCACCTAATTCTTTTACCACTTTTGCCATCGCTTGTGATAATTGATTGACCCCACCAATTGGATGATAGATGCCGTAAGCATGTTCCATATAGGAAAGAATTGAAAAAGCACCAGGGCATTCCCACGGCGACATTCCTAAGTATTTCGATTGAAAAGCAAACGCCATTTTCATCCGTTCATCTTTAAAGTAGCGAGATAATACGTCGTACAAAGTTTTGTTTACTTCAAGTTCTGGAAGAGCTTTTAAAACTTTCGGGTGAACCATATCAAAATAACTGTCCATCTTCGATTGCAACATAGGCGATAAGGCTTCTAGCTTTTTCCCTGTTTCTTTCATGAAACGTTCATATCCGTCTCCATCACCTTTAAAGCTCTTATTTATTTGTTTCTTCATCTCTTGATTATTCCGTGTCATGATCAAATTTTGATCTTCAAAAATCAGCTCATACATAGGATCCAACTCAACTGCATTCATATAATCTTTTAAGTCGCGTCCAGTAGCTTCAAACAGTTCTTCTACCAAATGCAACATACTTAAAAAAGTAGGCCCTGTATCAAAGGTAAAGTCACCAAGGCGCAGTTCGGCATTTCTGCCTCCGACCCATGGTTGTTTTTCGTAGACGTCTACTTGATAGCCTTTACTGGCCAATAGCATAGCTGCAGCTAAACCGCCTGGTCCAGCTCCTATGACAATCATTTTTTCCGGCATAACAGATGCCCTCCATTTCGAATCACCCTAAAAGTTCTACATTTACTATACAAATATTATACCGTGTAAGTTAATAAAAGACTATTTATTTGAGTTTACCCTCTTTTGATCTTTTCAATGTGCGGCTCAAGTAGATAAACCCATTTTAAGAGAACGACCTGTAATTGTATTTTTGTAAAACACAGATTGAATATCAAATGACATCTCTTTTTAATTAAAAAAACTCCGACTCATGAAAATGAGTCGGAGTTTTTTTAGTTAAGTATTTTTATTTTTACATTTTTGCGTCCCCACTTAAGTGCTTTGCTTTGAGTTGGGATGAAAACGTCAATTTTTTTACCTTTGATAGCGCCGCCCGTGTCCCCAGCAACCGCATAGCCATAGCCTTCAACATGAACTTTCGTCCCTAGCGGAATGACCTTCGGATCTACTGCGATAACTTTTAGTCCAGGATTCTTCTTTAAGTTAAGTCCAGTTCTTGTCACTCCTGAACACCCTTTGCAATATGCTGTATAGGCTGTTGAACTAACTGTAAACTCTTTTTTTACCGATCCACTCGTAGCACGTGATGGAGTCGGTTTTTTAGAAGCTGGCTTTGCTGTTGTTTTTTTCAATTTGAGTTTTTGTTTTGGATGGATTGTATTGGATTTTAAGCCATTCCAAATCTTTAAATTACTAACCGATACTTTTTGTGTTTTCGCAATCTTATATAATGTGTCCCCACTTTTTACTGTGTAAACATTAGTTGCAGCCGAACTTACGATCGAAGTGCTTAGGAATAAAACCAGTGCAAAACTCAATACGATTAATAGTTTTTTCAATCCGCTATCCCCTTTGCTTTTTCTAAGTACAACCAAAATAGCACGGTAATATTACAGACGTGTAACAATAAAGAACATATTCCATTACAATAAGAATTCATTTTGTGACATAAGTATTGCATAGACATATTTTTTATCCTAAATAATGGTATATAAAAAGACTTTTTAACTATTTCATATGTTACATGCCAATTTTATTTCCAGGAAAATAAAAAACCACAGGCTTTTAAATGCCTGTGGTTGCTACTCATTTATTTGCTTTATGCACTTTGAGTGTCTTTCCTTTTATGGTTTTATCTTTCATCGCTTTTAGCACCATAGGGCCTTTGCCGTTCAAAATATCAATATACGTCACTGTATCTTGAATTTTAATAATCCCAATGTCTTCAGCTGTCACTCCCGGAATGCTCGTCAAAGTTCCAACGAAATCAAAAGCACGAAGTTTCTTTTTCTTGCCACCATTAAAGTACAACTTAAGAATATCTTTATTCACTTGTTCATTTTTATTTCTTTTGAGTTTTGGACGGCTTTCAAGCTTCTCAGTAAACGCAGGCATTGCACGATCCACATCATTAACTGAAGGAGCTGTTCTACGCGGAATTTCAAATCCGATATACTCTTCGATTTCCGCAAGAAATTTATCCTCGTTTGGTGTTACAAACGAAATCGCTCTTCCTGTTTTACCCGCACGTCCGGTACGGCCTGAACGGTGCACATAACTTTCTTTCTCCATTGGCAAGTCATAATTAATGACGTGCGTAATACTGTCAATATCAATTCCGCGTGCTGCAACATCTGTCGCTACTAAGTAACGGAATTCGCCACGCTTAAAATCGTTCATGACTGCTGTACGATCTTCTTGAAGCATACCACCGTGCAATTTATCACAAGTATAATAATGCTTTTCCAATTGTTCCATGACAAAATCGACATTGTCTTTTGTGCGACAGAAAATAATGCAGCTATCCGGATTTTCAACAATTGTTACGTCACGTAACAACGAAAACTTCTTCTGTTCAGCAACAACAAATAACGAATGATCGATTTGAGCTGTTAAGCTTTCAGTGGCAGCAATTTCTATATGCTTGGGATCAGTCATGTATTTTTTCTGCAGTTTTTCTACATTTTCAGGCAAAGTCGCTGAAAATAGCATGGTTGTGCGCTGCTTCGGCAATTTGTTGATAATAGCCTCTACTTGTTCGACAAAGCCCATATTCAGCATCTCATCCGCTTCATCAAGAACTAAGTACTCTATACGCTCTAAGTTCAATGTTCCACGTTCAATATGATCAAAAACACGGCCCGGTGTTCCAACGACGACGTGACATTTTTGCTTGAGTTCAGCCTGCTGATAAGCAAAAGGCTGTTTACCATAAACTGCCGCTGCTTTAATGCGTTTAAAGCGGCCGATATTTGTTAAATCTTCTTTTACCTGATCTGCTAATTCTCGCGTTGGTGTCAAAATTAATGCTTGCGGTTTGTTTTCTTCCCAGTCAACTAGTTCGCAGATTGGAATTCCGAACGCTGCTGTTTTACCGCTTCCTGTTTGCGACTTTACGGTTAGGTCAGTCTTTGACAATGCTACAGGAATCACTTTACTTTGGACTTCTGTCGGTTCTGTATAGCCCAGTCCTTCAAGAGCCTTTACAATTGGTTCACTTACTCCGTACTCACTAAACTTTTTATTGTTCATAATTATTCTCCATCTCCGTTCAAAAATTTCAGGTTCTCCTATTATCGCACGGATTAGAAAATTCTGCAGTTAAACGATTATTAAGTTTTATCCAGCTTCGTCAATGTTAATAACGGTAAAAATCGTGCGGCACAAGAGTTACTACTGATCCATGAGACTCACTGAGACTTTAACATCCAACGATTGGCTTCCCCCACGGTAAACCCCTTGAACCGGGCTGACATCGTTATAATCCCGACCAACACCAACCCGAATATGGCTTTCCAACGCTTCCACATTATTAGTAGGATCTAGACCGACCCAACCGATGCCCGGCACCATTACTTCTACCCATGCATGACTCGCAGCATCACCCACTAGTGCAGAGTTTTCGCCTACATACAAATAGCCACTAACGTAACGCGCCGGTATGTGCTTGCAACGCAAAATCCCTAACATCACGTGCGTAATATCCTGACAAACACCTTTTCTAAGGTTAAAAGATTCTTCCGCTTTCGTATCGACAGTCGTAGATTCGCCATCGTACGTAAAATGCTGATGAATGTATTCCATTACATCAATTGCATATTGCACTGGATTCTTCATGATTCCAAGTTCACGGTCGATTTGACTCATTTGCTCCACGGTTAAGTAGGTATATGCTGTATTACTCAAAAACGCTAAATAATGCTCACCGAATAATTGCGAATGAAAAATAGCATTCATTTCTGGTGAGTAATCAATTCTGTGAATAAACGGACTTTTTTGAATGCTGACAATTGATGTTGTCTTGACTTCAAGATGTTGATGGTGCTCAGCAATAAAAAATGTTTCCACGTGATTGCCCCAAATATCGATATGTTCTTTCGTCAAAGAAGCAGGTGTAATGTCGGCACGGTAAGATAAAAGTCGCTGACATTCATCGGTTCTTGGCTTTAACCGAATTGAATTCATGCTTTGATCGACAATAGTTTCATACTCGAAAACATTCGTATGTTCAACTTTATATTTCATAGATGTTATTCCTTTCGCGCCCATGCTTTGTGATTGGCTGGACTCTACAGAGTTTATCTCAGAATCGCTTAAATAATAGGTTTTCGAAAAAATATGTCCCACTTCATTACAGCCATTTTGGAAGTCGTTTAGAAAATCCATAATTTCGTCCGAGCTTAGCTCATCTATACTAATTTCTTTAAATTCCGCTTGCAACTGATCTAATTTTGCATAGAGTTCCCATGAATAATGAGAAATTTTCCCACCTTCCAATTCATCGATTGCTTGACGAACGTGCGCAAGGCAATAACGAATCGAACGCGGAAAATCAGTATTCGCAATCAAAAACGCCAACACTCTCTTTGGCTTCATCTGCGGTGGATTCATTTTTAAATAAGCATTGTACCCATTCGTCATTCGTAAAGCAGCTAGCCAGTAATAGTAATCTTCCGATTGGGTTTCTACCGACCGTTCTCTTGTTCGCTCGCAAACGACATTTAAAATACGTGCTGTTTTTTCTGCGCGTTCCAACCATTTGGCTATTTTGATAATTTGGTAAGGGACACCACGCGGCATCGAAGATTCAACGATTCCTTGCGTAATCAATGACGTTAACTTGACTTGTTCAAGAAATACACGCATTTCTTGAACTGTACAGCTTTGCTGATCCATTTCCTTTAACATTAAGTAACAGCGATTCCAAGCTTCCCAGTAGTCATCAGGAATATGATCTCTGCTAATTCTTGCATTTTCACGAACAACTCTTACACAGCTTGCAACAGAATTAAAGTTGCTTTTCTCCATCGCTAAATAATAAACAAGCTGATCTTCTTGGTAACTAGGCATCGATTTGATTTGTTCCATTGTCTCTGTTGAAGCACAAATTTCATAAATAAGTTTCCAATCACTGCCACCGACTAGTTCTTCGTCAGAAGCTTCGATCATTCGTAATAATTGAACATCCAAAATTCGCGCATTATTTTCCGCTCGTTCAACATTTCTTGACATCCAATACAACGAATTCGCTACACGACTAAGCATTAGGAGTCCCCTCCTCTTCTCTTTTCTTAAATACCCACGTATCTTTTCCGCCACCGCCTTGTGAAGAATTGACGACAAGCGATCCTTTTTTCAAGGCAACACGGGATAGTCCGCCCGGCATAACCTGTGTATCTACCCCTCGGATCACAAACACTCTCAAATCAACATGGCATGGATAAAATTCTTCTCCTTGGTATGCAGGAGCTCTAGATAGTTTAATCGTAGGTTGGGCAATATATTGATGAGGGGATTGAATAATTTTTTCTCGGAATTCTTCGATTAGCTCTTTAGATGCATGTGGTCCGACTAACATGTCGTAGCCACCTGAAGACCCTACATTCTTGACTACTAATTCGTCTAGATGTTCTAAAACCCATTCCCGTTCTTCAGGTCTATCGAGTAAATACGTTTTTACATTGTCAATGATCGGCTCTTCGTTCAAATAATAGCGAATCATATCCGGAACATAAGCGTATATCGCTTTATCGTCTGCCACACCATTGCCAATACCGTTCAAAATCGCCACATTGCCTTTTCTATAAGCCAGCAATAAACCAGGAACGCCCAAGGCAGAGTGAGCCAAAAATGCTTCAGGATCTAAATAATCATCATCAATTCGACGATAAATAATATCGACACGCTTTAACCCTCTCATCGATTTCATATAAACAATATTCTTTTTAACAATAAGGTCCCTGCCTTCTACTAAATCGATTCCCATCTGTTGGGCTAAAAAGACATGATCGTAATAGGCAGAGTTGTACATACCAGGTGTCAACAAAACGGCAAAAGCCTTATCTTTTCTTGATTCTGGTGCATGATCTAATATCGCTTGATGCAAATGAGACAATTGGTGCTCGAGGGTGTGAACTGACTGACTGGCAAAAAATTCGGGGTAGACTTGACGCATGACGTAACGGTTTTGATAGACATAAGACAAGCCTGACGGATTGCGTAAATTATCTTCAAGCACATGGTATTTCCCATTCTCATCACGAATCAAATCAATGCCTGCTAAAAAAATATGATTTTTTAACGGAATATCAATTCCCTTTATTTGTTCATCGTAATAATAGGGATTGTCTTCGACTAGTCCTCTCGGAACGATTCCATCTTGAAGAATCCGTTTGTCATGATAGACATCTTCCAAAAATTGATTGAGTGCTTCCGCTCGTTGAATCATTCCTTTTTCAATCACTTCCCAGTCTTCAGAAGGAATGATAATGGGAACAAAATCAAAAGGCATGGTTCTTTCAGTGCCCACGTTATTGTTGTAGACAGTGAATGTAATTCCTTGCCTTAAAAAAGACAATTGAGCTGTTTCATGCTTTTCTCTCAGCTCTTCTTCTGAAAATCTTTGAAGGACGTCAAAGAAATTTCGGTAATGTGATTTTGGTTTTCCATATGGCGTAAACATTTCATCAAAAAATGCGCCCGTTGAATAAGTTTTAAACAAGCTAGCATCCCCTTTCATTTTTCGAATATTCCGATAAAATAAGAAAGAAAAAAACTATGCCGTTTCTGCAAACGTGCATAGTTTTTTCTTCTTTTATTATATCAAATTCATTTTCCGAATGTTGAATCATCTTTAGGTAAATTATCTTTTTTCGACGAATTTTCCGATAAGTTCTTTTTCAAGGAATCTGTATATTCCGTACTTCCACCAAATGTTTCCTTGGTGTTAGGAGAAGAATTGTCTTTGCCAAATGTTGAATCATTCTTTTTCTCTGAGTCATTCGACACACCTTTTTTTAGTGACTCCGTATATTTGGTGCTTCCTCCATAAATCCCACCTGTTGGTTTGTTGGTGTTAGGAGAAACACTTTCTGTAGAACTTGTATCGGTTTTATCAGTAGTTGAATGAGTACGCTTGTCAGTATTCTTTCCAACTTCGTCTTGCAATGTTTTGTTAGCTTTATCCAACGCATCCTTTTCCTTGTTCATCATGTCTTGTTGTGCATCAATTGCTGTTTTCACTTTTTCAACAGCTTTGTTAACTGTGGGTTTCACTTTATCTACCATTCCACCAGATTGCTCATTTAAACGATCGAGCCCTTTTTTAATATTCGCTTTCATATCTGCTTTGCTCGTTTGAGAGGTCCCACTTGTTCCTGTTTTCTGCTGAGTCATTGCCGAACCAATTAATGCACCGAGGCCAATCAATACAAGTTTACCGAACACGCCACCTGATGATTTTCTAGCCATATGAATTCCTCCTCAATTGTATAAATGATTGTGTATAAAGTATTGACTAAATGAGACACTCTTAAACATTTTCAACAAAACAAAAGACACCTCAAAATATTTCAGGCGTCTAGATTTAGCATTTATGAAATTAGTTTGCCTTCTTCTTTTATTACTTGTTCGAAGGCGTTAACAACTTCTCCATCGTATTGAATCCCAATTAAATTTTTGATTTCGGTCATCGCATGTTCAGCAGAAAATGCAGATCGGTACGCTCTGTCTTCTGTCATCGCATCGAATGTATCGCATACCCCGATAATTTTAGCTTCTAACAATATTTCTTCAGCCATTAGTCCAAATGGATAGCCTTTTCCGTTAACACGCTCGTGATGTTGTTCAACGATAGCTGCAATTTCTGCATAAGGTGTTTCTCGAATCATGTTAGCACCGTCACCTGGATGTTTTTTCATCAAATCGAATTCTTCATCTGTTAACTTTCCTGGCTTTTTCAAAATTTCTTCCGGAATGTTAATTTTGCCAATATCGTGCAACATAGAGGCCAACAATAGATTCTCCATATGCTCTCTACTTAATTTTAGTTTTGCGGCTATTTTAACAGCATAGTTTGCTACACGCGAACTATGATTAAATGTGTATCTGTCTTTTTTTTCGACCAATTGTCCAATTTTGCGTAAGTCTTCTATCAACTTACTAACATAATGAAAAACTGGAACAGTAGATATCGACAGAAGTTCTACATCACTTAAGACCGTAAAATGCACAGGGCTCTCTAAATTAGTACATGAAAAAAAGTCATTAGATCCAATTTTCATCGGTATCCCGTCTATCTCAGCTTGGATATCACCGCTGAGAATATAAAAAAACTCACAAGCATTATCATCTTCACTTGGAAATAATATGAAAGTATTGTCTTTTAGAATAGATTGCCTCATCACCTCTAGTCCATTGCCTCTGCCTAGTAAGCGAAGAGTTGTTGCGCCATTCTCCACTTTCTCAAGATGATTGCGCTTTAATATATCCAAACCTTTCATCATATGCACATCCTTTGTAAACACAAAACTATTATAAATTCACACTGCTCTCTTACATACAATCCAATTACCAGGAAACCACTACAATCGGATCAATTTTCTCAGTTCGATCAGCGAACGTTATTGAGACAAGTTCTATTTCTACTTCTAAACCAGCTCGTTCAGCTTTTTCAATACCTTTAAGTGTCATTTTTTCAGTTTGCTCTTTTAAATCACTAATCAACTTATCGGATCTTTCGCCATATTTCTTTGTCAACTCAGCTTGTCTTACCAAATTCGGTTGTTTAGATATGTCCTTTTGATACTTAGCATACATTTTTTCAGATTTATCTATTGCTTTATTAATTTCTACATATATTTTTGCATTCGTACTGTTAACATCAGCAATTGCTTTTGCTATTTCTGGAGTCATATCTTCTGTAATGCCATATTCTACGCTCTGAACGTTATTGTTCGCAAATCCTGTCGTACCCATCCCGATTACCAGTAATAATGCAAATAATGCAGCGATCAAATTTTTCTTGAACATATTTACTCCCCCTGTTTCGAATTTAGCTACAAAAATAAAAATCCAACTATATTAATACGTAGAAGTATGTATCTTCTCATAATTAATTTACTTTAAATCCCATCTTTGCACTCTTTATAGTATATACATTTCGACATTTTTCTACAATACTCTATTGTATTTATTGGATAAAAATATCGTTATAAACCCTATGACTAATTAGGAAAATTTAGTTGTTACCCTTAAACAACTCTCTGTAAAGCTTTGAGTAAAGTTGCAAAAACCATGACACCTCTTACCTTGTGTCATGGCTCCTCATTTCGATATTCTTTTATGCAGTTAGTTAATTGTTCGTCACGGTAACACAGTAGAACCCATCAAGAACCGGTCACATTCACGCGCTGCTTCCCGTCCTTCATTTATTGCCCAAACAATTAAACTTTGACCACGGCGAACATCTCCTGCTGCAAATACACCTTCTACATTAGTCGTGTATTTTCCATACTCCGCTTTTACTCGGGAATTTTTCTCTGTCTCGAGCTCTAATTGTTGAATTAGGTCTTGTTCAGGTCCGCTAAAGCCGATAGCGATTAAGACCAAATCCGCTTTCCAAACTTTTTCAGTGCCTGGAATTTCCTCACGGATCCGGTTGCCTTGCTCATCTATTTTCAATTTCACATTAACGGTGTGCACTTCCTTGACTTGCCCTTCGCTATTGCCAACAAATTTCTTTGTCATAACCGCGTAAGCTCGCGGATCTTCGCCAAAAGTAGCAGCCGCTTCTTTGTGGCCGTATTCGACACGGTGAATTTTCGGGTATTGTGGCCACGGATTGCCTTTTTCGTCACGAATCACGCCTTTTTTATCGTAGACATCAAACTGAACGAGACTCTTGCATTCGTGACGAACAGACGTCGCTAAACAATCTGTCCCGGTATCTCCACCTCCGATGACAATGACGTTTTTATCTTTAGCCGAAATATAATTGCCATCATCAAAATTCGAATCCAGCAAACTTTTTGTACTCGCGTGCAGGAAGTCCATGGCAAAATGGACGCCCTCTAATGCACGACCTTCCACATCAATATTCCGATGGACGGTTGAACCGGTACACATGACTACTGCATCAAAATCATTCTGCAATTTAGCAGAAGGGTAATTCTTCCCAACTTCTACACTTGTGATAAAAGTGATACCTTCTCGCTCAAGAATCTTGACACGTCTTGTGACCATATCGTATGACAGTTTCATTTCTGGAATTCCGTATGTCAGCAAGCCACCCACACGGTCACTTTTTTCGAAAACTGTTACTAAATGTCCTGCTTTATTCAATTGAGCAGCGGCAGCGAGTCCAGCTGGTCCAGAACCAATCACTGCTACTTTTTTACCGGTTCGCGTTTTAGGTGGTTCAGGCACAACCCAGCCTTCTGCAAATCCACGTTCGATAATGGAACGTTCGACTGTACGAATGGCTACAGGGGGTGCATTGATGCCTAGTACACAGGCGCCTTCACAAGGAGCCGGACAAGCCACTCCTGTAAATTCAGGAAAGTTGTTTTTCAGGTGCTCACGGTGTAACGCTTCTTTCCATTGACCGCGGTAAACAAGATCATTCCATTCTGGGATGAGGTGATTTACAGGGCAACCCGTCGTTACATTATCTAGTTCCATTCCGGTATGACAAGTTGGCACTCCACAATCCATACAACGTGCTCCTTGTTTTGCTACTTCTTCATCTGACAAAGGAATTGTATAGTCGTTCCAATCCTTTGTGCGCTCACCGGTTTTACGCTCTTTGACTGTTTGTCTGTCATATTCCATAAATCCAGTTGGTTTCCCCATCGTTTCCCTCCTATTCACAATTCATTCGATTATGTCTGCAGATTACTGTTGTAATTTTCTGACCTAAACTCCAGCCATTTTACTTTCTTCAAACGCTGCCATTTCAGCTTCATCTCTTGCCATGCCACTACTTTGCAACTTGCTGATTCGTTCATTGATTTGCAGATAAGCTTTCGGAATGACGCGCACAAATTTTGCGGAGTAAATCTCCCAATGCGCCAGTAACCGTGTTCCGTTGGTACTGCTCGTATAATGCACATGTTTTTGGATCATTTCTCGCAACTCTTCAATTTCTGCTGGATCGGCAAGCGGCTGCAAATGAACCATTTCTGGATTGCAGCGTTCATTGAATGTCCCTTCTTCATCGAGAACATATGCTATGCCACCTGACATACCAGCCGCAAAGTTTTTACCCGTTTGTCCAAGAATGACTACTCGACCACCTGTCATGTATTCACAACCATGATCGCCTACACCTTCAACGACAATTTTCGCGCCACTGTTTCTGACCGCAAAACGTTCGCCTGCGACGCCATAAATATAAGCCTCACCTGCAGATGCCCCATAAAACGACACGTTACCAATAATAATGTTTTTCTCGGGTAGGAATGTTGAATCCAATGCTGGATAAACCATAATTTTACCGCCTGACAAGCCTTTACCGACAAAGTCATTGGCATCTCCTATTAAATTCATCGACATCCCTTTTGGAATAAATGCGCCGAAGCTCTGTCCTGCAGATCCTTGAAAGTTTAAGTTAATCGTGTCGTCAGGTAAGCCTTCTGCACCATAACGTTTGGAAATAGCACTGCCCACAATTGTGCCTGTAGCTCTATGAATATTCCGAATAGCTGTTGCCACTTCCACACGTTCACCTGTTTCAATGGCTTTTTTGCAACGTGGCAACAGTTCCTGATAATCTAATGTTTGTTCTAGTTCATGATTTTGTTTGACTGTTGCATAGCGTCCTACTTTTTCCGGTAGATTTGGCTGGTACAACAATGCACTCAAATCAATGCCGCCTGCTTTCCAATGATCAACGGCCCGATTCGCTTCAATAACGTCTGTTCGACCAATCATTTCATTGACTGTACGAAAACCAAGTTCTGCCATTAATTCGCGGGCTTCTGTCGCAATAAAACGCATGAAGTTTACGACATGTTCCGGATCTCCACCGTATTTCTCGCGCAGTTCTGGATTTTGAGTGGCAATGCCAACTGGACATGTATCCAAATGACACACACGCATCATAACGCAGCCCAGTACGACAAGAGGAGCAGTAGAAAACCCGAATTCTTCAGCTCCAAGTAGAGCTGCTGTTACTACATCTCGACCTGTCATCATTTTGCCGTCTGTTTCTACGATAATTCGGTCACGCAAGCCATTTAATAGAAGAGTTTGATGCGTTTCAGCTAATCCAATCTCCCACGGCAAACCGGTATGCTTCAAACTAGTCTTTGGTGCAGCTCCCGTGCCGCCATCATAACCACTAATCAATACGACATCTGCACGACCTTTTGCAACACCTGCTGCAATTGTTCCAACCCCAACAGCCGATACCAACTTAACGCTAATTCGTGCATCTGGATTTGCGTTTTTTAAATTGAAAATCAATTCTGCTAAATCTTCAATCGAATAAATATCGTGATGTGGAGGTGGTGAAATAAGCTCCACACCTGGAGTCGAACCACGAACTTCTGCAATCCATGGGTAAACTTTCTTACCTGGCAAATGTCCCCCTTCTCCCGGCTTCGCTCCTTGCGCTACTTTAATTTGAATTTCATCAGCATTCACTAAGTAATGACTCGTTACACCGAACCGCCCAGAAGCTACTTGCTTGATAGAACTTCGGCGATTATCTCCATTTTCATCAGGAATAAAGCGAGAAGTCTCTTCTCCACCTTCTCCTGAATTGCTCCTCCCGCCTACGCGGTTCATCGCAATTGCAAGAGCCTCATGCGCTTCTTTACTAATAGAGCCATATGACATAGCACCTGTTTTAAAACGCGCACAGATTTCTTCAACCGTTTCTACTTCTTCAATTGGTACTGGCGTCCGCTTTTTAAAGGACATCAAACCTCGCAACGATTGAAGGTTGGCTTTCTCATCTGTTAGTAAGTTCGTGTATTTCTTGAAAACTTCGTAGTTATTTGTTCGGCATGCATGTTGTAATGTATGAATGGTTTTCGGATTGTATTGATGATTTTCACCATTTTCACGGTATTGAAATTCGTCACCGGATTCTAATGCTTGATTGTCACCTTGAGCAACTGGATAAGCTATTGCATGTCTCATGAGCACTTCTTTTGCAATAATATCGAGACCAATTCCACCTAGTCGAGAAGAAGTCCGAGTAAAGTATTTATCAATTACATCCATATGAATACCGACTGCTTCAAAAATCTGCGCACCCCGATAACTTTGAATTGTCGAAATTCCCATCTTAGACAATACTTTGATGATTCCATCCGTAACAGCTTTCACATACGTTGCTTGCGCTTCTTCAAAAGTAACATTGTGTATATCTTCAATTTCAACCAAGTTTTCAATTGTATCAAAAGCTAAATATGGATTAATGGCTTCTGCACCATAACCTAGAAGAGCAGCAAAATGATGAACTTCACGAGGTTCCGCAGATTCCAACAAAATACTCATCTGTATGCGTGTATTCTCACGAATCAAATGGTGATGTAAGCCGGAAACCGCTAACAGTGCCGGAATCGCTGCACATTCTTCATTTACTCCGCGATCAGATAAAATGATCAGTTTTACGCCTTTTTTAATTGCTTGATCCGCTTCTGCAAAAACTGCATCTAATCGTTGTGCCATTGCCTGTGTTCCACCGTTTTTTGCAAATAAAATTGAAATCGTAGCAGCTTTAAAATCATCAATCGATTGCTGTCGTAACTTTTCGAGCTCAAAATTAGTTAAAATGGGTGTTTCTAAGCGGATGTGGCGGGCACTTTTAGGAGTTGGCTGAACCAAATTAGCTTCTGCCCCAATAGTTGTGCGTGCTGCCGTAATTATATGTTCACGAATCGCGTCAATCGGTGGATTCGTTACTTGAGCAAATAGTTGCTTGAAATAATTATAAAGAAGTTGTGGTTTTTTCGACAGCACAGCTAATGGCGAATCATAACCCATTGAACCAACAGGATCTTTGCCTTCAGTCGCTAGTGGCTTGATCATTTTTTGAACTTCTTCCATTGTATAACCGAAAGCTAGCTGTCTTTTAATCAACGCTTCTGTTTCGTTAAAGTTGGATGGTTTCAAAGGCTCTGGAAGATCATCCATATCAAACATATTTTCTTCGATAAAATCTTTATAAGGAAGTTCTCCGGCAATTTGAAGTTTGATTTCTTCATCCGGAATAATCTTCCCTTCTTCTAAATCGACTAATAGCATTTTACCTGGACGCAGACGATCTTTGTAAATAATGTCATCCGCAAAAATATCCAAAGCCCCTACTTCTGAACCCATGACAATCATGCCACTTTTCGTCACGTAATAACGAGCAGGACGCAAACCGTTGCGGTCAAGACACGCCGCAATTTGTTTACCATCTGTAAAGACAAGCGCAGCTGGTCCATCCCAAGGTTCCATTAATGTGCTGTGGTATTCATAAAAATCTCTTTTCTCTTTTTTAATAGTTGGATCATTGACCCAAGGTTCTGGCACCATCATCATCGCCGTATGCGCGAGCGATCTGCCAGATAAATGCAAAAATTCAAAGCAATTATCGAACATAGAGGAGTCACTGCCAGTTTCATCGATAACCGGCAAAACTTTTTGAAGGTCTTCCGCATTAAACGCTGGAGATTCGCATAGTACTTGACGGGCGCGCATCCAATTGACGTTTCCTCTTAAAGTATTAAATTCACCATTGTGGATTGAATAGCGGTTAGGGTGTGAACGCTGCCAGCTCGGGAAGGTATTTGTACTAAAACGGGAGTGGACGAGAGCCAATGCTGATTTGAATTCAGGATGGTTGAGGTCAATATAAAACGAGTCTAGTTGTTCTGGGATTAGCATACCTTTATAAACAATCGTACCTGCTGAAAGACTACTAAAGTAGACATCTTTAAACTCTTCTTTTCCAAGCATAGTCTGCTCAATTCGTTTACGGATAATGTATAATTTCCGCTCAAGGTCTATCCGATTTTCCAATCCGTGCGCAGCACCAACAAATACTTGACGAATAACAGGTTTGGTTTTTGCTGCAACTTTTCCAACGAACGAATCATTGACCGGAACTGGACGCCATCCAAGACAAATTTGACCTTCTTCTTGAATAATTTGATGAATCATTTCCTTGGTTTTCATTCGCAAATCGTAATCTTGTGGCATAAATAGCATACCGACGCCATACTTGCCTTCGTCAGGCAAAGTGATGCCTTCTTTTTCACATTGTTTCAAGAAAAAACGATGAGGAATCTGAGTTAAAATTCCAGCTCCGTCTCCAGTGCTCGTATCAGAAGATTGGCCACCCCGGTGTTCTAGGTTGCACAATATATTGATTGCATTTTGAACGATTGCGTGCGATTTTTCCCCGTTAATATTGGCGATCATTCCTATTCCGCACGCTTCGTGCTCTTGATCTGGATGATACAGTCCTTGCGGGATTGGATACTCTTTCTTGCTCATCAAACCGCCTCCTTCATAACACTAAAGTGTCATAATATTTTGATAGTATATCATAAGTCTGAATATATATACAATTCGATAGAATAAAAAAATAAAATTTATAAAGGCAAATCCCTATGACACAATTGAAAACGCTTCCATTTAACATAGTATTGAACATTATTTGCTATAACAATTTAACGTATATTTATGCATACTTACTATTTTCAAAATAAAAAAACCTCACTATTATTTGAGGTTTTACTTGTTTATAATTATTCATTTATTTGGAGCATCAAACGAATGGATTGTTTGTAAAAAGGCATCGCCATACTTTTCGAGTTTGTTGGCACCTACTCCATTGACTTCCAAAAATTCAGCATCATTCTGCGGCCTTCTAGCTACCATATCTTGCAAAGTCTTATCAGAAAAAATAACGAAAGGTGGAACACCATCTTTATCAGCCAAACTTTTCCGTACTACACGTAATTCTTCGAATAAAGGATCGTTAGCAGCGATTTGCTTTGTCACGACTGCTCCTTTTCTAAGGACCTGACGTTTACCGAGCAAGACATCTCTGCCCCCAGCTGGAACGTAGATAGTTGGGAATGAGCCTTGTTCAACCGCTAATAATTCTTGTGAAATCATGAATTCGATTAAATTCGAAACTTCTTTGGAGTTTTGGTGTTTTAAAATTCCGTATGTTGACAGCTTATCGAACTTGAAATCTAACACTTTTTTATTGCGGGACCCGGTCAACACTTGAGCTGTCATCACTTTACCGAACTTCTGCCCCATCCGAATGACACATGACAAAACCATCTGAACGTCTTTAGTAACATCTAAGCTTTCACGATCATCTATACAACTTCCACAATGCCCACACGTTTCTGCTGCGGTATCTCCAAAATAGTGAATGATAAATTGTTGGAGGCAACTTTCTGTATGACAGTAATCGACCATTGCCTGTAATTTCACTAATTCTCCTGGAATGCGGCTAGGATCTTGTGCTTGATCAATTAAAAACCGCTGCGTTTGAACGTCCTGCGAAGCATATAACACAATACACTCACTTGGCAGGCCGTCTCGCCCAGCACGTCCTGCTTCCTGATAATAACTTTCCATGTTTTTCGGAAGCTGGTAATGAATAACAAACCGAATATTGGATTTGTCTATCCCCATTCCAAATGCATTGGTGGCAACCATGACCGTCACTTCATCATTCAGAAAACGCTCTTGACCACTCTTTCTTTCATGATCAGGCATACCGGCATGATACTTGGCCGCTTTAATGCCTTTTTTAAGTAGCATTTCGTATACCGAGTCTACTGTTTTACGAGTAGCCGCATAAATGATTCCGGCTTCCTTATCGTTTTTTACCACATATTCTTTCACGAATCGCTCACGATCTTGCCCTCGTATGACGGAAAATGTTAAATTAGGTCGTTCAAATCCCGTCATGATTGTATGCTGCTCTTCAATGTTCAAAATTCGGCAAATGTCTTCCCGCACTTGAGGTGTTGCAGTGGCAGTCAGAGCCAGTACTGTCGGATTGTTCGGAAACAATTCTGTCATCCGGCTAATCAACCGGTAACTCGGACGGAAGTCATGCCCCCATTGTGAAATACAATGAGCTTCATCGACAGCAATCAACGGCACATGAACACCTTGCAATTCATTAAGGAACATTTCTGAATCCAATCGCTCAGGTGCAATATACAGTAATTTGATCGCTCCACGCTGTACGTCCATTAACGTTTCTCTCACCTCATCAAAATCGAGAGAACTATTTATATAAGCCGCCGGAATACCAGCGGCCAAAAGTGCATCTACTTGGTCTTTCATCAGTGAAATCAATGGTGACACGACAATGGTGGTGCCTTCCATAACAAGCGCCGGAATTTGGTAGCAAATAGATTTCCCTCCGCCTGTCGGCATGACGCAAATCGAATTATGTCCTTCAAATACTTGCGTAATAGCTTGCTCTTGACCTACTCGAAAGGACTCATAACCAAAATGGGACTGCAGTAATTTTTTTGCGCTTTCCAACAAAATAGAACACTCCTAATACTCGTATCGTATGAGTTAGCTTACCACATTTCCGCACCTTTTTCTGTGACAGAATCTTAAGAAGAAATGGGAGGCACACGCAAAAAAAATGCCCACTCCAATTTAAAAGGAGCGGACATTTTATTAACTCATCAAGCAATCAAGAAGTCGCGGCTCCATAACTGCCCATACGCCGTTTAACTTGAATGAATGATGCAGCCTCAGCAATCTCAGTTTGGTTTAGTGGCTGGTCATCTAGCATTAAATTGTAGTCATTTAAGAAACTAGTATTTTGAAGATCAACATTGATAGTCCGTTCGTCGCGATCCAACAAACTGTCGACCGAAATCTCAAAATAATCAGCAAGTCTTTCAAGATGTACTACAGAGACTTGTTTTTTCCCACTTTCATAAGCCCAAACCGTACTTTTTGCAAAGCCGATTGCTTCTGCCAATTCTTCAGTAGATAGTCCTTTAGCTTCTCTTAAGTC
This sequence comes from Planococcus sp. S3-L1, assembly GCF_030063085.1. Classification (NCBI taxonomy): domain Bacteria; kingdom Bacillati; phylum Bacillota; class Bacilli; order Caryophanales; family Caryophanaceae; genus Planococcus; species Planococcus sp. S3-L1. The sequence goes on along the minus strand of NZ_JASISN010000001.1, from coordinate 51,308 downwards.
CTTGATTCGTTTACTTAATTGTTTCATTATATACTCCTGCTCCCTAAATAATATTCTAACTATTTTAAATATACTGCACCTTGCGCTTTTTCACAATCTTTTTTGGATAATTCTTTAAAAAAATGTGAATAATTAGTGAACACCAACTACAAGTACCTAATTGTAGTAATTAATTAGTTTTTTATACCCACTAATTTTACCATATTAAAAAGGATTTCAAATAGCAGGTAAATAGACTCTTTTGAGAAAAAATTCTTTGAGTTGCAAATTACCTTAAAATAAATTTTGAATTTAATAACTATTCTAAAAAAACTTTTTTTATTTTCCTCTTACTTTATTCAAGAAAAAGAACTTTTATATACTAAAGAAAAATAAATTTTGATTTTTTCAACTAAAAAAAGTATTATGTTAGAATAAACAATTGGAGGTTAGTATGATGTCTGAAAAGTATTCAAGGCAAGAAATTGTTGAAAGTGTTCCTCAAAAAGGCTTTTTTGGTCATTCCAAAGGACTATTTACGTTATTCTTCACAGAGTTCTGGGAACGGTTCTCCTACTATGGGATGAGAGCTATTCTAGTTTTTTATATGTACTACGAAATGTCCGCAGGTGGTCTTGGTCTAGATAAAACAACTGCACTATCCATCATGTCTGTATATGGATCACTTGTTTATATGTCTGGAATTATCGGCGGCTGGTTAGCCGATCGAATATTTGGTACGTCGAGAGCTGTATTTTATGGTGGCGTTCTCATCATGCTCGGACACATTGCTTTAGCGATCCCTGGAAACCTTGCTTTATTCTTCGTTTCTATGGTGCTTATTGTTCTAGGTACGGGTCTTTTGAAACCAAACGTATCCAGTGTTGTAGGTGAAATTTACGCTGAAAACGATGACCGCCGCGATGCAGGCTTTAGTATTTTCTATATGGGGATCAATATGGGTGGGTTTCTTGCCCCGCTAATCGTTGGTACTGTCGGCATGCAAATCAGCTTCCATCTAGGTTTCAGTCTTGCAGCTGTAGGCATGTTCTTAGGTTTGGTAATATTTTTAGCTACTAAAAAGAAAAATCTTGGTTTGGCAGGAACTGTTGTACCAAATCCTTTGTTGCCATCGGAACGTAAGAGAACGATTAAAATTTTTACGATTGCTACGTTAGTTATTGCAGCAGTTGTTGCTATCGGTATTCCAACTGGATTACTAACTTTTGACAGCTTCGTTGCGATTGTTGGTATTTTAGGTATTTTGATTCCGACCGTTTATTTCACAGTTATGTACCGCAGTAAAAAAACAACCGATGTGGAACGTTCACATCTACTGGCTTATATTCCATTGTTTATCGCCTCAGTCATGTTCTGGGCGATTCAAGAACAAGGTTCAACGATTCTTGCTGCGTATGCAGATACTCGTACGGACCTTGAATTTGCAGGAATCACTATTTCTCCTGCCTGGTTTCAGTCTTTAAATCCATTATTCATCATTATGCTGGCCCCGGTCTTCGCTTGGCTATGGGTTAAACTTGGAAGCAAACAACCATCTATTCCACAGAAATTTTCACTCGGCCTGTTGTTTGCTGGATTATCATTCTTGGTAATCTTATTACCTGCTTATTTTGGTGGCGCTTCAGCACTAGTCAACCCACTTTGGTTGGTTCTAAGTTATTTCATCGTCGTACTTGGCGAACTTTGCCTGTCTCCAGTAGGACTATCGGCAACAACCAAATTAGCACCTGCCGCTTTCTCAGCGCAAACGATGAGTCTGTGGTTCCTTTCAAATGCTGCCGCTCAAGCAATCAATGCGCAGTTAGTTAAGTTCTATACAGTAGAAAATGAAATGATGTACTTTGGAATCATCGGGGGAGCTTCCATCGCCCTCAGTATCCTATTGTTCATTTTCGCACCACGCATTCAAGGATTTATGAAAGGCGTCCGTTAATCTCTCGAAAAGCGGAAGCAGCCATGAAGCTCCGATAGTCAGAGTGACTTCTAGATCCTTAGAAAAGCGGAAATGGCTTATAATAAAAACATGAGGCTGTCCATAAGCCCCTAACATAAAACAGACGGAGAAAAAGAAAATCTTTTTCTCCGTCTGTTTTTTTGAATCCCGGCTGACAAAAGGGGCTGCATTCAAAGTCATTGTTCATGACCTTTTGAATGCAGCCCCTTATTTTCTTATTTCTTCTATAAGCTTACCTATTTTCGACAACCAATCCCATTTGTCGTGCAAAGGCGATGGCTTGATCGGGTGATACTTTACAACCCCGCAATTTTTCAATCGATACTTGGATGCTTTCAAAAGTATTGGTACTCAGGTCGATTCCCTTTAAACTCGTTTCTGTAAAATTAATATCGTTCATATCGCACATACTGAATTCACTGCTCTTTAATTCCATCTCATAAAAGTCTGCAAAACGCAGAGAAGAAGAAACAAAACTCACTGTATTGCATAGAGAAAAACCGAAAGTTGCATAATTCATCACACACTCATCAAAAAGAGTATGACGAATTCCGGCTTCCGCAAAATTCGTGCCGAGCAATTTAGAATTACGGAATTCAGTTCGGTGAAAAACCGCACGACTCATATCCATATTCGACAAATCACAATTCAAAAAAACAACATCAACAAATTCTGAACGCGGCCAAACCGTTTCAAGAAAATGAACATTTTCAAAAACGACCCGATCGATATGAAGAGCTTCTTCTGTACTAAAATCAATGGTCTCCTGTGAAATTCGGCAATTGCTTATGTACTGATCATCTAAAGCTTCAACAAAAGAACACGTTTCTAATTCCTTTGGAAGAATGGGTGCTAATCTTTTAGTCTTCTTCATGATTTACTGATTCTCCTTTTAACTAAACAAAAGACTACTCCAGTGGCGAAGCAGCCTTTTGTTAGTGGATTTATTTTCTTATCAATTCTTTATCTAAGCACTTGTCAATAACTTCAGGCAAATCGATCCGATCTTCTGTTACTTCTACCTGATACAATTTATTATCATGCATAAACTTAAAGACCCCGTTATCAAAATCGGTACCGATTTCTTTAAAGAAAATCCCTTCAAGCTGACAGTTTTTTGATTGTGTAAAGTTAATTTTATAGCTGTTCTCGTCTTTTACCAAGTAACAGCGAACCCCTTTTTCAAACTCGTCACCTTCGACGCCTTTTACTGTGCGTGCCAATGAAACGACATGCAAATCTACAAACGGAATTTCGCGCAGTAGCATGTTAAGGAACGAACCTTTAGTAATTTCTTCCCATCTGCTTTTAGCAGTCTGTCCCATAACAATTTGCGTAATATTGAATTTATGAGCCACTTCCGCAATCACTTTTGCAGAGGGGCGTTTTTCATTATCACGAACAATAAATTCTTCAGCTTCGTACTCTTCGGCAAGCTCTTTCCATCTTTCAATATAAGATGCTTTCTGAGCGTCAAATTCATCAACGGACGCTGCATCTACCGTTAGAATATACAAGGGACAATCTAGCATGGTAGCCAGTTTATTTCCTCTATTGATTAATCGCTCTCCATTCGGTCCGTAAAAAACGCACACCAGAATGCTTTCATCCATTCGTCCTCTGATTTTTTTCATTTATGTTCACCCCCCTGAAAATATCATTCCTATCCTGACATTCAAAACTATGAAATTATACTTCTTCTGTTGTAGAAAATCAAGAGGTTATGGCCACTTTTAAACTTTCTATCCCTATAGATTTTCAGCATTTTTCAATTCAGCATTGGCTAGCAAATGAAAAGTCTGTAGACTTCCTGTATAATTTACAATGATTGTGTTGCGTACTTCAATCTTCTTACTAAAAAAGCAAACTTTTTTCCTTTATATATACCCGCTCAATGGCTTTTCCATACACAATTGCTCGTCTATTCTACTACAGGAGGTTCTGCTGTGCATCTATTGATTTTAGCTATCTTCATTCCTTTTATTGCTACTGCTCTGATTCCACTCATACATAAACGAATAGGCTCGTTGCATATTGGCTGGCTCGTGCTACTCGTCCCACTCACTTTGTTTGTTGTGTTCGTCATCCAAATTCCCGCTGTTGCAAATGGTGAAACTTTCATCCAGACAGTCGATTGGATTCCTTCATTAGGCATTAACTTTACCGCTTATCTTGATGGCCTCAGCTTGATCATGGCTTTATTGATTACCGGTATGGGAAGCCTTGTCGTTCTTTACTCCATCTATTATTTATCATCATCCGACTCGTTCCCTCATTTTTACGCTTATCTGTTGCTATTTATGGGCGCTATGCTCGGTGTCGTCCTATCTGATAACCTTCTTGTTCTGTACATCTTCTGGGAATTAACCAGTATTTCTTCTTTCTTGCTGATTGCTTTTTGGTATCATCGCAAAAATTCCCGTTATGGTGCTCAAAAGTCATTGTTAATTACCGTCTTCGGTGGTTTCGGAATGCTTGCTGGATTTTTAATGTTGCATTCGATGACTGGTACTTTCAGCATCAGGGAAACTATTGCTGTCATCGGCCAGTATACAGATTATGCCCTGTTTTATCCAGCTATGTTCCTAGTGCTGCTCGGAGCATTTACAAAATCGGCACAGTTCCCCTTCCATATTTGGTTGCCTGATGCGATGGAAGCACCAACACCCGTCAGCGCTTATCTTCATTCAGCGACGATGGTGAAAGCCGGACTTTATTTGGTTGCTCGTTTTATACCGATTTTCGGCGGCACTGCTGCCTGGTTTTGGACGGTGACCATCATTGGACTTGTCACCTTGTTCTGGGGAGCCTTCTGCGCTGTGCGGCAAACAGATTTGAAGGCGTTGCTTGCCTATTCCACAATCAGTCAACTCGGCTTGATCATGAGTCTATTCGGCCTCGGTTCAGCGGCTTTGCATTTTGGTGATGGTGAGCGAGGTGCTTTGTACGGCTTAGCTATTTTTGCCGCCTTATTCCATATGGTCAACCATTCCACATTTAAAGGTGCGCTTTTTATGGTCGTCGGCATTATCGATCACCAAGTTGGAACTCGTGATATACGGCGATTAGGTGGCCTTTCGGCATTTTTGCCTATCACGTTTACATTCGCTGTTATTGGTAGCTTTTCGATGGCTGGACTGCCGTTCCTTAACGGATTTTTGAGTAAAGAGATGTTTTTCACAGCGACAGTTGATGCGGTCAGTCTCCCCGCTTTTGGTGTTTCTACATGGGGGTTGCTGATTCCAATAATTGCTTGGATCGCTTCTGTCTTTACTTTTATCTATAGCATGATTTTCGTGTTTCGCACTTTTTTCGGAACACCACAATTAAAGAAGTTGGATCGCAAGCCGATAGAGCCATCAATTGGCATGCTCATTTCTCCAGCTATTCTCTGCATATTGATTGTGAGTCTGTTTTTCGTCCCTAATCTGCTCGGTGACTATTTACTGAAACCTGCGATGAGTGGCATTATTCCTGGAATTTCAGGAGCGGCTCCGCAAATTTCAGCATGGCACGGTTTTAATACGGAATTATTTATGACACTGGGGATTATAGTAGTCGGCACTTTTCTTTTCCTTACTTTCCGCAGTTGGCATAAGATTTACTCGCTTCAGCCAGCAGGATGGAATTTTACTGGACTGTACAATTTTTTTCTAAAGGATTTGAAACGCGTAGCCAATTGGCTGACTACGCGTTACATGACAGGTCATCTGCCTACTTATTTTGCCTATATCTTTGTTTTTTTCATCGTAACTTCTGGGGGGGCCTTGATTTTTACTGGTGCGTTATCAATTGATCTGACAGCGGACTCGCCCATTAGTTTTTATGAAGGCATGCTAGTTGTGGTGATGGCCATCGCGGCCATCGCTATCCTATTTGTAAAATCTCGCCTTACAGCCATCTTGCTAAATGGTGTGCTGGGCTTTTCCATCGCTATTTTCTTTGTGTTGTTCCGAGCACCCGATTTGGCATTGACTCAATTGGTTATTGAAACCGTAACTACCGCCTTATTTCTTCTCTGCTTTCACTTTTTACCTGAATGGACAAAAGAAGATTCTCCAAAATGGATTAAAGTTCGGAATGCGATGATTGCCATCGGAGCCGGTATCACAGTTACGTTGATTGGCCTAACAGTTAATAGCGGCACATTATTTGAAAGCATTTCTGGTTATTTTGAAAATTCCTATGAACTGACAGGAGGAGACAACATCGTCAATGCGATTCTGGGTGATTTCCGCGCTTTCGATACAATGCTTGAATCACTGGTCTTGTTTATTGCCGGACTCGGTGTCTATACATTAATCCGTTTAAAGCTTAGAAAGGAGGCGGACAAAGATGAACATCAATGATGTGATTTTAAAAACCGTCTCAAAAGCTGTTGTTTTAATCATTTTGACTTTTGGCATCTATCTGTTTGTATCCGGACATAACCAGCCGGGCGGTGGATTTATTGGTGGATTGGTTATTGCTTCGGCTTTTGTCTTAATGTTTCTATCCTACGACTCGGAAACCGTCAGTGAAGCATTGCCCATCGATTTTAAGAAACTTTCTGCACTCGGTGTATTGTTGGCCATGATGAGCGGTGTAGCTCCTATGTTTTTTGGTGGCGCATTTCTGAGCCAAAGCTTCGGCTACTTTGATTTACCGATCTTTGGGAAAACTGAGCTTGCCACTGTCACCATATTTGAAGCTGGCATCGCATTAACCGTTATTGGCGTTGTCGTGAATATTATTCTAAGTATAAGTGAGGATGAGTAGCCTGTGGAATCATTGATCATTATTTTGGTCGGCGTCCTTACCACGGTCGCCATCTACCTCGTATTATCAAAAAACGTAGTACGTGTCATATTAGGAACGGCCATTCTGTCTCATGCTGTTCATCTGCTGATTTTGTCGATGGGCGGCTTAAAGCTGGGTACGGTTCCGTTGCTCGGTGAAGAAGCTAAATCCTACGTGGATGCACTGCCTCAGGCATTAATCCTAACAGCCATTGTCATCAGCTTTGCTGTTACCGCATTTATCCTAGTGCTAGCCTACCGGGCTTATCAAGAGCTGGGTACCGACAATTTAGGAACAATGAGAGGTTCTGATGATGAATAACATCTTAGTTCTTCCCATGTTACTCCCGATTATTGTTGGTGTATTATTGATTTTCCTCCGGACCTACGGACGTATCCAGGCCTGGATCAGCATTGCAGCTATGATCATGACTGCAGGAATTTCTTTCTATCTATTACATACGGTACAGACCGATGGAATTTTCCGGTTGGATTTTGGCGGCTGGGAACCGCCCTTCGGCATTTTATTCGTTGCGGACTCCTTTTCTATTCTGCTGGTGCTGACTTCTAGCATTGTGACAGCTATCTGCTTAAGCTATGCATTAATTTCCACTAGCAAAGAATTACAGACCATGTATTTTTATCCGACCGTGCTATTTCTGATAGCAGGGGTCAATGGCTCATTCTTGACTGGTGATTTATTTAATTTGTTTGTCTGTTTTGAAGTAATGCTATTGTCTTCTTATGTACTACTGACTTTAGGGAATTCCAAACGTCAATTACGAGAAGCTGTAAAATATGTCTCTATTAATATCGTCTCTTCCTGGTTTTTCCTTGTCGCTTTAGCTTTTCTCTATGGAACGCTCGGCACGTTGAATATGGCACATATAGCTGAACGAGTTGCAGAAGTTGGTCAAACACCGCTTCTGACAACCATCAGCATCGTCTTTCTAATTGTTTTCAGTTTAAAGGCCGGTTTGCTTTTGTACTTCTGGCTTCCAGGGTCTTACAGTTCGCCACCTGTTGTTACTTCCGCCCTTTTCGGAGCACTACTAACGAAGGTTGGTATTTATGCCCTGTTCCGTATCTTTTCATTGATTTTTTACCATCAGCCAGAAATCACACATACTATCATCGGCATTATGGCTGCGTTGACTTTAATCGGCGGTAGCTTAGGTGCAATCGCCTTTAACGATATCCGCAGCATTGCAGCTTATAACGTTGTCATTGCCGTAGGGTTCATGCTTGTCGGTTTGGCAATCGCCACACCCGAAGCAATTGAAGGAGCTATCTACTATATAATTCATGATATGGTTGCCAAAGCATTGTTGTTTCTACTTGTTGGTACGATGATTACGCTGAGCGGCACCTCGAAAATGGCAGGAATGAGTGGACTCATGAAGAACTATCCGCTACTTGGTTGGTCTTTCTTTATTACAATGCTATCGCTTGCCGGAATTCCTCCCTTCAGCGGTTTTATCGGCAAAGTTCTGATTTCGAGTGCAGCAATCGATAGCGGTTCCTATGTACTGTTAACCCTGGCACTGTTATCGAGTATTTTTGTTCTTTACTCATTGCTTCGCATTTTTAAAAACTGTTTTTGGGGGGAGACAATCGTCAGTAAAGAAGAACAGCTGCCACTGCGTAGAGGTGTCTTGTTGCCTTGTCTGGTGCTTGTATTCCTAACTATCGGCATTGGCTTAGGCACTGAAGGTCTGTCAGTTTATGTCACAGAAGCTGCTGAAACATTACTGGATCCCGGTATTTATATCAATGCAGTATTAGGCATCCATCAGTAAATCCATTCTCGATTGAAAGGAGTGAATCCAAGTGCCAGCTCAGTTTCTATTAAATATCACCATTGCCTTGCTATGGACATTATTAATGGATGAAGATGCTTTTTATATCACAACTTTTCTTTGCGGTTATTTGATTGGCATCGGCATTCTTTTTCTGATGCACCGTTTTTTTGGAACTAAGTTTTACTTGCTGCGCGTTTACTCTACCATCAAATTGCTGCTGATTTTTGTTTCGGAACTTTTCCAATCGAGCCTGCTGATTATGAAACAAATTTTAAGTCCAAAGCTGAATATAAAACCTGGCATCTTCACTTATGAACATAGTATGGAAGGCGATTACGAATTGACCACACTGGCCCTTCTGCTAACCTTGACTCCTGGTTCTGTCGTTATGGAAGTCTCGCCAAATGGTAAAATTTTTTATATTCATGCGATGGATGTAGAAAGTTCACGTGAGGCCGTACTAAAGTCCATCAAGGCTTTTGAAAAAGCAATTATGGAGGTGACAAGAAATTGATAGACACATTATTAACCATTGCTCTTTCCCTTTTCATCCTAGCGATCATTCTGGCACTTTACCGAATCATCCGTGGACCTTCCATGCCTGATCGTGTTGTCGCACTAGATATGATCGGTGTCAATTTGATTTCGGGAGTGGCTGTTTTTTCTGTGGTTCTTCACACGCATGCTTTTCTAGAAGTTATCTTGATTGTTGGAATTTTAGCATTCATCAGCACTCTTGCCTTGGCACGTTTTGTTGAAAGGGGCGATATTGTTGAGCATAAACACAATCGCTGAATATTTCGGAGTTGTTCTAATTCTAATCGGTAGTATCATGGCTGTAATCAGCGCCATTGGAATTCTTCGGTTGCCCGATGTCTACACGCGTTCACATGCTGCTACGAAAAGCTCTACACTCGCTGTTTTGTTATCGTTATCTGGAACCTTTATCTATTTCTGGGCATCTGAAAACTTTATCAGCGTCAGGCTCCTATTAGGTATAACCTTTGTTTTTTTAACGGCGCCGGTTTCGGGACATCTGATTACACGAGCTGCATACCGATCAAATGTTAAATTGGCTGACTCCTCTACTGAAGATGCATTAGAAGAATTATTTAAGAAGTAAAAAAAGTGGTGTGGCGTCTTCTGCTATCCCACTTTTTTACTCCTAAAGCGCTTAGTAACGTTATTTCGTCAATATGGAGTTGCACATCTACAATCGACATCTTCTTCTTGAATCGCTGTCTTTGGCTATCGTTCTCGGCAGTTCCCCCTTTTAAATCCATTTTTTCGCTAACTGGCAATAGACAAAGACTGTGATATGTGGAAAACTAAAGTAATGACAACTAGTAGAAAGCAGGGCTTTTAGATGAGTATAGAATTAAAAGAAAAAGGGAGATGGGATCCTTTAAAGGTATTTTTTAAAGTTTCAATTGCCTATACTCTTTCCTTTTTTGTAAAAAACAAAGACGGAAAGAAAATTGCTTTAGTCGGTGGAAATCTTGGAGAAAAATACGAAGACAATGCCGCAATTTATCATAACTATTTGTTGAGTAACCATAAAGAACAAGTAACGGCTTATTGGATGTACGATCCGAAAACTACCTATGCTAAAAACGAGAATATTGAAAATGCTGTTCCGCTTGGTAGTTTCAAAAACTATTTGCTGTTTTTTCAAGCTGATTATACATTCCATGGACATTCTCTTCTTTACGATATTGTTCCAGCAGCTGATAAATTTCTTTTTCTCAACCGGAAAACGATCATCACTCACATTAGCCATGGCATAGAAGGATTCAAGAAGATTTTGATTCAAAAAGAAGATATTCCTTTATTAAAAAGAACAGATTATTTCAATTGCGCTTCCCAATATGAATACAACTTGAAGCTAAATGAATGGGAAATGCCTGAACAGAAACTAATTATAACTGGCTTTCCTCGCTTTGATCGGTACCCCCAAAATCAGCCACCCAAAGAAGTCAAAAACATTTTAATGATGATGACTTGGCGTGAATGGCTTTTTGATTTGACTAAAGAACAATTTATTGACAGCGCTTATTTTAAAAACACAACCGGCTTATTGGAGCACAAAGGTATTCAAAAGCTTCTCGCCGATCACCATCTTCATTTAAATATTGCGTTGCATCCTTTCATGAAAAAATTTGAAAGTTACTTTACCAACTTAACAAATGCTGAAAACGGCATTACATTTATCGACTCTAGTCGAGAAACAATCGCTTATTCGATTGATCATAATGACATGTTATTGACTGATATCACCAGCGTGTCATGGGACTTTCTGTATTTAAATAAACCTATTATATTCTTCATGTTTGATCAAGAAGAATATTTAGATAAAAGAGGATCTTATTTAAATATGGATACAGATCTTAGTGGATATAAAGCAAATTCAATCGATCATGTTTATGAATACTTGAAAAAAATCATCGAAGAAAAAATTACTTGGAACGAGTGGTACCCAAAAGCTACAGATTATATTGATTATTTCGACCAAGATAATTGCAAGCGTCTGACAAAGCGTGTTATGAAGCTTTAATAGTTCCACGTGAAACTTATAGATATCCTATACATTTCTTAAAATTAAAATGGCAGAGAAAAATCAATCATTTTCTCTGCCATTTTTTCTTTTTATGCAGTTTCAACATACCGATCAAGTCGAGGAAGTGCGAAAGAATATTCCGTTATCGTTGCACAAACTTTGTAGAAAGCCATTTTCGATTAACGCTTTTTATAGTTTTATCTGCAATTCTACCGGACAATGATCTGATCCCCATATGTCTGCATGTATTTTTGCGCTTGTAAGTTGAGGTACGAGCTTTTGAGAGGCGAGAAAGTAATCAATTCTCCAGCCAACGTTCTTTTCACGACAATTAGAGCGGTACGACCACCACGAGTAAAAGTCAGTTTCTTCCGGATGAAAATGGCGGAATGTATCCACAAATCCACTTGATAAAAACTGCGTCATTTTGCCACGTTCTTCAGGGGTAAACCCTGAATTTTTCTTATTCGCTTTCGGATTTTTCAAATCAATTTCTTCGTGTGCCACATTTAAATCTCCACATAAAATAACCGGTTTTTGGTTATCCAACGCTTTTACAAATGATAAAATAGCCTCTTCCCACAACAACCGATAAGCTAAGCGAAGCAATCCGTGCTGAGAATTTGGGGTATATACCGTCATAACATAATGGCTATCAAACTCTAATGTAATCATTCGTCCTTCCGTGTCGTGTTCTTCTACACCTAAACCATATTGAATCGATAACGGCTTTTGCTTCGTAAAAATAGCGGTACCTGAATAGCCTTTCTTATGGGCATAATTCCAATATGTATAATAGCCGGGAAGGTCCATTTCTATTTGCCCTTCCTGCAATTTGATTTCTTGTAGGCAAAATACATCTGCATCCACTTGAGTAAAAAAATCCATAAAGCCTTTTTTCATAACAGCGCGAAGGCCGTTAACATTCCACGAAATTAATTTCAATGATGCCCCTTCTTTCTTAACCCTCCCTTAGTTTAAAGGAAGCATAGATTAGACTCAACCAATCACTTATAACACTTCATTCATGTAAAATTTCTGTATTTTTTAAAACATTCTGCATTATTCAGAAGGAACTTCTTGTACAATAAAGTTATCTTGTAAAGTAACATGCTACGTGCCCGAAATGCAGTCTCTTGAATATAAAAATATCGATTCCGCATCTCAAAGACAAAGGAGGAAAGAACATGAAAAAATTTTCGAAAGAGGAGAAAAGCTGGGCATTGTATGATTGGGGAAGTTCTGCTTATACCCTAATTATCACGACAGCTGTATTCCCTATTTACTATAAAGCCTCTGCCACTGAAGCCGGTGTTAGCTTAGCCAATTCAACTGCTTATTTAGGTTATACCATTGCTATTTTTACCTTTATTTTAGCGATGATTGGTCCCATATTGGGTACTATTGCGGATTACGAAGGATTGAAAAAACGATTTTTCGTCGGCTTTTTCATATTAGGAACTGCGTCAACTGCATTGCTGGCTTTCGTACCCAGTGAAAATTGGTTACTCATGTTGATTTGCTATGTCTTCGCCGCTCTTGGTGCGACAGGTGCTAATTTGTTTTACGATGCATTTATTGTAGACATCACGACAGAAAAACGAATGAACAGCGTCTCCGCATTTGGATACGGACTCGGATATATCGGCTCGACCATTCCATTTATATTATCGATTGCTATTATTATACTCGCTCAAAATGGTCTGTTACCCATTTCTGTAACCATCGCTAGCCGTATCGCTTTTATGATCACCGCCATTTGGTGGATTGCTTTTTCAATCCCCATGTTTCGCCATGTTAAGCAACTGCATTATATTAAACGAGAACCGCGTCTAGTTCGCCAAAGTTTTAAACGGTTAGGAAAAACGCTCCGGGAAATTCGGCAATACCGAGCATTGGTCTTGTTTTTAATCGCTTATTTCTTTTATATTGATGGTGTTGGAACCATTATTGCGTTGTCGACTGCATACGGCACTGATTTGGGATTAAATTCATCGAGCTTATTGATTGTCTTACTGGTTACACAAATAGTCGCTGCGCCATTCGCCATTCTCTACGGTCGTTTGGCTAATCGATTTACCGGAAAAAAAATGCTTTACGTAGGAATTTGTGTTTATATCGTTATTTGTATCTATGCTTATTTTCTGGAAACCATTACGGATTTTTGGATTTTGGCTATGCTGGTAGCAACAAGCCAAGGGGGCATTCAAGCATTGAGTCGTTCTTATTTCGGGAAACTCGTCCCTAAAGAAAATTCCAATGAGTTTTTTGGTTTTTACAATATCTTTGGGAAGTTTGCCGCAATCCTTGGTCCTTTGCTTGTAGCTATTACTTCTCAAGTGACAGGCAAATCCAATATGGGTGTGTTCAGTCTGGTTATCTTATTCGTCATCGGACTGATCGTATTGTCTCGTGTACCTGAACCAACATCGCATGACTCTGTAGACGAAGTATCCGAGGTCTAAAGTGACTAAACGACAACAAATTGAAATCAAAAAAGGTGCCTTCCAACTGAGTTGGGGGCACCTTTTTATCATTATTTTTTGTTAGGGTTGTCTGCTTTAACTGTTACGTTGCCAGCATTGTCTTTTTTGATCGTTGCATCTTTCAAATCGACCACTTCGGTGCCGCCTGTTTCTTTGTCGGCTTCTTTATTAGCTTTTTTGATTTCTTTTTCTACTGCTTTTTCAGCTTTCTCGTGTTCTTTCTCAGCTTTCTCTTGCTCTTTTTCTTCTTTTTTCATTACTTTTTCTTGCTCTTTCACTTCTTTTTCAATAGCTTTTTCTTGTTTTTCAACTTCTTTTTCTTCTTGTTTTTCTACACGTTTTGCCTTGAGTTCGTCAGCTTTGTCTTTCGCTTTTTCGGTATAATCGCTTGCTTTATCTTTAGCAGTTTCTGTATAATCACTTGCTTTTTCTTTTAGTTGGTTTACTTTGTCCTTCACTTGATCTACTGCGCCGCCTGAACCTTCAGCGTTGTCTTCTTTTAAAGCCGTTGCTTTTTCTTTAACGATTTCTTGAAGTTCTTTGCCGCTCTTTGGTGCGAATAACAATCCAGCTGCGGCTCCAATAACTACACCAGTTGCTGCGCCAGCTAAGAAGCCGCCACCGCCACCGCTTTCTTTTCGTTCAGCTTCAGTTGGTTGCGGCTCTTGAATTTTCCCACCGCGCACAAGACGTTCTTCTACTTCTTCCACGATTTCATATAATGTACGGCCTTTAGCTTCGACAAGTGACACGCTCATGTGATAGTCAGCTAAATCTGCTTGGTCTCTCACAACAATAACGTCGTAATCAGTAGAATCTACTTTGTCTTCAAGCATGTCTGCCTGATACCCCTTTTTCTCTAACGCTTCACGTACCGATGTAAATGGATGCTCGACTGCAATTTTCACCATATTCTGTCCACTCCCTTTTTCTAAATGTCTATATCTTTCATTTTCCCTTATTTACGAAGTTATAAACACATTTAGAAAGCTCAATGATTTACTGCCAGGCTTTTGGAGTCTGAGCCTTCATGAGACGCGTTGCCAATACAACACCTAACACGGCACCAGACAAACTGGAAATAAAAAAAGGTGGCATAAAAAATAAAGCGCCAAATTCAGTGCCAAGGAAAAGCTGTGCATAAGGAACCGCTACTAGTGAAGCAATGAGTCCAGTGCCTACTACTTCTCCTAGAGCAGCTAGCCAAATCTTACCGAACTTGGCATACATAATGCCGGCTAGGCAAGCTCCAATCATTCCACCAGGAAAAGCCAATAACGAGCCGGTTCCCGTTAGTACTCGAATGACTCCGGTCATAAAGGCAATCAATACAGCCGGACCTGGTCCCAAGAGAACTGCTGCAATCACATTGACCGCGTGCTGAATTGGATAGGCTCGAGCAATTCCTGCCGGAAAATAAACAAAAGCAGAACCTGCCACTCCAATCGCCACAAACATCGCCATAACGACCATTTTTTTCGTTGTCATGTTCTATGCTCTTCTTTGCAGGACGCTTGTAACAGTTGAATGCGTTCTGCAATATCCGCTGCTTCTGTGATTGCGGTTATAACGGCAATTCCTGAAACGCCTGCTTGCCAAACTTGATGGGCATTTTTAGCAGTAATGCCGCCGATGCCAACAATCGGTAAGTTAGGCAATTCATTTTTAACTGCTAAAATTTCTTTGACGCCAGCCGGTTTTTTGGCATCTGCTTTTGAAACTGTTCCAAAAATCGGACCCATTCCAACGTAATCTGCTCCCTCTATACTAGCAATTTTAGCTTCTTCTACAGAATGAACAGAAACGCCTAAAATTTTGTCGGCTCCGATCAGTTGACGAACTTTTTGCGTCGCTGCATCATCTTGACCGATATGAACACCATCTGCTCCAATACTACATGCCAGCTCGACTTGATCATTGATAATAAACGGCACGCTGTACTCACGACACATTCGCTGGCAATGTAACGCAAATTCAAGTAGTGCTGAACCCGTCAATGCACCATCACCTTTTTCTCGCAATTGGAAATGGTTGATGCCGCCTCTTAATGCTAACTCGACTACTTGCAAAGGGTCTCGAACTCCTGAGTTTTTTGAACCCATAATAAAATAGATGGATGATTTAGTAGAAAACTTCAATTTTATGTGCCTCCCTCTTTTCTACTATCCTAGCTTTATATGCCGCATGGTTTGTGGGTCCATAACCTTGTCCAATATTCAGTGGTTCACTAAGAGCCGCTTGAATAAATTGTTTGGCCGTAAAAATAGCGTCTTTTAGTTGCTGACCTTTTGCTAGCTCTGCTGTCACAGCCGCTGCAAACGTACAGCCAGTACCATGCGTTTGTTTTGTTGAAATCCGAGCTGCTCGGTACACGAACGATTCCCCATTTGCCTGCAAAAAATAGTCTTCTGCATAGTCTCTATCCATTGCATGGCCACCTTTAATAACGACGGATTTCGCACCTAGTGACAAAATTTTTTCAGCTGCATGTTGACGACTACTAACATCTGTAATGGGGATGCCCGTCAAAGCTTCTGCTTCTGGAATGTTTGGGGTAACGAGTAATGCCAGTGGCAATAAATGCGTTTTCACTGCATCTACTGCTTCTTGCTGCAATAAATCCGCGCCCCCTTTAGCAATCATGACGGGATCCACAACGACATTTTTCCAGTCGAACTTGTGAATTGCGGTTGCCACTTCCTTAATAATTTCGGAATTGAATAACATACCTGTTTTTAAAGCCGTTAGTTCAAAATCGCTAGCTACCGCTTTTAATTGCATGTGTACGGCTTGTGCCGACATTGGGTAGATAGCGGAAACACCCATCGTATTTTGAGCAGTTACGGCCGTAATAACAGAGGTGCCATAGACATCCAGCTCTTGAAACGTTTTCAAGTCTGCTTGAATGCCTGCCCCTCCTCCAGAGTCGGATCCAGCAATCGTTAAAGTTTGCGGTGTTTTTGTCATAGCACTCTCTCCTGTAAATAAATTTGTTCGGCGACTTCGCCGTCCGTTAAACTGGCTAGTCTATTCATGAAAGTAAGTTGAAAATCTCCAGGGAGACTCACGCTTTGACTAGCTAGTTCACCAGCAATCGCAAAATAGCGCAAAATAGCGCTCACTGTTTCTAACGGATTTTCAGAATCAACAGCAAGACCTGCAGCGACAACGCTACTCAGTAAGCAGCCTGTTCCTGTAATCGAAGCCATAATCGGACTTCCAAAAGGAATTTCATCAACACAGTCTCCGTCTGTCACACAATCTATTTTGCCCGTGACCGCTACAATCAAGCCCAACTGTTTCGCAGTAGACATAGCAAGCTCTTTAACGTCTAGAAGCCCCTCTCCGGCATCAACACCTTTAGACTGCCACTCTTTACCCGCTACAGCTGCGAGCTCTCCTGCATTGCAGCGAAGAACGCTGACGTCAACTGTCTCTAAAATTTCTCGAACAGCATGGAGTCGGAAGTTACTTGCTCCTGCTCCAACAGGATCTAAAACAACCGGGATGCCCAATTGGTTTGCCTTTTTTCCAGCGATTAGCATACTTTTCAGCGACTCCGCGTGTAAAGTTCCAATGTTTAATGACACTGCCTGTGCTAATTCAACGAGTTCCTCTACTTCTTCAGGCGCTTCTCCCATTATTGGAGAAGCGCCTATTGCCAATAGACCATTCGCTTGAAAATTCGATACTACGTGGTTTGTGATGCAATGAACCAACGGATTTTTTTGTTTTATTTGTTGAAACATGTTAAACACCTACTTTTTTAGTTGGCTCTATAGACCAGGATTCTTGTCTCCAGGCTTGATCCCAAAAGTTCAATTCATAATAACTGCTTTTGCGGAAATGGTCTTTTAATTCTTTACGGCGTGCTTCTGGCAAGTCTTCTGACAACTGATTCATCCGTTCAATTTGTTCGTTGACCAGTTCACCAAATTCTTCGGACCCGTAAGTCTCAATCCACCGGTCATAAATCGGATGATCCGGTTTTGCATGTTTCAATCGCTCACCAATTTCGTAATACAACCAGTAACAAGGCAATATGGCTGCTAATACATCTGCCAATTCCCCTGCAGATGCGCGGTACATATGAGATACGTACGCATATGCTGTAGGTGAAGGTTCGAATTGGGACCAGTCTTTTTCCGTAACACTTAACATTTTCATAAATGATTCATGTAACGATAGCTCGGCTATACTGGTATGTGTCGCATGAATTGCAAAGCGTTGCGTCGTTTCCATATCCTTTGCTTTAGACGCACCGAGTGCCTGAATTTTAGCAAAATGGGACAAATAATAAGCATCTTGCATGACATAAAAACGGAATATCTCGACTGGTAATGTCCCATCTTCAATTCCCTTTACAAACGGATGATCAAAACTTGCTTGCCATAAACTGTTACATTCTTTTCTCACTTCTGTACAAAATGTCATTTTCCTATCTCCTTTTCTGTATCTAGTTTCCGTGCCTAGCTCTGACAGGCACGGTCAATTTTCTTGCACAAAATAAAAACGCCGCTCCCCAATAAAGGGAAGCGGCGTATGCAGTCGATAAGAAAATAGCAGACGTTCCGCCACTTCCCTCCGCTGGTATGATCCAGATCAGGTTCAAAGGGTCCGAGCTTATGCTCATCTCAGCCGATATCCGGCTCCCCTAGTGGTGTTTTTATTTATGTTTTCGACATCACTATATCATAGATTCTACTAATTCTATAGTCTTTATACAATTCTTTTTGCTGGTTTGGTATAGAACTACGTGTACTTCTAAATGGTGTTCTCCAAAAACATTAATTAATAAACACGTCAATGTCATTTTTATTTTTCTCTACTAATTTTTCTACTAACCTATTATAGTCTTCCCCAAATTCCTCCATCCATGTTAGATCATTAACGTTTCCTCCCCCTAGTTTCTCTTCAAGATACGTATTGATATAAGCATTTTGTTCATTAATTTTTTTACCATATTGCTTTTGGAATTCTTCGGGTGACATATCTAGTTTTTCAGCTTGAGCGATAGCATACGCACGCACTTGCTTTCCACCTTCATCTTTTGTATTCGCTGGAGGAAGTTTTTCAAATTCTTCCGAGGTTGTTTCTCCTATAAGATGTGGAGAAATATCAAGGTTCATTTCCTGTACCTCTTGTTTGATCAACTCTACAGCTATTGCTGAATCCAAG
The DNA here is from genome assembly GCF_030063085.1 of Planococcus sp. S3-L1. Taxonomy (NCBI): domain Bacteria; kingdom Bacillati; phylum Bacillota; class Bacilli; order Caryophanales; family Caryophanaceae; genus Planococcus; species Planococcus sp. S3-L1. The sequence continues at coordinate 32,553 of NZ_JASISN010000001.1, read as the reverse complement.
TAATCTAATGCGCTATCGTCAGGATATAAAAATCGTAAATCCCCTATTGTAATTTCATGATTATTTACAATAGCGGCTACTTCATCATCTTCGTGTGTTGAAAGGCCGCTACAACTAGCTAAGGTGACTGCTCCAAGCAAAATTACTGTACACAGAACTTTCTTCAATCCCCCACTTCCTTTCTTAACCCATTATTTATAAACTTTTGATCAAAAATAATCGATTAGATAAATTACTCGTGCTACTAAGATTCATACGTTCTTAATGTTCAGAAAGTTTCATTTACTAAAAAAGTATTTTTTGAAAGACCATTGTTTAAAATAGTTTGTTTTCAGCATAAAAAAACGTTCCTGAAAATCAGGAACGTTTTTGCTTATTAAACGGTTACTTCTTTTTTCTCTTTTTTGATTTGCTTGCTTCGTAACTGTCCACAAGCTGCATCGATATCGGCGCCTTGCTCGTGACGTACGCCACAGTTGATGCCTTTTTTCTTCAATGCGTCGTAGAAAGCACTAATGGCTTCCGGTGTACTTTGTTGATATTGATCGTGCTCATCAACTGAATTGTACGGGATCAAGTTCACGTATGACAAGTGACGCTTATCTTCTAGCAATTTCGCTAATTGATGCGCTTCTTCTACATGGTCATTGACGTCACGCAATAAAATATACTCAAACGTGATGCGACGGTTGGATTTCTCTAGGTAATAATCGATCGCAGCCATCAATTTCTCGATTGGATATGCTTTATTGATTTTCATAATACGCGTACGCAACTCATTAGTCGGTGCATGAATTGAAATTGCTAGGTTTACTTGTAAGCCTTCATCTGCATAATCGTAAATTTTTGGCACGATACCGCTTGTTGAAACGGTGATGTGTCGAGCTCCGATAGCCAAACCTTTTTGAGAATTAACGATGTTTAGGAAGCCCATCAAATTCGTATAGTTATCAAATGGTTCGCCGATACCCATTACGACGATGTGACTCACACGTTCTTCTTTTTGCTGTACATCGAAATGCGCTTGCACTTGCATAATTTGCTCAACGATTTCGCCCGCGTTTAAATCGCGGCTCTTTTTCAATAGTCCGCTGGCACAGAAACTGCAGCCAATGTTACAACCCACTTGTGTGGTTACACAAACAGAATTTCCGTATTTAAAACGCATTAATACCGTTTCGATCAAGTTACCGTCTTGCATTTGGAAAAGAAACTTAATCGTGCCGTCTGCAGATTCTTGTTTCACTGTTTCTTTCAACGTGCGAATCGCAAAGTTGTCTTCTAGCAACTGAACACAGTCTTTCGACAGATTGTTCATTTCTGCGAATTCAGTGACGCGTTTTATATACAACCAATCCCATACTTGCTCCGCACGGTATTTTTTCTGGCCGTTTTCTAAAAACCATTCTTTTAACTGGTCTATCGTTAATCCATAGATGGAATTTTTCATTTAAAGAACCCTCATTTCAAATTTCACAATTGCTTATTATAATACTAAAAATAACGCTTGACAACAACTATTTTTGTTTAGACAGAAAAATCTGATTAATAAATGCTTTTATACCGCCTATTTCAAAAATAAAAAAAGGTAAAAAGAAGGATCTTGCCTATATGGAATTGCCTGTTTAATGGAAGCTTATTGGAAACAATAAAACCAGGCGCTGTTAAGCAGACCTGGTTTCATTGATTTTTATAGAAGCGTTTTATTTCCAAGCTATTTTACACAGATACGGCTGCCTGCTGTTTTTTCTGTAGCATGGTACCGTTTTTTGTTAAGTCCGTGTGCCAAGAGAACGCTTTTTCTAAGACATGTGGAGTTTGCCCACCGCGTGTTAGCGCTTCGTCGTAATACGCGCGAAGTTGTGCACGATACGATGGGTGTACACAGTTTTTCAAGATAACTTCCACGCGTTCGCGCGGTGCTAAGCCACGAAGATCTGCATAGCCTTGTTCCGTGACAACGACATCCACATCATGTTCTGTGTGGTCAACATGCGAGACAAACGGAACGACGCTTGAAATATTTCCACCTTTGGCAATTGATTTTGTTACAAAAATCGCCAAACGAGCATTGCGCGCAAAATCACCTGATCCGCCGATGCCGTTCATCATGTTCGTGCCTGAAACATGCGTCGAGTTAACATTTCCATACATATCAAACTCTAATGCGGTATTAATCGAAATGAGTCCGAGACGGCGGATAATTTCCGGATGATTGGAAATTTCCTGTGGACGCATAATAATTTTGTTGCGGTAGTTTTCAAATTCCCCAAAAACTTGTTTCATTTTCGGTTCGGACAATGTAATTGAGCAACAAGATGCGAAATTTACTTTACCCGCATCCATCAAATCAAAAACAGCATCCTGTAAGACTTCCGAATATACTTGTAAATCTTTAAATTCCGAATCAACCATTCCGTGTAAAACGGCATTCGCTACAGATCCAATACCTGATTGCAAAGGAGCCAAGCTTTCTGTTAAGCGACCTGCACGAATTTCAGCACGTAAAAACTCAAGCAAATGGCCAGCCATAATTTCTGTATCTTCATCAGGTGGCACGATAGTTGAAGGAGAGTCCAATTGTTCAGTAAAAACAATGCCTCTCACTTTTTCCATATCGATCGGGATACCAACTGTGCCAATGCGCTGATCAACAGCGGTTACTGGAATTGGCAAGCGCTCACCTTGTTTGCCTGTATCATAGATGTCATGCAAGCCTTCAAATAATTGGGGCTGTGCCATATTAATTTCAACGATGATGTTTTTAGCATGTTTCGCAAACACTGCCGAATTTCCAACAGAAGTTGTCGGAATGATCATGCCGTCTGCTGTAATAGATAACGCTTCTACAATAGCAAAATCAATCGGTTCTGTAACGCCTGTACGAACCCATTCTGCCGTGTGTGACAAATGATGATCGACAAACAGCATTTCGCCGTCATTAATTTTTTTGCGCATTGCCGGTTCTGCTTGGAATGGCAAACGTTTGTTGACAATCCCCGCTTCTGCAAACAATCGATCGATGTCTGAGCCTAACGAAGCGCCTGTGAAAACATTCACTTTAAAGCTTTCATTTTCTGCACGTTTCACCAAAGCGAAAGGAACCGCTTTCACATCTCCAGCACGCGTAAACCCGCTAAGTCCAAGTGTCATGCCGTCTTGTATCCATGAAGCCGCCTCTTCAGGTGTCACTACTCGCTCCTGCAACTGTTTGGCTTTGATTCGATTAACTTTCTGTTCCATTGTGGATCACTCTCTTTCACTATTAATTTTAATGGCTCTTTTGAAAATAAAGCGTTTTCATGAGCGTACGCTCAGTTTAAAATCGCATTTCACGTAAAAAAGGGTAGAGCATGTCATTATCGATTATCTTTTAATTATTAGATAATTTTAACTTATCCTGTTAAAAAACTGAGTTTTACAGCATGGACAAGCGTTAACTGTCTCAAAGCAGAGAAACAGCTGTCTCAAACAGCATTTTTTTAAGCCCCCAAAAAGCGCATGATCGCTTTTCGCGGACATGCGCTTTTCTTAAAACCCTAAAAGTTTTCGGAAATAGCTAGAATAAGACTGACTGACGGGGATTCGTGCTCCGTTATTCATTGCCAAAACAAATGTGGAATGTGTATCTGGGTAAATTTCTTCTATATGATGCACATTAACAATAAATGAACGATGGCAGCGGATAAATGATTCACGTGGCAGTATAAATTCAAATTCCTGAAGAGAGTTTTTATTGGTGCCCGAATAGCCTTCTGCATGAACATGGGTTTTGCGATCTTTGACTTCCAAATACTTCACTTCTGTAAAAGGAATCGGCTTCCAGCCATCTGGACTTTTCACAGTAACCACTGACTTCCCTTCAGTAAATGCCGGATAAATGGCCATGACACATCCTTGCAACTTACCTTCATGTTCAAAGGGCACAGCCATGCCGTGATATGGAACACCAAAAATTTCACGATTAATGAATTCAGACGTTTTCTGATTTGCCAGCAATGCTTTGTGTGCAATCGTTCCCGGCTTGACCAAATCGCCTGGTTTGATTTTTAAATCTACTCGCTTACTTGGACGATAGTAAATATATTCTTTTGTATTTGTAACGGCTATTGAAATTTCGTCAGAGAATAATTCTCCCATGACATCCAATAGAGAACCTAGCGTAAAACTTTCCATTCGAATCCTCCTGTTTAAACTCATCCTTCTAATTATACATGAATTAGCTTTCTTCTATAAATAGAAAAACCAGCCCTTTAAAAGGACTGGTCTATACGGCTACTCCGGTAGAAGCATCGTGCCGTTAGTTGTTAAATTTGCATGCCATGAAAATGCTTTTTCCAGTACATGAGGCGTTTGTCCACCACGTAATAGTGCTTTCTCATAGTAAGCACGCATTTGATCGCGGTACATTGGATGCATGCAGTTGTCAATAATTAGAGGAACCCGCTCACGCGGAGCGAGCCCACGTAAATCTGCATACCCTTGTTCAGTCACAACAATGTCGACATCGTGCTCAGTATGGTCGACGTGCGTGGCGAATGGCACAATACTCGAGATGATGCCACCTTTGGCAATCGATTTCGTAACAAATATCGAGAGACGTGCATTGCGAGCAAAATCACCAGAACCCCCAATGCCATTCATCATGTTACTGCCTGAGACATGCGTTGAATTGACATTGCCATAAATATCAAATTCCAATGCTGTATTAATGGAAATCAACCCAAGTCGGCGAATCAATCCGGGATGATTCGTAATTTCTTGTGGCCGCAAGAGGATTTTATCACGATACTCTTCAAAGTTTCCAAACACCTGATCCATTTTTTCTTTAGACAATGTAATCGACGAAGCGGAAGCAAATTTCACTTTCCCAGCATCAATCAAGTCAAAAACAGCATCTTGAAGAACTTCTGAATAGACTTCCATGTCTTCAAACTCCGAATCAATTAAACCGTGCAAAACAGCATTTGCGACCGAACCAATTCCCGACTGCAAAGGAGCAAGCTGATTGGTCAAGCGTCCCGATGCGACTTCCGAGCGCAGGAAATTCAGTAGATGTTGAGCCATCACTTCGGTGTCGTCATCCGGTTGCAGAATAGTTGAAGGAGAATCCGGCTGATCAGTAAAGACGATCGCTCGGACTTTTTCAAGATCCACGGGTATCCCGATTGTCCCGATTCGATCACTAACATGTGCCAAAGGGATCGGCGAACGCTGACCTTGTTTTTCAGGTTCATAAATATCGTGTACGCCTTTAAACAGTTGAGGCTGCGAAAGGTTGATTTCTATAATGACGTTTTTGGCGTGCTTGACGAAAACCGAAGAGTTGCCAACCGACGTCGTTGGAATAATCATGCCGTCTTCTGTAATCTCCAATGCTTCAATAACCGCGTAGTCGATCGATTCGATGACTCCAGCCCGGATCCATTCAGCCGTTTGTGATAAATGGTGATCAACAAACAGCATATCCCCACTATTTATCTTTCTGCGCATAGCCGGATCTGCTTGAAACGGCAACCGTTTGTGCACAATTCCTGCCTCTGCCATTAATTTATCGACATCTGAACCTAAAGAAGCCCCAGTAAAAACATTTACTTTAAACTGCTCTGTTTCGGCACGTCGAACCAATGCATAAGGAATTGCTTTAGCATCTCCCGCACGTGTAAATCCACTTAATCCGAGCGTCATTCCGTCTTTGATCCAAGACGCCGCCTCATCCGCAGATACCACTCGGTCCTGTAATTCGATAGCTTTGATACGATGAAGTTTATTGTCCATCCTTATCACCTTTCGGAGGCTTTAGTTTTTGTTAGCCTATACATTAATTATATCTTATTCGTTAGTGCATCGACTCTATACTAAGCTTCCAAATACAGAGTTTTCCTGCTATTCTTCACAGTCCCGCAACAAAACACAAGAACATTTCATTAAATTAATTCTTTATTCTTGCAATCAAAAAATGTAATTTTTCCAAGCTTATGAATTTTTGTGGGTACTCGAAATTCTTGTTTTGTTAACACGTGGAGTCTTTTCTTAGTTAACGTAAATTTCGATTTCACCACTCTTTTCTATGGATTTAACAGATGGAAAATATAGCAAGACCGTTCCATTGACAACAAGTTTCTACTGAAATAGTATAGAAAAGTTATAGAAAACAAATTTGTACGAACATATAGAAGAAAAGAGGGTGCGCAACATGTCTGCAGACCAAAAAAAGAAGATTTTCATCTTAATGATTAATATGTTTATCGCGGTTGCAAGTTTTGGAATTGTTATTCCGATTCTGCCTTCGTACTTGGTCTCAATCGACCAAGGCGGCATGGCGGCAGGCCTGATGATTGCTATTTTTGCCGCTTCCCAATTTATCTTTTCCCCAATTGCTGGTAAATGGGCCGATCAATACGGTCGCCGAAAAATGATTATTTACGGTTTATTTGGATTAACCATCTCCATGTTTGTTTTTTATGCTTCTGATTCTATTTGGATTTTGTATTTTTCTCGTGTCATCGGTGGCGTTGGGGCAGCGATGCTGATTCCAGCGATCTTTGCCTATATCGCAGATATTACCACTTTCGACCAGCGCGCAAAAGGAACGAGTATGGTTTCTGCAGCGATGTCGCTCGGCATTGTGGTTGGACCTGGAATTGGTGGATTTTTAGCCGATTACACCTTAAAGTTACCTTTTCTAGTCTCAGCACTCGTATCACTAGGAGCTGCTGTTTTTTCTGTCATTTGGTTGAAAGAACATGACGCTACAGATGCCAATCCTTCACTGGCTGCAAAGTTGACTGATGAAGAATCTATGTTCACTAAAATTGGCCGCTCCACCAAGATGCCGTATTTTATTCCGTTAATCATTACTCTCGTTATGAGCTTTGGTTTGCTAGCCTACGAATCAGTAGTTGGTTTGTATTTAGACAATCAGTTCGATTCCACGGCGAAAGATATCGCTGTTATGATTACTGCAACGGGCGTCGTCAGTGTAATTGTGCAATTATTTGTTGTAGATCGGATTGTTCGCCGTTATGGTGAAGTGTCCATTTTGGTTGCATTTCTTGGTGTCGCTGCATTTGGCTTTTTGCTGTCTCTTTTTGCTGGAAGCTATGCTATGTTCTTTGCTGTTTCGCTAATCATTTTCCTTGCTACTTCTATTTTACGACCTGTCTTAAATACACTGATTTCCAAAATGGCTGATGGTGAAGTTGGCTTTGCGATGGGCATGAACAATGCCTATATGAGTATCGGAAACGTAATTGGTCCTTTACTAGCAGGTGTTCTTTACGATATTAATATTGTCTATCCATTCATTTTAGGACTGATCATGTTACTGATTACATTGTTGATTACTACAGCTTGGCAACGCTCACGTGCCGCAAAAAATTCGGCAGTTATCTGAAACGGATTCTCACCAGAGAGTTCGTTTTTTGTTGTTTTTATCACTTACGGTGTCCTGCTTTACGGCTCTAACGATACGTTGTATAATATTTGTACAACACGTACGATAAATCTATAGATAGAATGAAGGTAATGCTATGTATAACATTAAAGCAGCTGCCAAAATTTTAGATATGCCGAAAGTGACAATTCGTTCTTGGGAAACGCGTTATAGTGCGATTACTCCTGCCCGAACAGAATCTGGACATCGCTTGTATTCGGATCAAAATCTGGAAGATTTGAAATGGCTAAAAATACAAGTACAAGATAACGGCATGAAGATAAGTGAAGCTGTAAAAAAACTACATGCTTCACGCAAGAAGTTTATTGTTCCGAATAACGAACTTCCTAACCGAGAGACATTAGAATACGGCGAACAAATTGATCAACTTTTTCAGGCCGCTGCCGAAATGGATACGGAACGCTTTAACTATTTGTTGGATTTGCATTTTTCTTTATTTCATCATCAAACAGTCTTTTTTTATATTATCGCGCCACTGATGGTGCGGATTGGAGAGGCTTGGGAGAACGGCATCATTAGTGTTGCTCACGAACATATGATCACCCATATCGTTCAGCAACGCTTTAATCAATTTTTCCGTATTTTCCCAATTTCACCAAACTTGCCAAAAGTCATGGCACTTAGCCCAAGCGGTGAACAACATCAGCTTGGCTTGTTGCTGTTTACTTTGTTCTTACGCGAGAACGGTTTTTCCGTAGTTTACATTGGACCAGATACGCCTCTTGAAGGCTTAGAGGAAATGGTCGCTAAACAAAATTTCAAATTACTCTGTATGTCCATCGCTTCTCCTAAGATGTTGCCACTGGCCAATGACTATATCGACGCTTTAGCCAAGGCAAATCCAGAAATGCATTTTGTTCTTGGTGGGCAAGGTGTGGACTGCGAACAAACTAAAGAAAATCGCTGGTATTTAGGTAGCGATGTGAAAATTTGGCAGCAGTGGTTAGATGACCAAAAATTTTGACGCCTATCCAAAAAACTCCCTCAATAATGAAATTGAGGGAGTTTTTTTGTGTTTTATTGCCAATCAAGATCTTGGTAGTCTTTTTGGTATGGTCCGTTGTCTGTGACTTCTGAGTGATAAAGCGCTTTTAACGCAAAGCCTTTTTCAAGCTCCATGTCTTTCATCAACACTTTCAACCGCTTTTTTAAGTCCGGATGATCACTGACCAACTGTTCCATTTTGGATTTGGTGTATTTCATCTGTATCCGCTCCTTTTAGATCTTCTTGTCTTTATTGTACACTGCTGCAGAAAAAAACGCACTTGCTCAGCAAGTGCGTGACTATCTATTGTTTATCCTAAATAATGAAAAACAAAATTCGCCAGGAATAAACTAGCGATGACGTAGAGCGTCGGAGATACTTCGCGTCCTCTGCCGACAGCGATTTTTAAAATCGGGTACATAATAAAGCCGATCGCGATTCCATCGGCAATGCTGTACGTAAACGGAATCAACGCCACGATTAAAAGCGCTGGAAAGCTTTCCGTCATATCGGTCATATCAAGGCTTTTAATGTTTTGCAGCATCAAAAAACCAATGATGATTAAGATTGGCGCAATTGCACTATCTGGTATCAGCTTGATGACCGGAATGAAAAACGAAGCGATCAAAAACAATAATCCCGCCGTAATCGACGTTAATCCCGTCCGACCGCCAGCTGTCATGCCCGCAGCACTTTCAACTGTGGCTACAGTTGGACTCGTACCAAAAATTCCCGACGTCATCGCAGATACAGACGTTGCTTGAAAAGCACGACTGAATTTCTCGGGGCGCTCAATAAACGCCACTTGCCCATGAACCAGTCCAATGTTTTCAAACACTAGCACCATGGTCAGTGAAAATACCGCAACCCAAAACGTTGTGGACAAGATATTCCCGAATGATAGCGCGCCAAATACCGCAAAAGCTTCCGTCGCGTTAATCGACGACTCGTTCATGCTGCCAAAGTCGATAAGGCCGAAAAACGCCGCGATGACTGTTCCCACAACAATGGTAATCAGAAAATTCCCGGGCACATTGCGAATAAACAACACTACCGCAATAATAACCGTCAAAACAGTGGCCAATACATGCGCATCCGCAAGCGAACCAAGTGCCAAAATCGAACTCGTGCCACGCTCAACAATGCCGCCTTTTTCTAGACCAATCAGCATAAGAAATAAGCCGAGCCCGACAGTAATGGCTTCTTTCAGCGAATGCGGCACGGCGGCACTCAGCATTTTCGCAAAACGCGTAAAAGCCACCGCCACAAAAATCACACCGGAAACAAACACTACCGCTAGCGCTTCCTGCCAAGACAAGCCCATAGACTGAACCATCGTGTACGAAAATAGCGCATTAATACCCATACCTGGCACTAACAAAATCGGTGCATTGCCCCAAAAGCCCATGAGCAAACAGCCAAAGACCGACGCCACAATCGTCGCAACAATCGCTGCTTCAAGCGGCATGCCCGCTTCCGACAAAATCAGCGCATTGACGGCAATAATGTAGACCACCGTAAAAAAGCCGATTAAGCCCGCTGTCATTTCACGCTTAACTGTCGTGTCATTTTCCTGAAGACCGAAAAACCGATCCATCCAATTAAACATCGTCATAACCTTCTATTAAATTAGCCCTCTCCCTACCCGCTCTGCCTATCGAAATAGGTAAGCCAAGGTAGGAGTGTAATCTAAAAAGAAGGCACTGTCAAGGTGTTTCGCTTGGCGGGTGGATATTTGGGATGTGAGTGTGCGTATTTTCTGACGACCGTGCGTATGCCTTCGCTGAACGTGCGTATTTCTCCACGACCGTGCATATGCCTTCGCTGAACGTGCGTATTTCTCCACGATCGTGCGTATGCCTTCGTTGAACGTGCGTATTTCTCCACGACCGTGCGTATGCCTTCGCTGAACGTACGTATTTCTCCACGACCGTGCGTATGTCCGAAAAACTAGTTGGTTTTATCGCTTTTCGCTCGCGAAAAGCCGGTAATTAAGATTTTTAAAATAAGCTTTTGCAAGAAAGCTGCGAGTGCTATAATTCAAGTAATTCACACAAAGGAGGGAACGACATAACGAAAAAAATTAGTTTATTAACACAAGCAGATGCTTTAACGTTACTCCTAGCAAGGCTTAGCTGTCACCATCCACAACGGCAATTTCTTGAAAGGGAGCTCTACTGGATTACGGCGGGAAAGCGTGGAGAAAATCGGATGCAGAAGAAATTCAATGAATTCCATTTTGAAGGAGAGTTTCATACCTTATGGGATGTAAACTTGAAAATCGACAACTGGTCTGTCCAAATGGATGGTCTATTGCTGACTAGGCGTTGCGTAATCATCATTGAGTCTAAAAACATTAGTGGCCAACTCCATTTTGATGAACAGACGGATGAATTTTTCCGTATTAATTCCGCAGGAGAAAAAACGGTTATGGAAAATCCGAAAATCCAGCTGAATAAGCATATTCGTTTTCTGACACAATATTTTAAACTGCATAAAATTAATTTACCCGTATCTGGCTTGGTTGTTTTCACCGCTAAAGACAGTGAATTTATTTCCAAACCATGCGGTGTTGCTAGTTGTAAGACTTACCAAATGATCGAATACCTTTTGAAAATTCTACAGGCTTTCCCCCTCGAAGCCGAAATGATAAAACTGACTAAACTCAAGAAATTGATTTTGACCAATCAAACCCCTTATAAAAAACCCCCTTTGTGCACTTACTATTTTATTGATCCAATAGATTTACAACCTGGCGTCTATTGTCAAACTTGCAAAGCTTTTACGATGCAACGGAACAAGCGTAGCTGGGTTTGCGATTATTGCGGAGTACGAGACGCATCTGCGCACCTTTTGGCTCTTCAAGAATATTTCACGTTTGTAGGGCCGACCATAACAAATCAAAAGCTTCGTAATTTCTGCGGATTCGCATCACGTGCGGTTGCCACCAGGTTGCTTGGTCAATTGGATTTAGAGAAAACTGGAGAATCAAAAGCCTCCTCGTATTGCATACGAGAATAATGCAAAAGCTTCCCGATAGAGTGGGAAGCTTTTTTGTTGAGTTTTTTTGAACGTGCGTATTTTTCTACGAGCGTGCGTAAGTCTCGCTTGAGCGTGCAGAAATCTCGGTGAACGTGCGTATCTGCATCCCGAGCGTGCGTATTTCTCCTCGAGCGTGCGTATGCCGCAGCTATTTGTCGCTCACCCTTCATTCGCCTCACGCACACAAACCAAAATCCAGATGCCTCGCTTTTCGCTGGCGAAAAGCACTAAAATCTAATTTTTTCACTGAACGTGCGTATTTTTCTACGAGCGTGCGTAAGTCTCGCTTGAGCGTGCAGAAATCTCGGTGAACGTGCGTATCTGCATCCCGAGCGTGCGTATTTCTCCTCGAGCGTGCATATGCCGCAGCTATTTGTCGCTCACCCTTCATTCGCTTCACGCACACAAACCAAAATCCAGATGCCTCGCTTTTCGCTGGCGAAAAGCACTAAAATCTAATTTTTTCACTGAACGTGCGTATTTTTCTACGAGCGTGCGTAAGTCTCGCTTGAGCGTGCAGAAATCTCGGTGAACGTGCGTATCTGCATCCCGAGCGTGCGTATTTCTCCTCGAGCGTGCATATGCCGCAGCTATTCGCCTCAAAACCTAAAAAGGACCTGCAATAGCTGCAGGCCCTCATTATTTTATTTTTTAAACGAACATTCCGGCAATTGCTGCACTCAATAATGAAGCGAGTACACCCGCCGCAACGGCGCGCATGCCAAGACGAGCAATATCTGAACGACGACTTGGTGCGATCGCACCAAGTCCGCCAAGTAAGATTGCCAATGAGCTTAAGTTTGCGAATCCGCAAAGAGCAAAGCTGACAACGATGACCGTTTTAGGTGACAAGTTGGCAATTTCAGGAGCAAAAGCTGAATACGCAACAAATTCGTTAAGTACTAGCTTCTGTCCGATAAAGCTACCCGCTTGGACTGCTTCAGCCCAAGGTACACCAATTGCCCATGCAAGCGGTGCAAAAATGACGCCTAAAATACTTTGGATAGTCAAACCACCAAAACCGAACCATCCACCGATGCCGCCAAGTACACCATTTAGTAAAGCAATTAATGCGATAAATGCAAGTAACATCGCGCCCACATTTAACGCCAATTGAAGACCGTCAGACGCACCACGTGCTGCTGCATCTACGACGTTAACTGAAGCTTCGTCTTTTTCCATAACAAACTCTTTTTCTTCGACTTCTTCTGTTTCCGGCATCATGATTTTAGCCATGATCAACCCGGCTGGAGCAGCCATGAAACTTGCAGCTAACAAATATTCAAGCGGTACACCAAGAAGTGCGTAACCCGCCAGAGTAGAACCTGCTACAGAAGCCAGTCCCCCTGTCATAACTGCAAATAATTCGGACTTGGTCATCCCCGCGATAAAGGGGCGAATGACTAGCGGTGCTTCTGTTTGGCCAACGAAAATATTCGCTGCTGCTGAAATTGACTCTGCTTTACTCGTTCCAAGAAGCTTCGATAATGCGCCTCCCAGAATTTTGATGACAATTTGCATAACACCTAAGTAATATAGTACTGAAATTAAAGAAGAAAAGAAGATGATAATTGTCAAAACTTGGAAGGCGAAAACAAATCCAAATCCACCAATGTCAGCCGCTGGACCAAATAAGAAAGCAATTCCTTCACCTGCATAGTCAATTACATTTTGGACTTTATTCGAAAGACCTAACAACATTTTTCTTCCAAATTCCCATTCTAGTACCATAAATGCAAATGTAATCTGGATGGCTAATCCGCCGAGAATTGTCCGTGGCTTGATAGACTTCTTGCCGCTTGATAATAAGAAGGCGATTCCAAGAACAACGAATACGCCAAAGATGCCCCACAATAAATTCACAACTTCACCTCATCTATATATATTTTTATCAGAAAATTAAGCAAATACATTGTTTAACTCTACTGTCGTCAGACATCTTACCAAATCTAGTGAAAGAAGTAAATGACTATCGTGTGACAAAATGATAACGCATACATTGCCCACCTATCCCGCTGTGACACGCTTTGTTTCATTTTTTTAGTCTCTTCCTTCATTAAAGTAAGTTATTTTCCTAGAAAAAAAGCTGAAACTACTCCGATAATACTTCGTATGTTCACTCCAGCACCTGAAATCTGATTATTTGTCTGTCGTATTCACAGTATGGCTTAAGTTATTCATGTTACGAGGTGAAGCTGTAGCGCGCAGAATCGGATTGAGCATTGCCGGAAAGACTCAGCCCTACGCACTAGCAAAAACGAAGCTTTCGCCATATCACCTGCTTGTTCTGTTGAATCCCCTTTATAACTCACTCTTTCGATCAACGTTACTTTATTACTGATTTGCTCACTTTCCAAATACTCATTATTCAAATAAAAACTGCACAACCCAAAGGCTGCGCAGTCTATTGTTATTCTGTCACTTGATTTCTGCGACGGTTCACACGGTAAAATACTAAGTAAAGTGATGGAATCATTACCAATGTGAACAAGCTTGAGAATGCAAGTCCAGCAATGATTGTAACTGCTAACGGTTCAAATAATGGATCTCCTGACAACGCGACTGGCACGAGTGCGATGATTGACGTGATAGTTGTCAAAAGGATTGGTTTGATACGGGCATAGCCTGATTCGACAATGGCTTCCTTAATATCAAAGTCTCCTGATAGACGACGTGTTTCTACAAAGTCAATCAACACAACTGCGTTTCGCACAACAATCCCTGTCAGGGAAACAATTCCCATAACGCCAAGGAAGCTTAGCGGTGTTTGCGTTAAGAACAATCCAAGAATTGCACCAGAAATACCTAAGTAAACAGCGATCAACACAAGGAATGGTAAGCTAAACGATTTAAACTGGAAAGCAATAACTAAGTACACTAACAAAATGACAACTAGGAACAATAGACCAATTTCAGCAAAGAAAGCTTCTTGATCAGAGTTTTCTCCACCTGTCGATAATTCGTAGCCTTCTGTCAATGACTCACGCTCTTTGTCAATGACAGCCAACATGTTGTTTTCAAAGTCATCAATGTCACCAAATGCACGAAGTGTAATCGAACGGTCCCCTTCTTTATGCGGCACCTGTGACAGTTTCGTTGTGTCTTCTGGTGTTAGCAACTCATTCATCGGCACCAAGGTCGGTGGTCCTTGTTCACTAAGCGCCGGAACTTCGAATTGAGACAAGTCAATTGGTTGACCATCGTCAATGCCTGATTGCTTCAAGAACACTTGGTACGGCATTTGACCTTCATAAATGGTGTAAAGAGGCACACCTTGTGTCAACAGCTGGAGTTGATTGGTCACTGAACTAAGCGCGATTTTGTTTTCTTGTAGCGCCTGTTGATTTGGTACATACTCAATCGCTGGAACCGAGTCGCCTAAATTATCGGTAACAATCGTAGCGCCTTCTGCCAACAATTGCGCTTTTAATTCATCGCGTATAGACGCCAATTCTTCAATATCTTCACCTGTAATATCCACTGTAACTGGAGCTCCTACAGGTGGCCCTTGTACAATCGTATCCAAGAAAATTTCGGCTTCTGGGAAACGTTCACGCAACTCGGGCTGCCACTTATCAATGAAGTCCGAAGCGGTTGTTTGCTCACGGTCAATACGGAATACTACTTGACCGGTGTTGCCTCCTGTGTTGTTCATTGAAGAGGCAAACAAGTTTGGCAATCCTTCACCTGAAAAGATTGAAATTTCAGCAATGTTATCATCTTCAGATTTGACTTCTTCCGTTAAGTTAGCAAGAAATTCATCCGTATTTTCAATCGTTGTGCCTTCTGCAAGGCGGACGTTCATCGTTACTTCTTCACGGTCAGCTGCTGGGAAAAATTCAAAAGGCGTAAAGAGCGCAAGAGATAATAATCCTGTCGCGACTAACATGCCTCCGACGCCAACAAGTAGAGGGCGTTTTAATACGCCACGCAATACTTTATTCGAATAAAACAACGCAATTTTCTCGAGTGGTTTCCCTAAGAATCCAGGGGTATCTGAAATTTTCTTTGCTCTTTGTTTCGTTTTCAAATATTGCATCATGGGTACAAGTGTAATCGACAGCACCGTTGAAGCTAATATTGTCGTAATTAAAATACTTGGCAAGGCCTTGATAAACGCACCATTACCGCCTGATAGCAATAACAATGGAGAGAATGTCACGACAATTGCCAAACTAGAAGAAATAATCGACGGGTATACTTCACGGACGCCGGTAATCGCTCCATCGCGAGCGGAATCCCCTAGCTTATAACGCCGCTGAATATTATCGTTAACAACGATACTGTCATCGACTAAAATACCGATGGCAATAATGAGACCAATCACTGAGATTTGGTTCAAGTCAACGCCTAACCACGGAATCGGGATCATTCCGATGAGTACGGAAGCTAAGACCGTTAACGCGACTGCAAAAGATCCATACAACGTTAATCCAGCTGTTGTGACGATCAAAACAGCTAAGACAGCGATGGCCAATGAAACATATAGGCTGTCGAAGATTTCATTCACATTATCAGCTTGAGATTCGTATTTCTCAGCTTGAACGCCAGCTGGAAGATCAGCTGCAAATTCTTCAATAACTTTAGAGACCTTATCATCTACAGAAGGAACGTCTTGTGCCGTTTGCAAAAAGACCGTATACGAAATGGCGTCTTCGCCTTCAAACGTTACAATATCTTCTGTTTCTTGATCTACCGTCTCGATCGTTGCAACATCTTCAAGTGGTACTGCTGCTGCACCTACTTGTAGTTCTTTTAGTTTGTCGATGCCTTGACCTTGTTGCACAGTTAGGCTCACTTGCTCGTTGCCATTATCATGTGTGCCAAGTGACAATGGCTGATTTGCTTGTTGAAGCGATTGGAGCACTTCAAATGGCTGAAGCCCATTAGCGGCTAGTTCTTCACTATTGAGTTCAATTAGAACTTGCTGTGAGTTTAAACCTTTAACCGTTGTTCCAGCAACTCCTGAAACGGCTTCTACTTCTTCAGAAAGCGTGGCTAACGCATCTTCCATACTTTTTAGTTCTTCTTTATCCCCATAGAACATGTACGACACTAAGGGGAAAGTTAAATCTAGTTTTTCCACCGTTGTTTCTGATGCGTTATCAGGAAATCCTGATGTCGCATTTCCTACTTGTTGCTGAATGCTGTTGATTAACTCATCCGGATTCTCACCATCTTCTATTTCCAGTGTAATGATGGAAGCAGAATTGGCAGACACGGATTGCAGCGATGCAATGCCATCTACTTGTTGGATTTCACGCTCGAGCAGATTGGTGATGGACGTTTCCACTTCCTCAGGCCCTGCACCTGGCAAAATTGTTGAAATTAAAACAAGGCTTGATGGGGTTTCCGGAATCTCACGTTGCGGTAATGTGATAAAGACATATGCCCCAACGATCGATAAGATTAAAATTAAAAATATGAATAACTTGCTTCGACCTAATAGATATTTCATTGGCCTAGCTCCTCTGCATTTTTTGTATAATAATTGTATAACTATGACTTTGGAATTACCAGTGGCATGCTTAGAAAAATCGGCTGAAATTACCAGCCGATTACGAATTGGGTGTCTTTTGCTGTTTCATCAAAAAAGCAGCAACCAACAAAAGGATCGGCAACAAGATACCAAACTGGAACCAAACTCCATCTCCCCCCATATAAATAAGTAGCATCGGTGGAAGCAAAGCAATTCCGCTCCAGGCTAACGCTTGCCAGGAACCCCTCCAGAAACCGATTATTGCCAACACGACGGACAAAATGACCAACGACCACAGTAAAATGCCTACTAGAAAAAAGCTCATCTCCATGCGCCTCCTCATTTCTAATGGTCTTTTGTTATATATACCCGCTCTTAAACTATCAGCAACAAGAGAAAAACAAAAAACCGGACAGCAAAGTTTCGCCGTCCGGTAGGAAATCTACTTATAGGTTTTGGAAAAACAAACGAATAACGTCTAATCCACCGATTACATTGCCTGCTGCTGTACCCAAATTTGTTAACACCACAACTAGTAGAACACGCGTAACTTTATTGTCCCAAAAGCCTTTAAGCGTAAAAACGTCCTTCGATAAGGTTTGGAAATCCCCAACGTTCGGGCGACGAACATAGGCTTGTGCAAGTCCTGAAAACCAGCCTGCCGCTAACAATGGATGTAGTGCACCGATCGGACCCCCGACAAAAGCAGTGAGGATTGCTAATGGATGACCGAAAGCTACAGCAGCACCTATTGCCCCAAGACATGCGGTCCAAAGGATCCAGCTAATCGTTTGGTCGAGACCAGCTGCAGGGTTATTCATAAACGTGATGGCAATCATAGCGACCAATGCTAACGGAATTGCCCAACCGATAACTTTCGGCCACTTTGATTTGGCTGGAACTTTTGATAGTTCTTCCAAATCGTGTTCGTTGTGGACTTCTTTAATGATTCCTGGAACATGTGCTGCACCAAGAACCGCGACAATTTTTTGACCAGGAGCTTCTTTAATTTTTTGCGCCAAATATTGGTCTCGTTCGTCAATGAGCGGCTCTTTCAGTTTAGGGAAAGATTGGGTAAAATCATTCATTACCGCGTTGAGGGTATCCTGTGACTTCATCTTTTCCAAATCTTCTTCTGAGATTGTTTCTTTGCTGAAAATACTAAAGAATACGGAAGTCAGCAATTGCGCTTTCCCCATAAAACCGATATTGCCCCAAATGCGCGAAAACGTTACTTGAATATTACGGTCAGCGAGTACCAATTCTGCGCCAGTTTCTTTAGCAGAAGCAATCCCTTGAATCATTTCTTGTCCAGGTTTGATGCCAAACTGATCTGCAAGACGGTTTTGAAAAGAGGAAATAGCCAAATTCATGAGTAACAAACTTGCTTTTTTGTCTTTGATCACTTTGAAAATGTCGGTTTCTTTCCATTTGCTGTCTTGAGTTACCGATTCATAGCGCTGCGCATCTAATTCGATGCATACCGAATCCGGTCGCTCGGTTTCAATGACGGCTTTCACCTGCTCTGCACTAGCTTTAGAAACGTGTGCCGTACCGATTAGGATTAATTCTTTGCCGTTGTATTCTAGGCGTGTGATATTGTCATCCAACATGCTGTACTTCCTTCGCAGAGCTATATTTCTTTCCATGCGAAATGAAAAGACTGTCTATTTTATATAATGAATCACATCAGCAAAAATATCAATGCTGCACCCTTTTATTTGCATGCTAAAAGTGATTTTCACTTTAGGTGCCATCACAAATCAGTTGCATTAAACGTGTCGCCTTCTTTTAAATTACCGGCTTGAAAGCCTTTTTTAAACCATCGCTGGCGCTGTTCGGAACTACCATGTGTAAAACTCTCAGGTACAACGTAACCACGGGACCGCTGTTGAATGGTGTCATCCCCTACCGCACTTGCGGCTGTCAATGCTTCTTCTAGGTCACCTTCTTCTAAATAGCCCATACCTTGCGCATGGTGGGCCCAGACGCCCGACAAATAATCCGCTTGCAACTCCAAGCGTACTTGCACTTTATTGTATTCTTCTTCACTAAGCTGGCTGCGAAGTGGCTGCACGTCTTCCATAACACCAAGAAGATTTTGAACGTGGTGTCCAACTTCGTGTGCCACGACATACGCCATGGCAAAATCACCGGGTGCTTGAAATTGGGTTTGTAGGTCATTGTAAAAACTCAAATCAATATAAAGTTTGTAATCGCCTGGACAATAAAAGGGTCCGACGGCTGCGCCTGCTGTTCCACAGGCAGACTCGACGCTGCCACTATACAAAACGAGTGTCGGCTCAACATATTCCATGCCTTCTTCTTTAAAAACTTCTGTCCAAACTTGTTCCGTATCCGCTAGAACGACTGACACAAATTCAGCCAATTCTTCTTCTTGTGGAGTTGATTCGTAAGACTGGTTTGAAGTCGTTCCTGAGGATCCACCCAATTGATCAAGAATGACACCTGGGTCGCCTCCTAAAAAAGCCACTAATAACACAATTAAAATACCGCCGATGCCGCCTCCTGCTACTAGCGCTCCACCTTTCCCTCGCCGATCTTCAACGTTTCTACTGGCTTTTCTACCTTTCCATTCCATAGGGGTCCCTCGTTTCACAATTGTTTTACTGTAAATATACCCTTTAGAGCACTAGTTCTAATCCATTTTAGACAATCGATAAATTAAAAATCGTTCGCGCGGATCTTTATGGAAATCCGACAATTGAATTTCTTCTATTAGCTGAAAAACTCCGTTAGCTTCCAGATAATCACTGTAATCTTGAGAGGCAAAAAACAAAATCATGTCTACCGTCCGTGGAGATTTTTCGACTGAAGCTAAAATTTTATTCACAAATGCGATGAATATCGCCACTGAAAAAGGGTTAAAGAAATAGAATACGGTATCGTCTGCTGTAACTGGGTATTTCTGAGCTAAGCAATTACAAAAGTTAATGTGAAACTCTGCACCTTTGTGCTTTTTCGCGTACTGTTTTTTATTTTCGAGGGCTTCTGTGTAAAATGTCGGATTCATTTCGATGCCTACACTTTTTACACCAAAAAAATGATGCACATAAAAATTCAAGCGCCCTTTTCCACAGCCAACATCAACGATACAATCTTCAGGAGACAGGCTATAATGCTCAAACAATTTGTCGAGTAAATCGTAAGGTGTAGGCTCATAACGATTATGATGCAAAGAGGCATTAAATCCTTGCTGGTTTCCTGTTGTTGCAATGGCTAGCAGTTGGTCATAGGCTTGCTCACTCATTCTATCTCTCCTCGGTTATAATTTTTTACGTTCTTCATCTTGCAATTAATAGAAACATTTGTTATAGTACAGCTAATTCAATATTTCTTGCTCTTGTTTTTACAAGAGTAGGATAGAGGCGCAAAAACCATTAGTACGCAAAACGAGGATGATGAGATCCGTTGACGTTTGCCGAAAGGGGGATTTGCCGAAGTGGCGGAGATCTCACATTTCCGTGCGCTGGGTCTGCATTTAATAAATGCAGGACTGTCATATAGGAAACTATATGGAGGGCTATCTGATGCACAGGAGCAAATGGTAAACATTGTTTCTACTGCAGCAACAGGACCTCCTGTTGCTGCTTTTTTGTTTGTTCCTGACGGGCCTCTCACCTCTAAGCTTCGAAAAAAATTAGAAAAGGGTGTGTTCTGTATGAATTTCGGCCAAGTAATTACAGCAATGGTAACACCATTCGACCAATACGAGGAAATTGATTTTCCGGCAACGCAAAACTTAATCGAGCACTTGATTGCTAATGGATCTGACGGCCTTGTCGTCGCAGGAACCACAGGCGAATCGCCAACTTTATCGATAGAGGAAAAAGTAGAATTGTTCCAGTTTACCGTCAACACTGTTGCTGGACGGATTCCGGTCATCGCAGGAACCGGCTCGAACAATACGCGGGCATCGATTTCTTTGACTCAACAAGCAGAGAAAGTCGGCGTAGATGGCATTATGCTAGTTACGCCTTATTACAATAAACCTTCACAAGAAGGCATGTTCCAACATTTCCAAGCCATTGCGGAGTCGACTCATCTACCTGTCATGCTCTATAACATTCCAGGACGTAGCGTCGTTAACTTGCTTCCAGAAACCGTCATCCGCTTGTCTCAAATTAACAATATCGTTTCTATTAAAGAAGCGAGCGGTGATTTGGATGCTGCTTCAGAAATTATTGAACACACAGCTGAATCTTTTACTGTCTATAGCGGCGATGACAGTCTGACTTTACCGATGCTGTCTATCGGTGGTGCGGGCATCGTTTCGGTTGCTGCACATATTATCGGCAACGATCTGCAAGACATGATTACGAGTTTTAAAACAGGTGATGTGAAAACAGCAGCAACTATTCATAGACGGTTATTGCCAACAATGAAAGCATTGTTCGCTGCGCCAAATCCATCTCCAGTTAAAGCAGCACTGCACATGACAGGTGTTCCGACTGGCGGCGTTCGGTTGCCAATGATTGCACTGACTGATGAAGAAACCCTGACGTTACACAAGTCTTTACCCAGTCTGCATTCAGAAGCAGTGACAAATTGACTAACTAAAAAAAACGCTGAAGTCTAGGAACTTCAGCGTTTTTTTAATTAAGTGACATTCATCTGATGTAAGACACGTTTCAGGCTGCCACCAATTTCAATGTCTTTTAAATCGACGCCAATACCAACAAGCATCGCTGCAATTTCTGGACGAATTCCCGTGAGAACCGAGCGTATACCTACAAGCTTTAGCGACTGAATGATTTTAATAATTTGTTCTGCAACGATTGAGTCGACTCTCACGACACCTGACAAATCTACAATCAATACCGTAATTTTTAGTTGATTTGTTGCTAGTAAGGTTTTCTCCAGTATATAACGAGCTCGGTCTATTTCAATGCTACCCACTAGTGGTAAAACGGCAATCTGATCACTGACCGGGACAACGGGTGAGGAAAGTTCAAGAAATTCTTTTCTTGCGCATGCCAATTTTCGTCGATATGAAACTGTGTAGGCTTCTGTATAGGAAACAGCTGCATAATCCAGTAACGAATGAAAGGTTTCCATAATATCAAAAACGACTTGAATGGCAACTTTTTTGTGAACGGCTTCTGTTTTGATGACTGTTCCAATGTGTTTTCGGAACAGAGAAACTTCTACAAGTGCGTCTTCTAATGATCGATTGTTTTCGAGAAAAAAATTACCTGTTTTTTCTCCCCACCGTTGAATATTCGCATAAACTCCTTGAATGTCGCAGCTATTGCTAATGGATTGTCCAATTAAATCCACAAAATCGATTCGGATTCTATTGACGACTTCGATAAAATCTTTATTCATTTGCAACTGCTCAGCCTGAAGATTGGTATTGACTTCCTCATGAATCAATTGTGCGATCAATTCTTTATCTAACGACACGCGTTCCCCCAATAACCGATTCTCTTTTTCCATAAGACCTCCAGAGGCAAAGATATTTTGTACGCTAAGTATAGCTGGTAAACGAATGGTTGCAATGAGTCCAGTTCCCTATTTTTCCCAATAAATAAACATCCGTTTTTAAAGACGGATGTTAAAGGTAGTTCTTTATTCATTGCCGAAGACACAATTTCTTCCATTAGCTTTTGCTTTGTATAGAAAACCATCCGCTCTAGAGAGCAAGCTTCCTACTTCGTCTCCAGGCGCATAAATGGCGACACCGATACTTACCGTGATGGGTACATGCATCCAGTCAGCAGCTTCTATGTGCTTACACAAAGAGTCAGCCATAGCTAAGCCTTCTTCAATTCCTAAGTCTGGCATCACGACGACGAACTCTTCTCCTCCGAGACGTGCTACAATATCGGCCGTGCCAACTTTCGTTTCTAGATGCCACGCTAATTCCTGCAATACTGCATCACCTATTTGGTGACCATATGTATCGTTAACTTGCTTAAAATAATCAATATCCAAAATCAAAAGAGCCACTTTTCGACCATTTTGCGCCTGCAGTAAAAAGTCATGAAGTCGCTCTTCCAAATAGCGACGGTTTTTCAAACCCGTTAGCGAATCCGTGATGGACAATTGCTGTAGTGTTGAGTTCAGATCAATCAGTTGTTGCTGTTTACTTTCTACTTCGCTCATTAAATGTTGTAGTTTCTCATAGGCTTCTACTGTTTCACGGTTGATCTTTTCTGCATTGCGTTTGGCTAATAGGAGTTCTTTTTCATATTCACCACGAACACTCATCTGGATCAATGCACATTCGTACAAACCATTTTGCTCTACTGCATTCATCAAGACTGGCATATGTCCTGCCGCACTTTTCAAGGTCAAAAACATTTCATTTACGGTGCCATGCATTTTAATAGAAGGAGTAAAGTACGTTTGGAAATACATCCGGGAAGCGATAGTCAGTAAATCATGGATATGCTGCGGATTTTCTACGCTTGTCAAATTCCGCAACGTGCTATTCATTTCAACGACACGCAATTCCTGGTCCAGAACCAAATAACCACAAGGGGCTCTATCGAGTTGCTGTTCCACGATTTTCACTCCTCTATTCTGCTAAATACGCCTTAATGCGTTTTACCGTTTCCTCTGAATCACTCAAATGTGGATTGTGTCCCATTGCTTCCATTACAACCAATTGACTACCTGAGATATGATCGCGGAGATATTGACCAATTTCTAATGGTACAATGGCATCAAATTTTGGTTGAAGAATCAACGTAGGTACTGTAACTTTATCTAATTGGTCACGAAGATCTGAAGTGAACGTTACTTCAGCGAATTGACGAGCAATCATCGGGTCATTTGAACACAATAATTGCTCAAAATCCGCAGCCAGTTCAGGACGTTCCTCGTTCTGCATGACGACAGGCGCCAAATACTTCGCCCATTCTTTATAGTTTATTTCCATCATATCCAATAATTCATCGATATCAGATTGTTCAAATCCACCATTGTAGCCAGGTTCGTTCAGATAATAAGGAGATGGTCCAATCATAATCATTTTCTCCATCAACTCTGGACGTTCGATTGAAGCAAGCATCCCAATCATAGCGCTGACAGAGTGACCAATAAATAAAATTTCCTCAAGTTCTAACGCAGCGCAAACTTCTAGAAGATCCTGTTTGTAACCGTCTAACGTGCTATAGCGTTCGGTCGAATAAGCGGCCTTATCACTTTTCCCTGCACCAACATAGTCGAAAGTGACAATTCGATAATCTGCTGAAAATTCTACAATTGTATTGTCCCAGACTTGCTGATCGCAGCCAAAACCATGACCAAATACTAAGGTTTTTTCACCTTGACCAATAACCTGAACATTATTGCGTTTTAAAATATCATTTGCTGTTTGAACTGTCATTCTAATTACCACCCTTTGTGCATTTCTTATTGAAAATTTCTTCTTGTATATAAGTTAAATATATCCTAATCATAGCATCAAAAGTTATATTTAAAAGAGCCAGGTAGAAAAATTTTATTAGTTAAAACACTTTTTTTGCGATAGTTCTATATAAATAAAAAAACAGCAGATAAAAATCTGCTATTTTTGATTGGGTTCGTTTTACCAACTTGCTTTTTTAACGCCAGGAATTTGACCTCTATGCGCCAATTCCCGGAAGGTAATACGCGAAATCCCAAATTTCCGCATATATCCACGTGGTCTTCCTGTCACCAAGCATCGATTAGCTAGACGAGTGGGAGAAGAATCTTTCGGTAAATTGGTTAATGCGTGAATGTTCCCTTGTTCTTTAAAGCTTTGTCGCTGCTCAGCAAACTGCGCGACTAACTGCAGTTGCTTATTATGACGTGCTATTTTTGATTTTTTAGCCATGAAATTACCTCCAAAAGTAATTGCTACATTTTATACTACACAAAAAATTATTTTGTTTCCCGGTGAATAGCAACTTTATTAAGACGTGGGCTGTATTTTTTTAACTCAATGCGCTCGGGGTTTGTCCGCTTATTTTTCGTCGTACTGTAATTCCTGTCGCCTGTTTCTGTACACGCTAACGTGATATTGACTCTCATCTTTTCCCCTCCTTTTGTACATTGTCGTCCATTTTCACAAATAGTAATCATTACGTTTTATAGTGTATTAAAAAGTTAACAGGAAAGCAAGCGTTTATTTTCAAGCTATAGCATTTCTGCTTATTCAAAACCAATGGGTTTGTTCTGAAAAACAACAGGGTACATTATCACTACCTTGCTCTATAGGTGATCCATCACTATTGGGAGGAATTAGAAATGACAAACAAAGAAACAGTAATGATTCAATCATATGATGTACAAGCAGAAGTTTTACACAAAATTAGCGAGTTAAAAGCACAAGGCTATAAAGAAGAAGATATGTATGTGATCGCTAAGCGTAACGATCAGCTATCTATGGTTCAAGGCCAGACAGATGTTCATTTAAATGTCCAAGATGATGAAGATATAATGGACAAATTCAAGTCATTCATTTCTGGTGGAGATTCGACGCATGATGCATTTACACAAATGGGGTTAGGAAGCGGCGAAGCAGACAAATATTACAGACGAGTCGAAAACGGCAAGTTAGTGCTTTACGTGAATAGCGATTACGGCGCATCGTACAAGCCACACACTCATACTCAAACAGGGGCGCGAGCAACTACTGCTGAAGAAGAACATCTACGTCTTCACGAGGAACGACTAAGCGTTGAAAAAAAACGGGTTCAGACAGGTGAAGTAACTGTCGGAAAGCACGTTGTCGAAGAACATCAAACTCTCGAAATTCCAGTTGAACGTGAAGAAGTTTATGTAGAACGTCGTCCGGTAAACGAAGAAGTCCACTCGAATACAACTAATTCAGCAAATATAAACCTTTACGATGATGAAGAAACGATTCATATTCCTGTTTCAGAAGAGCGTGTCAACGTCCGTAAGAAAGACGTCGTTAGTGAAGAAATTATTGTCGGTAAACGCACAGTTCAAGACTCCGAACTGGTGAGCGAAACTGTCCGACACGAAGAAGCGGATATTGATGAACTAGTAAAACCGAAAAAAGATGAGCGCGATTTATTTTAATGGGTAAAAAAGCGTATCCGGACGATTTTGTTCGGATACGCTTTTTGATGTTGAGGTTTATCTAGAACGTGACTACGGGTAAATGAGCCTTAACAAAGCAATTCGGTACAATTGATAGGGGAGGAATTGGGCATGGATAAAAAAGAAAACAAACGCATTGGATTATTTGATGCGCAAGCACAAGTGCTGATTACAGTCGGTGAACTCAAAGCAGTAGGATACGAAGAAGAGGAACTGTATTTAGTATCAAAACATGACGAACAAATAGAATTGCTAATCACGCACACAGCTGTCCATGTGGATACACAAGACCGGGACAATTTCAAAGGCAAAGTCATTGCTTTTTTAGCCGGCGATGACATCACAAAAGATGCCTTTAACCGGATGGGATTGAGCGCGGAAGAAACAGATTATTATTTCCAGCAGGTTGAGAATGGTAGACTCCTCCTTTACACAAGCAGCGAACCCTTATCTGCACTTCAACCCGAACCCTCTTACCCACCTGAACAAACAAATAAAGCTATTGCTACTGAAGAACAACGCCTTGCCTTACACGAAGAACGGGTAAGCATTGATAAAGAAAAAGTTCAGACAGGGGAAGTCCAAGTTCATAAAAAACTGGTCGAAGAAGACAGAGAAATTCAAGTACCCGTAGAGCGCGAGGAAATCGTCGTTAACCGACGTCCCATTACTGAAGAAACAGCTAATGAAAAAAGTGAACATACATTAACACCGCAGCAAGCGTATGAAAAAGGCGATGCCATTTACATTCCGCTGTCCGAAGAACGTTTAGATATTGGCAAAAAGAAAGTCATTCGAGAAGAAATTGTCATTGGCAAACGTACCGTTCAAGACGTAGAGGTTGTCAAAGAGACGGTCCGTCGAGAAGTAGCCGATGTTGAAGAAACTGGAGTTATTCATAAGGTAGAAAAACCATAAAAACAAGGCAGCCTTATTGGCTGCCTTGTTTTTGATAACTTACATAATTGTCGTTAGAACCGCGGCAATAATGGCCACAATGACTCCAATAAACACGATCCCAGGAAGAACAATGATGAAAAACCCTTTCCAAGCAGAAAGTCTATGTGCTTCTCCTACAGCTTTACACTGAACAACAAACGTCCAAATAGACACTACCCCTAAAATAAGGAAAAAAATCATTGACAGTAGATTCGTGTCCTCAAATGGCAGTTGGTCAGACTCTACAAAATAAGTTTCCGGAAATACGAGCACCCAAAATAACAGAAGCGGAAAAAGCCAGATTTGTGGAATTTGTCCTGTTAAAATTGCACGAAACATTTCAGTATATGTAGCTTCGCCTTTAAATAACCGACCTACTAACAAATAAATACCAGCTCCAATCGCGGTACTTACTACAGCCCCAATCGGTCCACCTATTAACGCTAGCAAAAGAATTCCCCATACAGGAAGAAATAGTTCTGAATCCAGGCTACTGAGAAGACCTCCCACAAAGCCTGACAACACGATTAATAAAAAGCTAAAATTAGACTCTTTTTCTTCAATCACATATCGAACGGTCTCGCGCGGACGCGTCCAAATAGCGGTAAACGGATTTAAATTATCTTGGTACTCTGTCGTTTTCAATTGATCTCCACCTTTTTTTATACTCTCTCTATTCAAACATACTGGAATAATAATGTAAATATTAGAAAATACAGCCATCATAAGAGTTTATTCAACCTATGTAGTGCTAAGCGTTCCTCACGTAAAGCACCAATGCAACCAGATTGAATAGTTAAAGCAGTCGACATCCGTCATGCTATACTGACATTATTCACTCGCGAAAGGATGATTTCATTGTCAGAACTCACACATTTTAATGCCCAAGGACGTGCCAAGATGGTCGACGTCTCCGACAAGAAAGACAGTGTCCGCACAGCGCGTGCGACTACTTCTGTCTTGTTAAACAAAGCAATTTATCAACAAATTAAAGAAGGTACCAATAAAAAAGGCGATGTTTTTGCAGTTGCCCAAGTGGCTGGCATTATGGCAGCTAAAAACACTTCACAAATCATTCCGATGTGTCATCCATTAGCACTTAGTGGCGTGGATATTGAATTTCAATGGAATGTTGATGAAGAAAAAAACCATTTCGAAGTGTTGTTGACCGTTTCCGTAAAAACAAAAGGACCTACAGGGGTTGAAATGGAAGCCCTTACCGCGGCTTCTGCTGCAGCACTGACAATTTACGATATGTGCAAAGCTTCTGGTAAAGAAATGGTCATTGGACCGACGATGCTGCTTGAGAAAACCGGTGGGAAATCTGACTACGCGCGTGATTAAATTGTTACGTTACGAATTTAAAAACCCTGTGGTAATGTCATTCAACTGACAATGCCACAGGGTTTTTCAATCAGTGATTATGAACGTGATTAATGCTTCGTCAATTCCGAGTATATATGCTTAATCTCCGGTAAAATCAATCGCTCCATCGCCAGCTTTACAGCTCCTCGAGATCCTGGCAATACAAAAATGGCTTTGTCATTGGCTACTCCTGCTGCCGCTCGGCTAAGAAGAGCCTTTGTACCAACATCTTCAGTGAAACTAACGTAACGGAAGAGTTCTCCGAATCCTGATATTTCTTTTTTAAACAATGGCTGAATCGCTTCTAAAGTAACATCACGCTTCGCTATTCCGGTTCCACCAGTCGTTATAATCGTATCAATGTCATCCTGTTCCAACCAGTCAGAAATCGTTAGTCGAATGCGTGCGATGTCGTCTGGAACTAATGCATAGTCACTAATTTCTAGCTCATGATCTTTAGCCATCTGTTGTACAAGCTGACCGCCAGTATCGGTTTCTTCAGTCCTTGTGTCACTAACAGTTAACACCGCAACCCGCACTTGATGATCAGTATGAAATGTTTCCGACATCCAATCTCCCCTTTCCTTTTAGCCAAATACTTGGTGATATAATTTTCGACCTTCTGCTATATTGTGAACGCCGTGAATTAGCAAACGACCATTGCCGAATAACACCATGCGATGATTAAAGACTTTCAGTTCAACAAAATAAGGAGTTCTTTTCACACCAGCTTCTAGTCGTTTTCCGACTTTCTCTGCGTCGTCTAATGTAATCGGGCGGTTCGCATCAGGCAATATTTGTACAGCATCGCGACCACATAAAACAGCGTAAGAACTTGCGGCTGTCTCGTTGAGTGACGGGAATACCGCCTCTTCTCCGCACGTTTTGCAGTTAGGGTCTTTAATGCGCGAAACGCCAATATCCAATTGGCTATTGTCCCATAAATTGAAATGATGGATTTTTTTACGCATCGCATCACGGTTGTTACTCAACCATTTTAATGCTTCGGTACATTGAAGCGCTGCTGTCACTTGAACAGCTGGTGAGATAATGCCGACTGTATCGCACGTTTCATTAATGGCAGGAAGCACCGGTATTAAGCAACGAAAACATGAGCTTTCTCCCGGCACAAATGGAAATACAACACCTGAACTACCAACGCAAGCACCGTATATCCAAGGCACACCAAATTTTACAAAAGCGTCGTTGATCAACAAACGTGTTTCAAAATTATCTGTCGCATCCAAAATTAAATCACTGACTGCTGCCAACTTCTGCATTCCCGTTGCATCGAGATGTTCTAAATACGTGAATAGCTGCAAATCGCTACGTATGGCTTTTAGTCTTTGCTCAGCCGCTGCCACTTTGGGCATCATTTGACGCGCATCTTCTTCCGTAAATAATTGCTGACGCTGCAAATTGGATCTTTCTACGTAATCACGATCGACCAAATGAATCGTTCCGATACCCGCTCGTGTCAAGGTTTCTGCAATCGCTGAACCTAAAGCTCCGCACCCCACAATGGTAACGGTCGCACGTAATAAGTGTTGCTGCCCCGACTCACCAAGCGGTTTGAATAAGACTTGTCTTGAATAACGTTCATCCACTGTGATTCCCACTTTCTAGCCATTTGATCTTTCAAACGATTTTATACTTTTTTATATTCTCAGCGCACCGTTTCTTCAGTCATCTGTCCTTTTTCAATTCTCATAATACGGTCGGCTAATTTTTCAGCGTCCGCAATTCGGTGTGTTACGAAAATAATGGGAATCTGCCACTTTTCGTGAATTCGCAACAGTTCATTTTGACAGCGGTCACGATTGGCATCGTCCAATGCTGAAAAAGGCTCATCCAACAACAAAATATCGGGTTGTGCGGCTAACGAACGCGTCAGTGCGACACGTTGCTTTTCACCACCTGAAATTTGGTGTGGGTATTTTCCTAACAAACCGGTAATGCCAAGAATTTTCGTTAATTCCGTAATATGCGCAATATTGCTGCCCTTTAGCACTGCGTAAAGAATGTTTTGTTCTACGGTCAAGTGTGGAAATAGTGCATAGTCTTGAAATAAATAACCGACTTTGCGCGTTTGTATTTTTAGTGGCTTTTGATCATCGCTATAAAATTTTCGTTCATTCAATGAAATTTCACCAACATCCGGATGGACAATACCTGCGATGCAGTTTAATAATGTCGTTTTCCCCGAACCAGAAGAGCCAACCAATGCTAAAATTTCTTTATCCAATCTAAATTGCATCGTTAAACTAAAATGATCTAATTGCTTTTTGAAATCCACTTGCAGCATTTGCTCATTCCCTTCCGATTCGTACAGCGGTCTTTTTACGCCAATAATTCACCCACGTAATTGCAGCTACTCCGAGTGACGACACAATCAATACCCAAAACAAAGCTTTTTCCATGTCGCCTGCTTCATAAGCAAAGTAAATAGCTAGTGGAATTGTTTCTGTAATACCCGGAATATAGCCGGCAATCATCAACGTCGCCCCAAATTCGCCGATGCCACGTGCAAAAGCCAAGATTAATCCGGCCAAAATACCCGACCAAGCAAGAGGAAACGTAATGGTCCGAAAAATTCGCCATTCGGATACACCCATAGTTCGCGCTACGTTTTCCCAGCGTGGATCTACTTTTTCAAAAGCGGCTAAAACACTTTGATACATGAGTGGTAACGACACAACAAACGAAGCAATTGCCGCACCAATCCATGTAAACACTACGCGAAAGCCGAACCACTGTTCAAGTAATATACCTAGTGGCCCATTTATGCCAAACAACACAATTAACCCAAAGCCAATTACTGTCGGTGGCAATACTAAAGGCAATAGGATCAACGCTTCAAGAAAACTTTTGCCGAAAAACTCACGTCTCGTCATAAAGCGAGCCAGCGCAAGACTCACGACAAACACAAATAACGTTGAAATCACTGCGACTCTGAGCGATAACCAAAGTGGAGACAAATCATAAGCCATCATGGCGTTTCTCCAGCTATGGGCATAAATCCATATTCTTTAAGAATGGCTTGCCCTTTTGAACCGATGACAAACTCTAAAAAAGCAGTTGCTGCAGGCTGATTTTCGGAATCGGCGACGACTGCTCCTGGATAGATAATAGGGTCTGTCTGCCCTGGCATTTCAAGTGTCCCACTTATTTCCTGGGAAATAAACGCATCTGATGAGTAAATAATTCCGAGTTCTGCATTTCCGCTTTCCACATAAGTAACGACTTGACGAGCATCTTTCGCATAAATTAGACGAGCACTAAGGGAGTTCCACAAGTTTTCATTTTTTAATGCTTTTTTTGAATAGGCGCCGAGGGGAACACTGTCCGGTTCTCCAATTGCAATCTTTTCTTCTGTATTCAAGACGAGTTTTTGAAAATCAGTTGTTTCAGGAAATTCTTCTAATGAAGCTAAAACGAGCTGATTTTCAGCAAACGGCTTGATGCTATCTTCATCTATTAGCTGTTGGGATTCCAGTAATTCCATATCTCTTTCACTAGCTGACAAAAACAAGTCGGCCGGTGCGCCTTGTTCAATTTGGCTTCTCAATTTGCTAGATGAGCCATAATTGAAAGTTAGCACAATATTCGGTTCTGCTTCTTGAAATTGTTGTTCCATTTCTTTCATGACCTCTGTCAGGCTAGATGCCGCCGAAACTAAAACTTCTTCGGCATTTGTAGAATTATCGCTACAGCCGCTCATGACCAAAGTTAAGCTTATTAGACCCAGCAGTTTTTTCATTTAAAGGACTCCTCATACATTAAAGTAGAACTCAGCTATTCCAGTGAAGCTTCTGTACTTACAGTATAACTTCCGTAGCAGAGAAGCTGAATCATTTTCCGAACAAACTTTAGAAAGAACATCCCTCCCAGCTTGTAGACAAAAGAATAGTAATTCATTGTCTCGTATTTATGTAGGATCCTCCGCATCAAACGGACGCTTTCCGCGGACGAAGCGCTGAGCCCATAGCTGTCAACTTAAGAAAAAGGACTAACTTCTCTCGAAAGATGGTATGGAAGAATACCCATCAACGAGAGGAGTTTTTTCTATGACAGCTCCAACTACGCTCAGCTACCTGGATGCACTATTTGCATTCCTGGAACCAGAAAAGGTCGACGCCCTAGCCAAAGAAACGGGATTTATTCAACGTAAGAGAAAACTAACCGCCAGCGATTTTCTGTCGTTGCTTTTTCAGGCCCATGGAA